>CAYRCM010000026.1:0-25045 GCA_964422715.1 uncultured Myxococcales bacterium | reverse complement strand
TGCGGCACCTGCGCGCTCGACAAGCTCTGCCAGGACGGCACTTGTGTGTCCGCCTGCACGCCGCAGTGCGCCGGCCGGCAGTGCGGCCCCGATGGCTGTGGCGGCGATTGCGGCGTGTGCGCGGCGGGCCAGACGTGCAGTGCCGACGGACTGTGCGCCGGCGGCGCGACCGACGATGTGCTCGGCGCCGATGGCACCCCCGACGTGCCGAGCCCGGGCGATGTCGGCAACGACGAACCGCACTCGGGCGGCGGGGGCGGCTGCAACGCCGCGGCCGGCGCCTTCCCGGGGGTCGGTGCGCTCTTCGCCCTCATCGCGCTCACCGGGCTGCGGCGCCGCAAGAGCCGTCAGGCGTAGCCTTCACCCGACGCAGGCGACACCGGCGCTCACTCGGGCGGCTCGGCCGCGAGCGCGCGCAGCGGCTCGGCGCCGAAGGATGCGCCCGCCGCGCCGTGCAGGGCCGCCAGCGCCGGCGCCCGCGAGACGCGGCGCAACTTGTCGAGGGCCTGGGCCTCGATTTGCCGAATGCGCTCGCGCGTCAGCCGAAAGTCGTTGCCGACCTGGTCGAGCGTGGCGGACTCGCGCCCACCGATGCCAAACCGCATGCGCAGCACCATCTCCTCTCGGGGGCTCAGCGCCGCAAGCGCGCGGCGGGCCTGCGCGTTGAGGTCGCGCTCGATGACCCACTCGTCGGCCGGCAGCACCGATTCGTCTTCCGTAATGTCGCCGAGGCTCACCTCGCCATCATCGCCGAGCGGCGTTTCGAGCGACACGGTCGGGCGGGCCGCGCGCAGCACGTCGGCCACGCGCTCGGGCTCGATGCAGAGCCGTGCCGCGATCTCGTCGATGGTCGGCTCGCGCAGCAGTTCCTGCTGCAACCCGCGCAGGGTGCGCGTGACGCGTGACAGCGTCTCGGACAGGTGTACCGGCAAGCGGATGGTGCGCGACTGCGCCGCGATGGCGCGCGCGATCGATTGGCGAATCCACCAGGTGGCATAGGTCGAGAACTTGTAGCCACGCCGGTACTCGAACTTGTCGACCGCGCGCATGAGGCCAATGGTGCCCTCCTGCACGAGGTCGAGCAACGGTATGCCGCGGTTCGTGTACCGCTTGGCGATGGACACGACGAGCCGGATGTTGGCCTCGATGAGCCGCTGCTTGGCGCGCGCCGCCATGCGCTCGCCACCGACGATCTGGCGATAGGTGCGGCGCAACTCGGCGGCGCTCATGCCGATCTCGGCCTCGACCCGGCGGATCTGGCGCCAGGCCCGCTCGGCCGCCTTCTCCCGCGCGGCCGCCTCAGCGCCGTCGGCGGCGGGGGGCGCGGCCGCCGATGCTTCTCCCGGCGGCAGCGCGCCGTCCAGGGGCAGCAACCCGAGTTCCCGCAGGGCCGCCTCGGCCCGCTCCACCTGGCGAAGCGACTGCTTCAGACGGTGCACGATGCGCTCGACGGGCTCGCGCGCGAGGCGCACGCTGCGCAGCGTGGCCAACAGTTCGGCGCGATTCTCTTCGAGTCGGCGCCGGTCGGCTTCCTGCTGCGCGCGGCTGGCGCGCGTGGCCAGGATGCGCGCCCGCAGGCGCCGGTTGGCTTCGTGGCGGGCAATCACGCTCTCGAGCAGCTGCACCGCGCGGGCGCGGGCGTCGTCCGCGACGCCGCCGCCGGTCGGGTCGTCGGCCGCGGCTTCGACGTCGTCGCCGACGTCGCGCACAACGGCCGACACCGAGATCTGGCCGGCGCGCAACTCCGCAAGCAGCGTGGTCAACTCCTGACGCGCGACCTCGGTGCCGAGGATCACGGCGTGGACGCCGTCCTCGCCCTGTTCGATGCGGCGCGCAATGTCGACCTCGCCCTCGCGCGTGAGCGGCGCCGCGGCGCAGAGTTGGCGCAGGTATTCGGAAGAGAAATCGCGGTCTTGCCTAATCGGTTTCATGGCCTCGCTCTCTCGCGCGTGTCCTCGGCGCGTGGGGAGGCCGACGCCTCCGGCGCGCGCGCACGCCGCGTTGTTGAAAATAGTGTTCGTTAGTCGGCCGGCAAGCTCGCGCCAAGGCGGCGCCGCCGCCGTTCGCGCGGCCCGCCACCACTCGCTCGGACCGGGGCGCAGGTGGGGAATTGGGGTTGACGCCTTGCCCGTTGTGGTATTTGCTGCGGTCCGTCATCACGCGGCCGGGGCGGCCGACGCGCCGCTCCGTGGGAGGCCAGGCATGCTGAGCAAAGAAGAACTTCTTGCGCGCGCGAACCAGCCAAACCAGGAGGCCATGCGGCTGCACCCCTTCTATCGGGGCAAGATCGAAGTCATTCCGAAATGCTGCATTCGCAGCATCGACGACTTCGCGATCTGGTACACCCCGGGGGTGGCCAAACCCTGCCTCGACATCCGCGATCATCCCGAAACCGTGCTCGAACACACGAACAAGGGCAACTTCGTCGCGGTCATCTCCAACGGCACGCGCGTGCTCGGGCTCGGCAACATCGGCCCCGAGGCGGGGCTGCCGGTCATGGAGGGTAAGGCGCTGCTGTTCAAGTACCTCGGCGGCGTCGACGCGTTCCCGCTCTGCATCGACACGCGCGACACCGAAGAATTCATTCGTACGGTCAAGGTGTTGCAGCCAACCTTCGGCGGGGTCAACCTCGAAGACATCGAGCAGCCGGCCTGCTTCGAAATCCTCGACCGGCTGCGCGCCGAGGCCCACATTCCCGTGTGGCACGACGACCAGCAGGGCACGGCCGCGGTGACTCTCGCGGGGCTCATCAACGCGCTCAAGATCGTCGGCAAGCGCATCGGCGACGTGCGCATCACGCTCGTGGGTGCCGGCGCCGCCAACATCGCCATCGCGCGGTTGCTGCTGACCTACGGCGCCAACCCGGGCAAGTTGGTCGTGCTCGACACCAAGGGCACGCTGCACCGCGGGCGCACCGAACTGCGCGAGAAGTACAAAGAGAAGTGGCACCTCTGCGAGGTCTCCAACGACACCCAGATCGTCGGCGACATCCCCGAGGCCATGGCCGGCGCCGACGTGCTCATTGCGCTCTCCAAGCCGGGCCCCGACACCATTCGCAAGGAATGGGTGCGTTCCATGGCGAAAGACGCCATCGTCTTCGTGTGCGCCAACCCGGTGCCCGAAATCTGGCCCTGGGACGCCAAAGAAGCCGGGGCGCGCGTTGTCGCCACGGGCCGCTCCGACTTCCCGAACCAGGTCAACAACTCGGTCGGCTTCCCGGGCATTTTCCGCGGTACGCTCGACGTCATGGCCACCACCATCACCGACGAGATGTGCATCGCGGCATCGGTCGAGCTCGCCCGCTGCGCCGAAGACCGCGGCCTTACCGCCGACTACCTGCTGCCCACCATGGACGAATGGGAAGTGTTCCCGCGCGAGGCGGCCGCCGTCGGCCTCAAGGCCATCGAGCAAGGCGTGGCGCGGCTCAAACTGACGCGCGACGAACTGCTCAACACCGCCGCCGAAAAGATCCGCCGCTCGCGCGCCATGGTCCGCCAGATGATGGAAAGCGGCTACATCGCGACCCCGCCGCCGGCCGAATAGCCGCCCCTCCACAGGGCCCCACCCGGCGGGCCGCGCTCCACCCGACGCGCGGCCCGCGCTGCAAGTCGTCCGAGACATCCATTCCGTGCAGGAGGCGAGCCGCCATGAGTCCTACGCCGCGTCTGGGGCGGAGGCCGCGCGACCCGCGGCCGTTCGGTCGCGCCTCTGCCCCCGGTACCGTGCGGGGCCTGGCCTTTGCGCTCGCCCTCGGCCTCGCCCTCGGCCACGCCGCGGCGGCTCCGCTGCCCGCCGCGGCCGCGCCTCCAGTCGGCACCGACCCCCTGGCCGCGGTTCTCACGCCCCGCCTGCAGCAGGCACTCACGGCGCTCGGTGAGCGGGCCCAGCACGTCGGGGTCAGCGTAGCTCGGCTGTCGACGGGCGCCACGCTCTTTGGCCACCAAGCCGAACGCGCCTTCAACCCGGCGTCGGGCACGAAACTCATCACGGCGGCCGTGGCGCTGCAGCGGCTCGGGCCGGCTTACCGCTTTCGCACCGAGGTGCGGGTCGACGCGCTCGGCGACACGAGCGTGCGCGGCAACCTCTATTTTCGCGGGTTTGGCGACCCCAGTCTGACGCGCATGGCGCTCCTGCGCATCGCCGACCGCATCGCCGACCGCGGGGTGCGCACCATCGAGGGCCAGGTCGTGGTCGACGACACCGCGTTTGCCGACCCGCAGCTGCCCCCGGGGTTCGAGCAGAAGACGGCCGACGCGGCCTACCGCCCGACGGCGGGGGCGGTCTCGGTCAACGCCAACGCCGCGGCCGTCGAGGTGACGCCCGGCGCCCGGGTCGGCGACCCCGCGCGCGTGCGGTTGCCGGTCGCCGCAGCGGCCTTCACCGTCGACAACAAGGCCACGACGGTCGCCGGACGCCGCGCCGCTTTGCAGGTCACCTTTGGCGCGGCCGGCCAGCGCACGAGCGTGGCGGTGAGCGGCACCATCGGGCTTACGGCCAGGCCACAGCGCGTCGAACGGCGCGTCGCGCACGCGGGCCTGTTTGCAGCCCACGCCTTCGCCGAGGCTCTCGCCGCCCGCGGCATCGCGACGCCACGCGGCGCCGTCGTGGGGCGGGCGCCCGAGAAGAGTCGCCTGCTGTTCACCTGGCAATCCGAGCCGCTGGCCCCCATCGTCGCCGCGTTCGTCAAGCAGAGCGACAACTTCGCCGCCGAGCAGATCCTCAAGGTACTCGGCGGCGAAGTCGGCGGCTGGCCGGCCACATGGGCCAATGCGCAACAGGTCGTCCGCGGCGACCTGGCGGCGCTCGGGGTGCGCGCGCCGCCCACCCCGCGCTTCCTCAACGGTTCTGGGCTTTACGACGCCACGCGCGTGAGCCCGAACCACGTTGTGGCCCTGCTGCGCGCAGCGCTCAGCGATCCGCGCATCGGGCCCGAGTTCGGGGCCGCGCTGGCCATTGCCGGACGCGACGGCACCCTGAAGAGCCGGCTCGCCGACGCGGCCACGGCCGGACGCGTACGCGGCAAGACCGGTACCCTCGACGGCGTCTCCAGCCTGTCGGGAATCGTGCCGCGCCCCGACGGCGAAACACTGCTATTTTCGGTACTTTGCGCGTGGCCGGGCAGCGCCAAGGCGGCACCCTACCGGCGCCTACAGGACCGCATCGTACGCATCCTGGCAGCACCGGATGGGGGCGATACGCCGCCGCCCGGCGAGGCGGCCGCGGACGCGGAGCCGACGGCGGATCAGGCGGACTGAGCGACTTCGAGGCGGGTGCGGGCGCGACGCAGGCGGTGGGTCCAGGGGCCGCGGCGGGCATCGGACTGGTTTTCGACGATGCGCAGCGCCTCTTCGGCTTCGCGCAGCGCCTGCCTGGCGGCCTCGACGTCGATGTCGCCGGGGGCCTCGCAGGACTCGGTGACGACCAGCACGCGCTCGCCCGTGACTTCGAGATAGCCGCCGTCGACGACGAAGAGCCGCCGTTCGCTGCCCTTCGTGTACAGGAACCGCCCCACGGAGAGCGACGTGATGAGCGGCAGGTGGCCCGGGCGGATGCCCAGTTCGCCGACCTCGCCGGGGGCCACCACCTCGTCGACTTCGCCGAGTTTGACCTTCTGCCCGAATGGGGTGACGACCAGCAGTTCCATGGACGCCTCGCGCGCGCCTAGCGCTGTTCGAGCATCTTCTGGCCCTTGGCCACCGCTTCTTCGATGACGCCGACCATGTTGAAGGCGTTTTCGGGCAGGTGGTCGTACTTGCCTTCGAGGATCTCCCGGAACCCGCGCACCGTGTCTTCGATTTTCACGTACTTGCCGGGCGTGCCGGTGAACTGCTCGGCCACGAAGAACGGCTGGCTCAGGTACTTCTGGATGCGGCGGGCCCGCGCGACGGTGATCTTCTGGGACTCGGACAGTTCTTCCATGCCCAGAATGGCGATGATGTCTTGGAGATCTTTGTATTCCTGCAGCACCCGCTGCACTTCGCGCGCGACGCGGTAGTGTTCGGCGCCGACGATGTTGGGGTCGAGCATGCGGCTCGTGGAGTCGAGCGGATCGACGGCCGGGTAGATGCCCAGCTCGACGATCTGGCGCGACAAGACCGTGGTGGCGTCGAGGTGCGAGAACGTGGTGGCCGGCGCGGGGTCGGTGAGGTCGTCGGCGGGCACGTAGATGGCCTGCACCGAAGTGATGGAGCCCTTCGTCGTGGACGTGATGCGTTCCTGGAGTTCGCCGAGGTCGGTGGCGAGCGTCGGCTGGTAGCCGACGGCCGCCGGGATGCGTCCGAGCAACGCCGAGACCTCGGAGCCGGCCTGGGTGAAGCGGAAGATGTTGTCGATGAAGAGCAGCACGTCCTGCCCTTCTTCGTCGCGGAAGTATTCGGCGGCCGTGAGCGCCGTGAGACCGACGCGGGCGCGGGCGCCCGGCGGCTCGTTCATCTGGCCATAGATGAGCGCCGTGTTGTTGATGACCCCGGACTCTTTCATTTCGAGCCAGAGGTCGTTGCCTTCGCGCGTGCGCTCGCCGACCCCGCCAAAGACCGACACCCCGCCGTGATGCTTGGCGATGTTGTGGATGAGTTCCATGATGACGACGGTCTTGCCGACGCCGGCGCCGCCGAAGAGGCCAATCTTGCCGCCGCGCGCGTAGGGGGCGAGCAGATCGATGACCTTGACGCCCGTCTCGAAGATGGACGAGATGACCTGCTGCTCGACGAACGTCGGGGGCTCGCGGTGGATGGGGTAGAAGTGCTTGGCCTCGATCGGCGGGCCCTCGTCGACGGGTTTGCCGACCACGTTGATGATGCGGCCGAGCGTTTCCTTGCCCACGGGCACCAGGATGGGCTTGCCGGTGTTGCGCACGGGCATGCCGCGCACGATGCCATCGGAGCTGTCCATGGCGATCGTGCGCACGCTGGACTCCCCGATGTGCTGGGCCACTTCGAGCACCAGGTTCCAGGGTTTGGCGTTGATCGACGGGTTCGTCAGTTCGAGCGCCGTGTAGATTTCCGGCAAGGTGCCACCGGAAAACTCGACGTCGACCACCGGTCCGATGACTTGTGTGACGCGTCCTTCGCTCATGGGATGCTAACCCTTCTGCGCCTCGGCGCCGCCGATGATTTCCATCAGTTCCTTGGTAATCGCCGCCTGACGGGCCTTGTTGTACTGCAAGGTGAGCTGCGCGATGATGTCGCCCGCGTTGGCCGTGGCCGCGTCCATGGCCGTCATGCGCGCGCCCATCTCGCTTGCGAGCGACTCGAGCACGGCCCGCCAGATCTGAATCTTGAGGTCGAGCGGCAGGATGCCGTCGAGCACCCGCTGCACGTCGGGCTCGAAGATGAAATCGACGTGGCTCGACGCGTCGGGCAACTTCTCGGCCTGGATGGGCAGGAGTTGTTCGACAACCACGGCTTGCTGGGCGGCCGACTTGAACTCTTGATAGACCATGTAGAAGGCGTCGAGCCCGTGTTCGAGAAAGTCGGTGACGACCTCTTCGCCGACCTGAGCCACCTGCGCGAAATTGGGCCGCGTCAGGATGTCGAGATAGGTGCGGTGCACGGTGACGGGCCGGCGCTTGAAGTATTCGGCGCCCCGCTTGCCGATCATGGCCAGCCCGACGTTTTCGTGGTGCGCTTCGTGTTCCCGGATGAACTGCTCGGCGCGCCGGCACACGTTGGCGTTGAATGCGCCGCACAACCCACGGTCGGAGGTCAGCACGAGCAGCCGCACGTTCTTGGGCGCGCGCTGTTCGAGCAGCGGGTGGTGCCCGGCGTCGGTACGCGCGGCCAACGCCGCGATCATGTCGCGCAGCGCGTAGGAGTACGGACGCTGCGCCAGGATGGCTTCCTGGGCGCGCCGCAACTTGGCCGCGGCGACCAGTTTCATGGCGCGCGTGAGCTGCTGCGTGCTCTTGACGCCTGTGATGCGCTTGCGAATGGACTTGAGATTCGGCATCGCGCAGACCTCGGGGCCGACGGCCGGCCGGCGACCTAGGGCTGGAAGAGCTCGGCGAATTCTTTGAGAGCCGACGCCAGTTTGCGCTTCAGGTCGTCGCCGAGCACCCGCTTCGTGCGGATTTCTTCAAGGATGTCGGGGTATTTGCGGTCGACGTGGGCGTAGAGCTCTTTTTCGTAGCGCCCGATGACGTCGGGCGAGTACTTGAGCAGGAAGCCCTCGTCGGCGGTGCCGGCGTAGATGATGAGCACCTGCCGTTCGACGGGTAGCGGCTCGTACTGCACCTGCTTCAGCACTTCGACCAGCCGGCGGCCGCGGTCGATCTGACGGCGCGTGACGGCGTCGAGGTCGGAGCCGAACTGCGCAAACGCGGCGAGTTCGCGGTACTGGGCGAGTTCGAGACGCAGCATGCCGGCCACCTGCTTCATGGCCTTGATCTGCGCGTTGCCACCGACGCGGCTGACCGACAGACCGGCGTTGACGGCGGGTCGGACGCCTTTGTAGAAGAGTTCGGTTTCGAGATAGATCTGGCCGTCGGTGATGGAAATGACGTTGGTCGGGATGTAGGCCGACACGTCGCCGGCCTGCGTTTCGATGATGGGCAGCGCCGTCAGGCTACCGCCACCCGCCAGGAAGCCCTGCGCGCGCCAGACTTTTTCGTCGTCAGTGATCTTGGCGGCGCGTTCGAGCAGACGGGAGTGGAGGTAGAAGACGTCGCCCGGATAGGCCTCGCGTCCCGGCGGCCGGCGCAGCAGCAACGAGAGCTGCCGGTACGCCACGGCGTGCTTCGACAGGTCGTCGTAGATGCACAGCGCATGCTGGCCGCGGTCGCGGAAGTATTCGCCCATGGTGCAACCGGCATACGGCGCCAGGAACAACATGGGGGCGTGCTCGGAAGCCGTGGCGCACACCACCGTGGTGTATTCCATGGCGCCCTCGGCGCGCAGCCGTTCGACGACGCCGAGCACCGTAGACTGCTTCTGGCCGATGGCCACGTAGAAGCAGCGCACGTTCTGGCCCTTCTGGTTGATGATGGTGTCGACGGCCAGCGCCGTCTTGCCGGTGCCGCGGTCGCCGATGATGAGCTCGCGCTGCCCGCGGCCAATGGGCGTCATGGCATCGACGGCCTTCAAGCCGGTCTGGAGCGGTTCCTTGACCGGCTGGCGGGCGACGATGCCGGGCGCCTTGATTTCGATGCGGCGGAATTCCTTGGTCTCGATGGGCCCGCGGCCGTCGACCGGCACGCCGAGCGCGTTGACCACGCGGCCGAGCAGCGCTTCGCCCACGGGAACCTGGGCGATGGCGGCCGTGCGCTTGACCGTGTCGCCTTCGCGAATGCGCATGACCTCGCCGAACAGCGCAACGCCGACGTTGTCTTCTTCGAGGTTGAGCACGATGCCCCGCACCCCGTGAGGCAGTTCGAGCAGTTCGCCGGCCATGGCGTTGTCGAGCCCGTGGACGCGCGCGATGCCGTCGCCCACGGTGAGGACCGTGCCGGTTTCCTGAACCTCGACCTTCTGGTCGTAGGATTCGATCTGCTTTTTGAGGATGCCGCTGATCTCTGCGACGTTCAATTCCATGGGAAATGCCTCGCGTCGCTCAGTTGCGCTGCGTCAGTTCGGTTTTGAGACGTTCGAGTTGAGCCCTCAGGCTGCCGTCGATGAGAACGTGGCCCACCTGGGTGACGACCCCGCCGAGAATGGCCGGGTCGACCACGGTTTCGAGCACGACCTGCTTGCCGGTGAGTCGCTTGAGGGCCATCTGCAGCCGATTGCGCGCAAGCGGCTGCAACTGCACCGCCGTCGTGACCTGGGCCCGCACGCGGCCCGCCAGCACGTCGAGTTGGCGCTGGAACTCGGCGGCGATGGCGTCGATTTCGGCAAACCGGTGATTGTCGAGCAGCAGGCACAGGAAGTTCTGGGTGAGTCGGTCGATGGCGAGCGGCTTGACTGCGACGAGCAGCCGCTCGCGCCGCACGCCGAGATCGAGGGCGGGGTCGAGCAGCTGGCGGCGCAACGCGGGATGCCGCTTGAGCTCGCTTGTGACACGGCCGAGGTCGTTTGCGAGGGCCTCGTGCTTGTGATGTTCCTCGGCGAGCATCACGAGGGCCCGGGCATATCGTCTTGCCACTTTGCCGGCCAGCACCATCTGCCTCCCTCGGCCCGACGGGACATCCCCGCAGGCCCCTGCCCTTAGGACTGAACCCCGCCGAGCGTGTTGACCTGGAGGGCTTCGACGCCCTTCAGGTAGTCATCGACGAACTTCTGGTGTTGGGCGGGGGTCGCCTGTTGACGGAGTGCGTCAGTGGCAACCGCCACCGCCCTGTCGAGGAGGCGGCTTTCGAGCGTAGCGCGCAGTTTGCGCGCTTCCTGGTCGGCGCGCAGCCGCGCCTCGCGTTCGATGCGCGCGGCTTCGACCTGAGCCTCGGCCAAGATGCGTTCGCGTTCCCGTTCGGCCTGCTCCCGGATGGTGCGCCGGATGTCGGCGATCTCTTGGTCGACCCCAGCCAGTTTGGCGCTGTACTCGTCGAGTTTGGCCTGGGCGGCCGCTTTGAGCGCCAGGGCCTCGTCCATCTCGGACTTGAAGGTCTCGTGGCGGCGCTGCAGGAAGCGCGCAAGCGGCTTGCGCACGAAGAAGACCAGCAGCCCGACCAACACGAGGAAGTTGATGATGTAGAACCCTTGGATCGTGAACTCGAAACCGTGCCCCCCGGCGCCTCCCGAGGCCCGGGCGACCCCGGACGGCACGGCGACGAGCACGAGGGCCAGGAGCCTTTCGGTGCAGAGCGAACGTCGCATGGCACGCTTCCCTTCGGCCGCGCCTAGTCGCGAAGCAGCCGGTTCGCGATGGCGGCGCCGAGTTCCTGGGCGGACTCGTCGACGCGGCGCGTAGAGTCTTCGTAGTCGCGCCAGAGGGAATCCATTTCGCTTTGGAGCTTGCGGTCGGTTTTCTGCCGCGCCTGGCCCAACGCGGCGCGCTGCTGCTGCAGCGCCTCGTCGCGAACCCGACTGCGGTCTTCGCTGCTCTGTTGCCGCGCCTGGCGGATGGCCTTCTCGTAGTCGCGTTCGACCTGCCCCGCGCGTTGCTGGAGTTCGGCCGCACTTTCGCGCGCGCCCGACGTGCGCGCCCGACGCTTGTCTTCGAGCGCCATGAGCGGCTTGAAGAGCACGAAGTTGAGGATGACGGCGAGCAGCAGGAAAAGGCCAAGAACGACGAAGTACGAGGCGTCGATGTCGATCAGCGCCCCGACCAGGAACGAGCCCGTCAACGAGGTGTTCATGGACCGGCGTCAGCCTCCTTGCCCGAACCGGGAAGATGGCGGCACGGATGGCAACGGGGTGGCCTCGGGCCCCACCCGCTGCCGCGGTAACTTCGCGATAACTGAGGCACAGTCCCCAGAAAACCGGGGTTGATTGGTAGCATGACGCGACGCACCGTGTCAAGACGAATGATCGGGCCCCGGAGCGAAGCCCCATGGGCCGGCCCCCGGGGCGCCGATTTGCCCGCGGGCCGCCTTTTCGCTACACCGTGTGACGGGTCAGGCACAAACGGACGGGGCCCCACCGGCGGGCCGCTGAAGGGAGCGACCATGGGAGTTTGGGAGGCAACGCTCGGCGCCGCGGCGGCCTTGGCCCTCGCGCTGTGGACGCTCGGGCCGACCGAGGCTGCCGGTCGGCCCGCGCCCCAAGCCCCGGGCCCCGGCGCGCCAACGCGGCTCCGGGAAATCCTGCGCGATGCGCGCCATCCGGCCACGGCGCCGCGCTTTCGCCCGCCCACCGCGGCCGAGCGGGCCGCGCTCGAAGCGGCCATCGTCGTGCTCGAGGCGCGCTCCTCGGCCCCACCGGCGCTCGCGGCCGCCGCGGCGACACCGTCCCTTGCGCCGGCGGGCTTCGAGGCCGTGCCGGTCATGACGCGGCGCGCCCGTTTCGTTGTGCTGCGCGAACGCGAAGGGCAGCGCACGGGCGGTGGCGCCTACGTGATGCGCTGCGGGCCGAGCGAGAACCTCGCCATCCAGGCGCCACACACGTTCTTCGACCTCAACACGTTTGGCCTCTCCGAGCGCCTCTTGCGCGAGACACATGCGCGCTGGTTGCTCGTCAACACGCTGCACCGCTTCCGCGCGACCCCGGACGAAGTCCGCTCGGTTCCGCCGCACCCCGCCGACGTTGCCCACAATCCCGAGCTGCTGTTCCAGGCCGCCACGTTGGCCATCCAGCGCGCGCGGCCGGACACGCTGTTCGTCCAGCTGCACGGCTTCGATTCGGCCTATCGGCAGGCCGACGTGGTGCTCAGCGACGGCCGCAGGGGCGAGAACCCACTCGCCCGGGGCCTGGCCGAGCTGTGGACCGCCGCGCCCTGGCGCATCCTCACGTATGGAAAAGATATTCGCGACCTCGGGGCCCGAGCCAATGTCCAAGCCCGGGCCCTCAACGAGCGAGGCGGCCGCTTCCTGCACATCGAACTCGCGGGGTCGGTGCGGCGCGCCCTCGTACGCTCCAAGCCGCTCCGCCGTGCGCTCGCGAGCGCGCTCGTGGCTCTGAGCCGCGGGGCGCAGACGCTGCCTTCATCCGGCTCCGTCCCCCGGTCGGGCACCGGACAGGACGTACCGGACCCTTCGCGATAGCGCGCTGGGCCATCCCAACTGCGGGTGGGGAGGTCGGAAGCGGGGTTGGGGGAAAGGCGCCCCGGCCCAGCCGGCCGGGGCGCGCACCTCGTGTGAACTAGGCGTTCTGACGACGCCGCAGGGCGAGGCCGAGCAGCGCGAGCAGCGCGAGGCCGGCGAAGCCGAAGTTGCCGGCGCCCGTGGTGTTGCAGCCGCCACCACCGCCACCGCCGCCGCCACCGCCGCCACCGATGTCGGTGCCGGGGCCGGTCGTGTCGCCGGTGCCGGGGCCGGTCGTGTCGCCGCCACCCGTGGTGTCACCACCGCCCGTGGTGTCGACCGGCGGGACGACCACCGCCTGGCAGGTGTGGGCCGCATCGCACGTCTCGTCGGCGCCGCAGTCGGTGTCGGCGAGGCATTCGACGCAGGCGCCCGTCGTCGTGTCGCAAACGGGCAGACCGGCCGCGGTGCAGTCGGCGTTGCTCGTGCAGCCCGTCGGGCCGGCGACACAGGCGTTGCCCGTGCAGGTTTCGCCGTCGGCGCAGTCGGTGTCGGCGAGGCACTCGACGCAGTCGCCCGTCGTCGTGTCGCAAACAGGCAGCCCGGCCTCGGTGCAGTCGGCGTTGCTCGCGCAGCCGGTCGGGCCGGCGACACAGTCGCTGTCCGTGCAGGTTTCGCCGTCGGCGCAGTCGGCGTCAACGAGACACTCGACGCACGTGCCGGTCGTCACGTCGCAAACGGGCAGCTCGGCATCCATGCAGTCGGTGTTGTCGGCACAGCCCGTGGGTTCGGCTTCGCATTCGCCGTCGGTGCAGGTCTCGCCGTCGGCGCAATCGGCGTCGGTGAGGCACTGGACGCAGAGCCCGCTCGCGAGGTCGCAGATGGGCATGGCGGCGTTCGTGCAGTCGGCGTCGCTCTCGCAGCCCATGGGCTCGAGTTCGCACGCCATGTCGACGCACACTTCGCCGTCGCCGCAGTCGCCGTCGCCGAGGCACTCGACGCAGTCGCCGGACGTGACGTCGCAAACGGGAAGCGCGGCCTCGGTGCAGTCGGCGTCGCTCTCGCAACCCATCGGCACCTCTTCGCAGGCGCCGGCGTTGCAGGTCTCGTTTTCGAGGCAGTCGGCGTCGGTGAGGCACTGGACGCAGAGCCCACTCGCGAGGTCGCAGATGGGCATGGCGGCGTTCGTGCAGTCGGCGTCGCTCTCGCAGCCCATGGGCTCGAGTTCGCACGCCATGTCGACGCACACTTCGCCGTCGCCGCAGTCGCCGTCGCCGAGGCATTCGACGCAGTCGCCGGAGGCCGTGTCGCAGATCGGCAGGCTGGGGTTCAGGCAGTCGGCGTCGCTCGCGCAGCCCGTGGGGCCGGCCGGGCATTCGTACGGGTAGGCGCCGCTCGGGTCGGGCAGCCCCTCGGTGCCGCAGTCGTACCACTCGTCGCCCTGTTCGGTCACGGTCCAGCCGCAGGTCGGGTTGAGGTTGGCGCAGTCGATGCAGTAGGTGTTGCCGTCCTGGCACCACAGCGTGCGGCCCCACGCGTCGCAGCAGCCGGGGCCCGGGACGTCGCCGCAGCCTTCAAGCGACGGCTCGTAGACGCCCAGGCACTCGAAGGGCGGCTGGGTGTCCATGCAGACGTGACCGGCGCAGTACTCGCCTTCGGGGCAGCTGCCGCAGTCGCAGCCCTGCTCGAGATTCGCGCCGCATTCCCACGACGGGTCGCACTCGCAGGCTTCGCAGAGGTGCGTGTCGTTGTTGCAGAGCTCGCCCTCGGCGCAGGTGCCGCAGTCGCAGCCGTCGGCGTTGATGCCGCATTCCCAGGCCGGATCGCAGGCGCAGGTTTCGCAGGTGCCCTCGTCGCTGCAGAATTCGCCGTCGGCGCATTCGCCGCAGGAGCTGCCGCAAACCGGGTCGAGGCCGCATTCGCGGGTGCCGCATTCGGGCGTGCAGCATTCGATGTCGAGGATGAAGGGCGAGGTGGCGCCGTCGCAGCCTTCGACGATGATGTAGTAGTCGGTGCCGGCCTCGGCGTTGAACGCGGCCGTCGTGTTGCCGTACGCGAGGCAGCCACCGTCGCAGGTGAGACCGACGAAGACGTCGAGGTCGCCGCTCATGCCACTGAGGGTGGCCGTGACGGCGGTTGCGGCAGCCGAATTGAGCAGGAAGACGACCTCGGGACCGGATTCGTCCCAACTGGTGCAATCGGCGTAGCCATCGATGAGGCTCGTGCCCGCGGTGTTGTCACCGACGATCTGGTCGCCGCAGTTGACCACCAGCGGAGCCACGCAGGTCGGCGCCGCGACGCAGGTGTGGTCGGCGTTGCACATCTGGCCCGCGGCGCAGCCGGCGCCACAAGCATTGCCGCACTGGTCGACACCGCACGGCCAGGCGGGGTCGCACGCGCAGGCTTCGCAGGTACCCGCGTCGTTGCAGGTCTCGCCCTCGCCGCATTCGCCGCAGGAGATGCCGCAGACCGGGTCGGGGCCGCACTCGAGACCCGTGCAATCGGGCACGCAGCACTCGAGGCTGAGGGTGAAGGGCCCTTCGGCGCCGTCGTAGCCGTCGACGACGAGGAAGTACGTGACCCCGGCCTCGACTTCCATCTCGAAGTCTTCGCCGCCGCTCGCGTAGGCCGCGCCGACGCAGGTCTCGGCGGTGCAGGCGCCCTCGAGAATCAGCATGTCGAGGTCGGTGCCGGCCGCAAGCCCGCTCAGCACGACGTGAACGGTCCCGGTCTCGGTGGCCGTGAAGGAGTAGGCCTTCTCGGGCCCGGTCTCCGCCCAGCCGATGCAGTTCCATGTCTCGAACTGCGGGGTGACACCCGTGGTGTCGCCGTTGACGGTGTCGCCGCACGCGATGGTCTCGACGTTGGCGCACTGGGGCAGGTCTTCGCAGACGTACTCGGCGTTGCAGATCTGGCCCACGGCGCACTCGCCGCACTGACCCCAGCAGCCGTCCCAGCCGCACGCCTTGCCCGCACAGTCGGGGGTGCCGCCGCAGAGCGGACAGCCGATGGGATTCTCGCCGCTCGGGTCGGCGCCCTGGTCTTGCGCCATGCAGTTGTAGTGCTCGAGCCCGGCATCCCAGCTGCAGAACGCCTCGGCGTTGCAGTTGAAGTAGCAGGTGGTCTGCGCGCCGGTGCCGGCGTCGGTGTCGCACCAGTAGATGTCGTTGTTGCTGCAGCAGCCCCCCCACGACAGGTCGGGGTTGCAGCCTTCCCCGACCGTCACGCCGTTGTTGTCCTCGCAGGCCGCCCACGCCGCCCCGGTGGCGACGAAGCCCGCGAGCACCGCGGCGCATCCCATGACCGCGAACCGTTTGAAATTGAGCATGTTACCTCCCTTTCTTGCAAGGTTGCGACTATCGCAGCCCGTGAAAACAAGCGGTCATTGAGTATCAGAAGCGTTCGGGGCGTGCAAGTTCGGGACGGCCGAAAACGTGCTTCCGCCGCAGATTCGGCAGGTCGGCTGGGTTTCGGCCCCGACTTCGGGCACCGGGGAGGCGGGTCGAGGCACCGGCTGCGAACGCCCCGAGCCCCAAGGCGACCGGGGGCCCCCGGCGCGCGGCCGGCGGCCGGCTGGACCTCGCTCCGGGCGGCCGCTACAATGCGCGCGGATCCCCCGGCGGGGCGTTTTGGACTTCACGCGGTCGGGCTGGCACGCGCATCGCGCAGGCCCGCGGCGCGGGGCGCCCGAAGCGTCCGGGAGGCGCCCGTACAACGGGGACGCGAAGGAGGTCGGCATGGGCCTTGCGATACAACGCGGCGGGCTGCTCCGCACGCTTGGATGGTTGGTTGTGGCGGTTGCGCTCGCCGCGCGGTGCAGCGCCGGGGGCGGAGGCGGGGCCGCCGATGCCGCGGGCGACGTGGCCGTGACCGACGGCGACGCGGCCGTGACCGACGGCGACGCGGCCCCGTTGCCCGATACCCCCGCGGACGGCGCCCAGCCCGGCGACGGTGCCGGCGACGCGGCGGCTCCCGGCGACGGCGGCGATGCGCCCGCCGGCGACAGGGTCGAACCGGGCGACGGGCTGCCGCCGGACGCGACGCGCGACGCGGCGCCCGACCTGCCGGTCGTCGTCCTGCCCTGCACGGCCACAGAGGGCGACGTGCTGTGCGTCGGCGCCGATCGCCGGGCCATCACGCCGCCCGGCTATGAGAAGCCGAATCCCGCGTATCTGCGCGAGGCCAACGACGAGTCCGACCCGCATCGCTGCTTCCTCACCGAGCAGTTGCCGCGCTGCGGCGAGCTCGCCGACAACTACACGCGCGACTGCGGTCGCGATGCGTTGTGCCCGAATGACCCCGGCTACGTGGCGCCCGACGCCGACGGCAGCGAAGACGACGGCCGGCGCGACTGGTTCTTCGATTGCGGCATCGACCAGCGCTGCCCGGAAGACCCGGGCTACACCGCGCCCGACGCCGACGGCAGCGAGGGCAACGGGCAGTTCGACGGGTTCTGGTTTGCCGGTTTCGGCAACAACCGGCCCATGGCGGGGGTGCTCGACGACATTTCCGTGCGCTCCATCGTCCTGCAGCATGGCGGGCGCACCGTCGGGCTTTTTGTGCTCGATCTCATGGGGTTTTTCTATTCGGATTTCGAACTCGCGCGCCAGCGGTTCGCTGAGAAATATCCGCAGGACCGTATCGACTACATCTTCATGCAGTCCACCCATACCCATCAGGCGCCGGACGCGCTGGGCCAGTGGGGACCGAGCGACCCGCTGTCGGGTGCGCCCTCCGGCCCGGGCGTGGTCGGCTGGTGGCTCGACTGGGTCATCGAGCAGGCCGTCGACAGCCTGCACGCGGCCTACGAGGCGCAGGTGCGCACGCACGTCACGACGGGCGAGGCCCTCACCGGCGTCGTGGACCTGATGATCGACCTGCGTTCGCCGACCATCTTCGACGACCGCGTGAAGACCGTGCAATTCATGGCCGAAGCCGACGGCCAGGTCGTGGCGACCCTCGTGCACTGGGCGAATCACCCCGAGGGCCTCGGCAGCCGCAACAACTTCCTGTCCTCCGACTACGTGCACCCGGTGCGCCGTTTCATCGAGGAGGGTCTGCCGGCCCGCGGCGCGCTGCCGGCCGTGCCCGGCTTCGGCGGGGTGGCGATCTACCTGCAAGGAGCGGCGGGCGGCATGATGGCACCGCCTTCGCACACCCAGTTCCGCGACGGCACCCCGACGCTGCATCGCGGCCCCGAGAACACCGAGGCCACCGGCGAAAAAATCGCGGTCAAAGCGTTCGATGCCATCGCCAACGCCACGCCTGTGACCGATTTCGCCGCAATCGAATGGGCGCAGCGGGTGTACCTCCTGCGCATCGACAACCGCCTGTTCCAATTCGCCTCGCTTGCCGGCCTGTTCCCCCGGCGGGGTTTCTACACGGCCGAGGGCGAGCCGCATCCCGGCAATTTCATGCGCATTCCACCCTATGCGCGCACCGAACAGGTTGTCGTAAGGATGGGCGCCGCGCTCACGTTCTACACGTACCCCGGCGAGCCCTTCCCGGAGCTTGCCGTCGGCGGCTACGACGGCGCCTACGTGTGCGGCCGTTCCGGGGCGCAGGACTGCGGCTACCGGTTGCTAGAGGCCGACTCCGACATCAACCCGCCCGATCTCGCCTCGGCTCCGGCGGGGCCCTACACCGAGGAAGTCGTACCCGGCAGGATGAAGCTGCTGCTGAGCGTCAGCATGGATGAACTCGGCTACATCGTGCCCGCGTACGACTACAAGTTGAGCCCCGACGCGGCCTACTTCGAAGAGGCGCCCGGCGAGCACTACGAAGAAACGAACAGTGCCGGGCCCGAATGCGCCCAGACCGACGTCATCGTGCGCGAACTCGCGGCCGAGGCGGCGGCCTTCTAGGCGCCGTTCCCCTGAACGGTTGCGCCGGGGCGGCCTCCCCTCCTTGATCTACGCAGCGCGCGCGCGTATAAGGGCGCGCCTGCAAGCGGCCGGGCAGGCGGCGCGCACGAGCCCCGCACGCACGCGGCCGCGACAACCGGAGACGACGCCATGAAGTTCACCCTGCAGGGCGCCCTCGTGCCCCTCTTTGCGTTTGGGCTGCTCGCGTGCAGCCCCGAGAACGGCGCAGACGACTCGCTGCCGCTCGACCCCGAATATGGCAAGCCCGTCCTGGCGCCCCCGCCGAGTGAGGGCAAAGCCGACTCGTTCGATGGCAGCAACGGGCCGCTTTTCTCCGGCCTCTCGGCGCGTACCGAGGTGTGGCGTATCACGCGCCGCTGGTACCAGACCGATGCGGCCGCCGGCCCCGCCTGGACGGCCAACTCGAATCTCACCTGGGACGAGAAGTACGCCGCCTGGGTGGCGAGCCTGCCGAAAACCGCGGCGAGCGACGGCGGCTCCGTCACCTACACACTCGTGACGCCCTGGGGCAAGACGCTGCCGGCCCCGGCGCTCGAATGCGCCGAGACGGGGCTCTTCCTGCGCGCCCTGTTTGCCTCCTGGTACAACCTGCCGTTCTACTTGAGCGCGTATCACCCGACGCACGGCACCCTCTTCTTCGGGCACTTCGGCATCGTGAAGAGCAGTGGCGCCCGGGTGACGGGCTATCCGGCGTTTGCCGACACGTACGCCGACCACACCGACAGGCTCAGCGCGCTCACGGGCGCCGCCCTCGAAGCCCAGTGGCCGCACGACACGGCGCTCCGCGCCCGCGCGCTCACCGCCCAGAAAGACGACGCCAACGCGTTCCTCGGCGAAAATGCTTTTGCCGGAGCGTACTTCGACGAGATCCTGCTCAACAAGCGCGTCGGCCACTTCCTGGTCTTGCTGCTCACGCACTTCGGTTCCATCCACCTCGCCGACGCACGCAACCTGTTCAACCTGAAGCCCGAAGCCGTGCGACCCGGCGACATCCTGCTCGAACGCTGGCAGCGCGACGGCATCGGCCACACCATGGTCGTGAAGACGGTTACCCCGCTGGGCGACGGTCAACTCGACGTCGAGATCGTGTTCGGTTCCATGCCGCGCATCCAGGGTCGGTGGTACGAGGCGAGCCGGGCCAAGCCCTACTTCACTTCGGCCTACTGCGGCGGCCCCGGGCAGAACGGGGCGGGCGACGCCTACGCGGCGCTCGGCGGCGGGATCAAGCGCTGGCGCACGCCGGTCGTCAAAAACGGCCGGTTCTACAACATCGTGCCGCAGCGCGACCGCGAGTCCTTCATCGACGCCACGAACACGGCGGCCATCGCAGCCCGCACGGGGCGCTTCGAAACGCTGCTCGGCTCGCTTGCGCCCGAACAGCAGCGCGAGGCATTGCTCTCCCAGATCGCCGAAGCCCGCGCGAACCTCGCCGCCCGCCCGGCGTCGTGTACCAACCGGCAACGCCGCGAAGAGGCCTTTGCGCAGCTCTACGCGCTCAACGAAGCACACTTCGGCGTGAGCCGGCAGGAGACCGACCGCCAGTACCGCACGCTCAGCGACTACGTGTTCGCCGAGCTCGACTACGGACGCGCCAAGACCTGCTGCTGGAACAGCACCACGGCGGCCATGCACGACATCGTCATGGCCTACAACGAAGCGCGTCAGGCCGAGGCCGAGGCCGCCGGCCAGTGTGTGCAACCCGTTGTGTTCAAGGCCGAAAACGGCGGTTATGACGTCTTCGCCGAGTACGCCGCGAGCATCGGCCGGGCCGCCGACTGGCGCGCGTGGAGCGAAGACGAGCCCTGTCCGCAGCGCACGTCCACGAGCGACGGCGAAGTGCAGCACGGCTGGACGCCATTCTGCGACATCGCCGACGCCATCCTCGGCGGCGGCACGACGCCCGGTGAGCCCCCCGCGGGATGCGGCAACATCACGTGGGACGGGGTCTGCCAGAGCAACACGGTCGTCTGGTGTCAGGACGGGCGGCTCGAACGCTACGACTGCCCACAGGGCTCGCGTTGCGCCTGGGACGACGGGCGCAACTACTACTGGTGCCTGTGATGAACGCAACCGAACGCGCCTTTCAGGACGACTACGCCGAAGACGTGAGCCACTGCTACGGCTGTGGCCGGCTCAACCCGCACGGGCTGCACGTGCGCAGTTTCTGGCAGGGCGAAGAGAGTGTCTGTCACTTCCGGCCACGGCCCTATCACACGGCCGTGCCTGGCTACGTGTACGGTGGGCTCATCGCGTCGCTCATCGACTGCCACTCGACCGGCACGGCCGCCGCGGCCGCGGCCCGTGCTTCGGGCCGCACGCTGCAGGACGCCCCCGAACTGCGCTTCTTGACCGCTTCCCTACAGGTCGACTACCTCAAGCCGACCCCCATCGACGCCGAACTCGAAATCCGCGGCCGCGTCGAGGAAATCAAGGGCCGCAAGGTGGTGGTGACGAGTTCGTTGCGCGTCGCCGGCGTCGAGTGCGCCCGCGGTCGCGTCGTGGCCGTCCAGGCCCCCGCGGCCCTGCGCGAGCGAGAGCCCGCGTAGCCCGCGGCCGGGGCAAGGCCGAGCCCGCGCCTCGCGCGTGCCGCCCCCTGTCCCTGCGGATAGCGCGCCAGGCTTGGAGATTCCGATGAAATTCGCAGCCATCCAGAAAGCGCTGCAGGAAGCCGACCTCGACGGTTGGCTCTTCTACGACTTCCAGAACCGCGACCCGGTCGCCTATCGCGTACTGGGCCTGCCCGACAAGCACACGTCGCGGCGCTGGTTTTTCTACGTTCCGGCGCGCGGCGAGCCGCGCGGGCTCGTTCACGCGGTCGAGCCGACCAAACTCGATCCGCTGCCGGGACGCAAGGCCACGTACCTCTCGTGGCAACAACTGCGCCAGATGCTGCGCGAGCTGCTCGGCAACGCGAAACGCGTAGCCATGCAGTATTCGCCGCAAAACGCCATCCCGTACGTCTCGCTCGTCGATGCCGGCACCATCGAACTCGTGCGCGCGTGCGGCGTCGAGGTGGTCTCCAGCGCCGATCTCGTGCAGTCGTTCGAGGCGCTCGTTTCGCCCGAGGCGTTCCGCACGCACGAACTCGCCGGCCAGCGCATGCACGCGGTGCTCCAACAGACGTGGCAGGAAGTGCGCGCGAGGCTCAACGCCGGGGCGAGCCCGACCGAGTTCGACATCCAGCAGTACATGCTCGAACTCTTCGCCCGCAACCACCTGACCGCCGACGACCAGGCCCCCATCGTGGCCGTCAACGGGCACGCCGCCGACCCGCACTTCGACCCGCACGCCGACGTCGCGGTGCCCATCCGCGAGGGCGACTGCCTGCTCATCGATCTCTGGGCCCGGCTCGACCAGCCGGGCGCCATCTACTATGACATCACCTGGTGCGGCTACGTGGGCGAGGGCCGGGTCCCCGAACGCTACGCGCACATCTTCAAGGCCGCCTGTCACGCCCGCGACCGGGCCGTTGAGTACCTACAGCACAGCCTGGCCGTGGGCGAGCCGGTGCACGGCTGGCAGGTCGACAAGGTGTGCCGCGGCGACATCGAGGCGGCCGGCTTCGGCGCCGCCTTCGTGCACCGCACGGGGCACAGCATCGGCACCGCGGTCCACGGCAACGGCGTCAACATCGACAACCTCGAGACGCAGGACCAGCGGCGCATCGTGCCGCGCGTGCTCTTCAGCATCGAGCCGGGCATCTACCTGCCGGAAGAAGGCCTCGGCGTGCGCACCGAAATCGACGTGTTCGTCAGCGATGCCCACGAGGTCGTCATCTGCGGCCCGGTGCAGCAGGAACTGGTCCGCGTTTGATACCGCGACCGGACGCCCGCCCTCTCCGGCAGCGTTTCGATTTCCAAGCATTTTCGGCGAATCAGAGCGAGTTGCGGAAGACACGCCAGGCGCGCTGTTCGTTGCGCCGGAAGTGGATGGGGGCCTGGCCGTAGAGCCCCACGGCGGCGGCCCGACCGACGAAGGCCTTGGCATCGTTGTCGGCGGGACCGAGCCGCTCGGGCTCGCGGCGCACCACGACGAAACGCACCTCGTTCGGGTTCGGGACGTAGAGGTGGGCCTGGCGGCGAAAGCGTGCCCAATCGTAGATGCGCAGGTACTGCTTCGCGCGCTCGTTGTGCTTCTGTTCGGGATGCACGAGGTCGAGGTAGCGCGCGTAGGCGCCGGCCTCGTCGTCTTTCAGCGCCAGGGCGAGGGCCTTGCGCAGCACCTCGTCGCACTCGGGCCATTCGTCGGGCGGCGCCGGCGGTTCGGGCGGCGCCGGCGGGACGGCCGGCGGGGCCTCGGCCGGAGCGGCCGGCGGCGCCACCCCGGGGGGCGGCTGCTGCGGGCTCGGCGCGGGAACGCCGGGGGGGGGCGCAGGGACGGTGAAGTGGGGCATCAAGGCCGGCGCAGCGGCCTGCGCCCCGGCGTCGCGGCCGGCCGGGTCCCCGATGTGCGGGACCAGACCGCGCAGATTGCCGGAACCCTTACAAGAGGCGGCCACCGCCACGAGCAGGACCACGAGGGGGACGATGCGGTACCGATGGGCCATGAGCACTCCCCGGCCGACTTGCCAAAGCGGGCGGCGGCGCGCCGAGGATAGACGACGGCGGCGCGGTTGACAACCGCACCCCGACCCGACACAGTGATGCACCGGCTTCGAGCGCTCGAACCGGGCCCGGGGGCGCTCCCAGAGGATAGACCATGCCCGACGGCGCCAGCCGCTTCACCCGACTGCCGGCGAGCAGCCGCGTGCTCGACATCTGCTACGGACGGCGCAGCGTACGGCGCTTCACCGACGAACCCGTGTGCGCCGCCGACCTCGATGCGGTGCTCGTGGCCACCGAGCGCTTCTGCGCACAGGAAGGCTTCCGCGCCGTTTCGCTCATCGTGGTGCGCGACCCGACGGCCCGCGCACGGGTGCTCGCCGGGGCCATGCAGGGTCTCGTCGGCAAGATCAACCCCTGGCTGCGCAACCTGAAGGCGCCGCTGCTCGTCGTACTCTGCGCGACCTACGAGGAGGCCCCCGTCGTCGACGACCGGCGGTTGGCCGTCGCCGAGGCCGCCCAGGCGCTCGAGGTCTTCGTGCTCGCGGCCGCGGCGCGCGGGCTCGGCACCTGCTGGATGGCGGGCATCAGCGAAGACGGGCTGCGCCGCGCGCTGGGCGTGCCCACCGGCACCGGCATCGTGGCCATGACGCCGCTTGGGCATGTTCCGGCCGCACGCGCGCTGCTCAGTTGGGACAACGCCGCCTATCACCTCCTGTCGCGGCGCCGCAAGGCCATGAGCGACATCGTTTTTGCAGGCCGGTTGCCATGAACGCAAACGAGGCCATCACGCAAGCATTGGCCGCCAGGGCGGCGCTCGTACCGACCTGGGCGGCGCGCGACGTGGCCGACGCCGAGTTGCAGCCGCTCTTCGAGGCGGTGCGCGTGGCCCCGTCGGCCGACAACTTGCAGATCTGGCGCCTCGTCGTGCTGCGTGCGCCGGCCGAACGGGCCGCGGTGCTGGCCGGTCTCCTGCCGGCCGACCGGGCGCGACTCGAAGGGGCGCCGCTGCTCATCGTGTTCCTGGGCGTCCGGCATGTGGTGGGCCGCGTGCACCGCGAACAGCCGTTCTTCCTCATCGACGTCCCGCTCGCCGCCACGCACCTGCTGCTCACCGCGGCCGAGGCAGGCCTGCGCGCCGAGCAGGCCTTCCCGCGCGACGAGGCAGCCGTGCTGCGCGCCGTGGGGGCCGCAGGCCGCCACCGGGCGGTGCTCGTGGTCGGCCTCGGCTACCCGGGCGAGACGCACACGTCGCCCGGACCGCCCGGGTCCGATGCCGCCGCGCCGGGCCTCACGGTCTACGCCGACCGGTTTGGCAACCCGCTCGTGGCCGAGCCCCCGGCGCCGCCCGAGCCGCCTGTTGCCCACGGGCGCACGAGGGGCCGCGCGGTCGGCCCCGACGCGAAGCCGCCAGGACCGAAAGATCCCGCGGTGTCAGGCTAGCCGCCTGTCGCCCGGCGGATTCGTTGCGCAGAAGCCGCGAACGGCCGGCCGGACAGCCCGAGGAAAGACGGATCATGGAAATCGTCCGCGAACTCCGGTTCGACACAGAATCCGCCGAGCAGGTGTTCGCCGTGCTTGCCGACCCCGACTTCGACGCGGCCCGCCACCTCGCCACGGGCGCAAGCCGCGTCGAACGGCTCGAAGAGCGCGCGGCCGAGGAGCGCCGCTGGATCCGCACGCGCATCACCCGGCCGCGACCCGCGCGCGGCGTCGGTCGGCCGACGAGCGAGATCATCTATCAGGAAATGGTCGTCGACCACGAGCGCATGCGCGTATCGTGGTCCGCCGACATTCCCGAACACGGCGACCGCTTCGAACTGAACGGTACGCTCACCTGCCAATCCATCGAACCGAGCGGCTGCATTGTGCGCGAGACGACCAACGTCGAGGTCTACCTGGCACAGGTGGGACGCAGCGTCGAGCGCGCCATCGCCCAGGACCTGCTGGCCGGGGTCGCGCGCGACCAGGGCTTCATCCGCCAGTGGATGGCGGAGCGCCGCCTGGCCGGCGTGGCCCCCGCCCGGCCCACGGCGCCGCCGGGGCGGCCCCGCTGAGCCGCGCCGGCC
>CAYRCM010000025.1:0-45990 GCA_964422715.1 uncultured Myxococcales bacterium | reverse complement strand
GCCGCCGGCCACCTGTAGGCGTCGGTTGCGCGCACGGGCGCGGGCGTGCCCGCCCGCCGCCCCCCGGGATTCGCCGCGCAGCGGGCCACGAGCCCGCCGCCGGCGCGCCGTCAGCGCACGACTTGGAGCGTGAGGCGGTCGTCGTCCGAAGACAGGCCGACGCCGAGGATGACGCTGCTCGTCAGCACGGCAACGCCGATCGCGGTCCAGAACCACCATTTCTTGTACAGCGGCTTCTCGGGGGCGCCCGGCAGGGGCGCGGTCGGTACGCCGGCCGCGCCCGCTTCCGGCGGCGGGGGCTGCGCCAGCAGCGTCTCGCCGCAACGGGCGACGAGCCCGGCGAGCCGGGCCTGCTGCGTGTCGTCGGCGGCCGCGCCGAACGTCATCGGCGCACCCGCCGGGGCCGGGGCCGGAGTCAACGGCGCGCAGCGCAGCGCGGCCGTGCCGGCGCCCGCCGCTTCGAGGAGCAGCACCCGGTCGGCGCCGAACGCGGCGGCGAGCGTGACGAGCCGTTCGCGCCGTTCGGCCGGCGCGAGCCGATAGGCCGCCCGCAGCGCCTGCACGAGCTGCACGAGCGCGTCGGGAAGCGTGCCCGGTTCGGCTTCGAGCACCCGCAGCTGCGCCGCCGCGCTGTAGCCGGCCTCGCGCCAGAGGTCGGCGTCGAGCAACTGGTAGCCTGCGAGCGCGCCGAGCCGTTCGTAGAGGCGTGCTGCCAGCGCGGCGTCACCGGCTTCTTCGGCCAGCACGACGAGCCGGGGCCGCGCGGTCTCGGCCCACGCCGTACCGGCGCCGCTGACGACGCCGAGCCCGAACACCAGGATGGCCAGCCTGTGCACCATGCAGGGCCTCCCTCCGCCGCCGCGAGCCTACACCGAGCGAGGCGCCGAGGCGAGCGGCTTGCCGCGCCCGGCGGCGGCATGCTACAGCAGCGGGCGGCAGCGCGGCCGCCCCGCGGCAAGCCGCGCCGACTCACGGAGGCTGGACCATGCACCGGGGCTCTGCGAAGCGAAACATTCTGGGTGTGGCGTGGGCTTGCGCCGTGCTCGTGGGCTGCGGCGGCGCGCAGCAGGCCGCCGGCCCCGATGGTGCGGCCGACGGCGGCAGCGACGGGCCGGCCGACGCGGGCAACGGCAGCGTTTCGAGCGTCGCTTGCGAACTGCGGCGGGCGCCGAAACGCGTGCAGTGGCACGACGACGCCGTGTTCTACGAAATCTTCGTGCGCTCGTTCGCCGACGGCGACGGCGACGGCATCGGCGACTTCGCCGGTCTCATCGAGCGACTCGACTATCTCAACGACAACCGTGCCGACACCACGAGCGACCTCGGCGTGACGGGCATCTGGCTCATGCCGACGTTTCCCGCGTTTTCGTATCACGGCTACGACGTCACCGACTACCGCACGGTCAACCCCGAATACGGCGACGACGCGACGTTCGCCCGCTTCCTCGACGAGGCGCACGCCCGCGGCATCCGGGTCATTCTCGACCTCGTGCTCAACCACACGTCGTTTCGGCATCCGTGGTTCGTCGATGCCACGAGCGGGCCCGAGGCCGCCTACCGCAGCTGGTACGTCTGGAGCGACACGTCGCTCAACTGGAACCCGCCGTGGGGCTCGGGGCGCACGTGGCACGAGAACGCTGGCGCCTACTACTACGCGGTCTTCTGGTTCGGCATGCCCGACCTCAACTACACGCACGAGCCGGTGCGCAACGAGGCGGCCGACATCGCGCGCTTCTGGCTCGGTCGCGGCGTCGACGGCTTCCGGCTCGACGCGGTCCGCTACCTCATCGAGACGGGCCAGGGCGCCGGCCAGCAGGACACGGCCGAGACGCACGCATTCTGGAAATGGTTCCGCGCCGAAGTGGCGGCCGCCGCGCCCGACGCGTTGCTCGTCGGCGAAGCCTGGGACGACGATCAGCCCGAACTCGTGACCGCGTATCTCGGTGCGAACGACGAACTCCACATGACCTTCGATTTTCCGTTGCGCACGGCCATCCTCGACGGGATTCTGCGCGAGGAGGGCGCCCCGCTGGCCACGGCGCTCTGCGCCCAGCCGGCCGTGTTTCCGGACGGGGCGAGCGACGCGCTGTTCACCTCCAACCACGACCTCACGCGCACCCCGACGCTGCTCGCCGAAGACGCCGCGAGCCTGCGCCTCGAAGCGGCGCTGCTGCTGACCCTGCCGGGCACGCCGTTTCTCTACTACGGTCAGGAGATCGGCATGCCCAACGGCGCGGGCGACCGCGACGAGGCCAAACGCCTGCCCATGTGGTGGGAGCCGGGCCCGCTCGTCGGCTTCTCCGATGGCGCGAGCGCCTGGCAGGCTCCGCTCGAAGGCTCCGCGGGGCGCACGGTGGCCGACCAGACGGGCGATCCGGCCTCGCTGCTGAGCCTCTATCGCGACCTCATCCGGCTGCGCCGAGCCCACCCGGCGCTCGCCCGCGGCGACGGCGCAGTGGTCGGGACGCGCACGGCCGACGGCCCGGCGCCGCTCGTCCTCACGCGCGTCGCGGGCGGCGAACGGCTCGTCGTCATGCACAACCTGGCCGATGTCCCCGCCCGGGGCGTCGTGGCCGACCTCTCGGGGCTCGCCGGCCTGCCGGCCAGCGGGCGTCTCGTGCCGCTTTGGGACGGCGGGGCCGGGCTGGCCGACCTGCCCCTGAGCCCAAGCCCCGCCGCCGTGGCGCTCGGCGACCTGCCGGCGCGCGGTTCGGCCGTCCTCGCTATCGAAGCCGCGCCTTGACCTTTCAGCGCAGCCGCCAGCCCCCCTCGTCCAGGAACAGCGTCAGCCGGCGGCCGTCGGCGAGTTCCACGTCGAAGCCGTCGCCCGCGGGCTCCCGAAAACGCCGCACGACCGCGCGCACCGCCACCCGCGAGCCCGCGAGCCACACGGCCCGCGGCGTCTCCGCCCCCCGGTAGCCGGCGTAGCATTCGACCCGCAGTTGCGCTTCGGCATCCATGACGAACGCTCCATCCCCAAAGATTCGTGAGCGTAGCACGGCGGGGCGTGGCAGCCATTTCCGCGCTTGACGGTTCTCAAGCCGCATCATTAGAATGCAGCCCGCCACCGGCTACCGGCGGTAGGAAACTGAGGAGGATTCAGCATGAAGTCTCGGTTGCAGCTCTTGGCGGGTGTCACGGTTCTGCTCGCGGCTTCGGCCGCCCTGGCGTTCGACAAGATCGAACTCAAAGACCCGAAGGGCGACGATTTCGGCCCCGGCAACTACACCTATCCGACCGACGGGGCCTTCCGCGCCGGCTACTTCGACCTGCTGCGCGTGCTCGTCGAAGACGCGGGCAACGAAGTGCGCTTCACCGTCGATTTCAACGGCCGCATCACCGACGAGTTCGCGAGCCCGCGCTGGGCGCCTCCGGGCAACGGCTTCAGCCATCAGCTCGTGCACATCTACATCGACACCGACCACAAGGCGGGTTCCGGGCACATGGCCGGGCTGCCGGGCACCAACGTCCGATTCGCAAACGACGGCGGCTGGGAAAAGTGCATCCTGATCGCCCCGCAGGGCTACAGCCAGGCCGTCCAGGAAGTCAACAAGCGCGCCAAAGACGTGGCCAAAGACGTCATCGTGCCGAAATCCATCAAGGTGAAGGGCAAGAGCCTGACGTTCGCCGTGGCCAAGGCCGACCTCGGCACGCCGGCGCCGGGCTGGGGCTGGCAGGCGCTCTCGCACTCGTCCGACGGGCTCGGCGGCATCCTGTTCTCGCGCCTCGTCAACGAGTTCAACGGCCAGTGGCGCTTCGGCGGCGGCAACGACTACAACTGCGACCCACACGCCGTCGACATCCTCGCCGGCGAAGCGAAGGGTGCCGCCTCCGAGAAAGAGGCCCAGAAGAAGGGCCTGGCCTTCAAGTGCGACGCCTCCGACCCCGACGGCCCGAAAAGCGTTCTCGCCGTCGTGCCCATGGTCTATCGCTAGTCTCTGGCCGCACCCGCGAGGGTGACCTTCAACGTCCGACCAGCCCAGTCACCGGGGGGGCAAATCGTGATGGCCAAAGCGCAATCTCGCCGACGGCTCGGCGCGCGCTGGGGGATGGTGGCGACCGCGTTCGCCATCGTCCTCTGCGCCTCCGCCGAAGGGCGTGCCGACATCGTCAATTTCGACCTGTACGGCAAGATCTACACGAAGTGGCTCTACTGGAACAACCAGTCGCAGGGCAGCCTCAACTGGGGCAACCCGTTCTGGAAGGACGAAGGCACCCTCGGCGGGTTCGCGGGCGACAACGGCGTCGCCTCCGAATTCGAAATGGGGGTTCGCGGGCGCGTCAGCCGCTACGTCGAGGCCGGCGTGCGCATTCAGAGTCGCTGGGGCACCATCTGGCAAGACTGGTGGGAAAACGGCGACATGAAGTACGACGAGCACAACACGTCCGGCGAAAGCCTCGGCATGAACCATGCCGAATACATGAAGCTGCGCGGCTGGTGGATGACGGCCCATGAGCCGTTCAAGTGGATGCGCAGCTGGCCTTGGCCCGTGTTGGCCTTCATCCCGCCGCTCGGCATCTTGGCGTACTCCAACAACCTGACGGTGGGCGCGAGCGATCTCGCCCAGTTCAACTCCTGGACCATCGGCCGCAGCCGCTACATCGACCGCGACAATGCCCGCGGTTGGTACCTGAACGGCGCGTTTCCCGGCAACTGGGTCGACTTCGACCTCGCCATGATCGCGCTGCCGCGCCTCTACGTGGGCCCCGGCTGGTCCACGGGCATCGGCGACCCGGCGCTGCAAGACCCGTTCTACGGCTCCGACTGGGCCTGGGGCTGGCGCGTCAACCTCAACCTGCCGCAGTACGTGCGGCGCATCTCCGTCGTCGGCGACGTCACCCGCGACATCGAATGGGACCGCGCCGACCCCGACGCCGGCGGTGCCTACAACCCGAACTGCATCGACGCGCTCGGCAACGAGATTCCGGGCTGCGAGATGGACCACGCGGTCGACACGGTCAACCGCTACGTCACGGCCAACCTCACGCTCGAAGTCGAGGGCGACCTCGACCAGGACTGGTTCGCGTTCCAACTGCTCGCCGGCTGGTCGCACGCGTCGCTCAACGACGAAATGACTCCCGATCTGCCGGGCGAAGGCGTGCACCCGGCCGTGCTCACGAACGGCGTCGTCGCCAACGACGGCATGGCGCCCATCATCTACGGCACCACCAACTCGTACGCCTTCAAGGGGCGCTTCGAATTCCTGAACCTCGCCGACACCGGGCTCAGCGTGCAGCTCGAGTACTTCAACATCGGCGAAGACTGGAACTCCATCTTCGGTTCCCGCCGCGAAGCCGACGTGCTGCTCACCGACGGTTTCATCGAGGGCGGGCAGCTGCCCACGCTGAATCTGGCCAATGAATTCGTGGATTTCGACGAGCCGTTCTACGAGAGTTGCGTGGGCTGGCACGGCGGCACGGCGCTCGTCAGCTGGCAACAGGACTTCATCGCGCTGGCACTCGAAGGCTCTTTCCTGACCTACAACACCAACGAGCAACTGCGTCGCACGCCCGACAACCCGTTGACCACCCGCTCCGAGTTCGAGGACGCGCGCGGCGTCAACCAGTACCAGGCCATCTACCCGAACTTCCTGCACACCGACGGCTACACCGACACCGATCTGTGGGACTACGCGAACCAGTCCAGCAACGACCGCGGCCGCGACCCGCGCTCGGTCTACCACTTCAACCAGAAGCGCTGGACCGGCATCGCCATGTTCAAGGGCAAGTACACCCTGAACGTGCTCGGCGGTCTCGATTTCGGGTTGAAAATCAAGTACATCAACGACAACGACCGGCGCTTCGAACCGGCGGGCGGCTACGCGGCCGACGACTACGACGGCCACCTGCTGACCGTGCGGCCCTACGTGGCGCTCGGCGTCAACGCCAACCTGCGCTTCGAGGTCGGCTTCCAGTACGACCGCTGGGCCGAATACGGCCGCAAGGGCTCGGTGGCGCTCTCGTTCCAGCACGACCCGCAGCGCGGCGAGGCGAACAACCCGGGCGCCTACCTGCCGGCGAGCCCCACCATCAAGGGCTACTTCAACGACTTCACCACGAAGTACAAGCCGTTCATCGGGCTCACGTATGCGTTCGAGGGCTTCCAGTTCAAGTGGTACCTCGAATACCTCAACAAGACGCTCGACTACGGCGATCCGCAGGAAACCGACCTGTACTGGAGCACTTGGCGTTCCAAGGCCAGTCTCGAAGTGTCCTGGTAGGGGAGGGGAGCACGAACATGCGTAGCATCAACGCCTTGCGGCTGGCCGCTCTGTTGCTCCCGGCTCTCACCGCCTGCAACATCGACCAGGTTCTGTTGCAGGAAGCGACCCGCGACCGCAACCCGGTCTGGCCTTTGCCGCTGCCGACGTTGTTCAGCGGCACGAGCGACCCGGCGTTCTGCGCCGGTGCGGCCGTCAACTTCTACGCGGGGGCCGGCGACGCGCTGCCGGCCTACGCCACGACGGTGTCGGGCGAGTGCGCCTTCTCGGTCGAGTTTCCGGGCGACACGGCGGTCAACGCCCTGCGCATCGAGGTCCTGAGCGGCGCCCGCCAGGCGCTCGGCATGCTGCCCCAGCTACCGCGTCGCGCCGACGTGCGGGAGGGCCAGGCGGCGGGTCTCGGCTACGTGCCGCTGGCCCTCGCCAGCGTGCCCGGCAAGACCATGGAAACCCTCGGCAAACGCAGCACGGCAGCCACCTTGCTCCTGCTCGCCAAAGCCAAGTTCGTCGGTGTCAACCTGGCCGGTCTGCCCAAGGCCACGCTCGAACAGGCGTTTGCCGACATCGGTGCCCTCTTCGACGGAGCAGACGCCGACATCCAGACGTACCGCGACATGGTCGGCCGGCTCTACGAGGCGGCTGCGACCGCAGGCCGGACGGTAGCGCCTTTCCTCGCCGACTATCCGCTCGGCGGCACCCCGAGTCCGCTGCGGTCCGACTTTCTGCTGGAAGCCGACGTCGACTACACGGGCGACGGGGTCGCCGACACCTCCACCGAGGCCTTCGACCGGGCGCTCGAAGCGGCCATGCTCGACCTGCAGCTCGAACTCTGCTACCCGACCTGCCCGCTCTTCGACCCCGACGATCCGGCGGTGTGCGACGCCGCCTTTGCGCCCACCGACGACCCGAAGCAGTCGCGCTGGATTCGGGTGGTCTTCATGGCCGACATGAACGACGGCAAGTTGAACCGCAACTGCCAGAATATCAACCGCTTCAAGTGGACCGTCGACGAGGCCGGCAAGAGCATGTTCATCGTGGGCGGCACGCACGGCGACACGCCCGTATGCCCCGGCGAAAAAACCGACGCCTGTCTGACCCAGGACGAGGTGAGCGCCCTGCAGCAGAAACTCGGCGACTGGCAGCCGAACCAAATCCCCATGTACGACGACGGCACGCACGGCGACGCCGTGGCCGGCGACCGCATCTGGACGCTCACGCTCGTCGTGCCGTACATCCACACGTACACCGACACCGACCAGGAACGGCCGGGCGTGCGCGTCGAATACAAGTACAACTGGGCGTTTGCCGGGGCCCAGGGCTGGACCGGCAACGAAGAATGGCCCGGCAACAGCCGCCTGCTCGAACTCGAAGACGTCAACGGCGACCTCGTCGTCACGCGCTACGACTACTTCGGCGACGAGACCACCAACAAGGACGACGTCAACCTCTACCTCCAGGGCGGTGGCTGCCCGAGTTCCATCACCTGGCACCTCGAGCAGAAGGCGCAGGGGCTCGAAGCGTGCGTCATGGACACGCGCGAAAACCTCATGGACAGCGACGGCGACTGCACGCTCGACACGTGGCCCTCGCCGAGCCCCAACGGTCCCGTGCTCCAGGACTGCCCCGCCGCCCAGTAGTCGTTCCGCGCCCATCGATCGAGCCCCTGCCGGGTCGCCCCGACCGGCGCCAACCGCGACGCGGCACCCGGCCTCGCCCCCGGACCGAATGCCGACTCCGCTTGCCGCACCCCGGTGCCGCTGGCACCAGGGGGACCCGCGCCCCTCGACCCCGGGGGTCTTCCGCCGCCCCGGTGTGCGCCTCGGCCGGGGGCGGCGGTGCACCCGGCTGCCCGAACCCGCCCTAATGCCCTCGCAAGGGTCTCGACGGGGCTTGGAGACTCGCAGGACGCCGGCGCGCGGGGCTCGGCGCCGTGTGGCCCACGAATCGTTGGTCGGAGAACGGGGGTCGGCGGGGTTCGGCGAGTTCTCGGTCGGCGCAGGGCGTGCCGCGCGGGGGCTGCGGAGCGGGCGGGGGCGGGGGCGGCCTACTGGCCGTCGCAGACGGCCTTGCCGGTCGCGGCCACGGCACTGCAGAGCGATTGGCCGTAGTACGTTTCGCACGCGCCGAGGCACTCGCGGTCTTCGGCGCAGGGCTCGCCGGCCGGCTTGAGCCGACGGCACAGCGGCGTTTGCGGCGTGGTGTCGCAGTACATGTCGGTGCCGCAGGGCTTGCCGGTGGGGTCGTTGGTGCAGGTGGCGCCTTCGGGCAAAGCCTGGGCGCAGCGCCGCTCGCCGGTGCCGAGATTGAGTTCGCAGTAGTAGCCGGTCTGGCACTGCACGTCGGCCTGACAGAGCTCGTTCGGCCCGAGCGGCAGCGGCTTGCAGATGGGTGCCGCGTCGTACGAGCAGAAGCAGGTGGAGCACTGGGTGTCGTTGTCGCAAGGCTGGTTCGCCGCAAGCGGCAGTGTGGCGCAGCGCCCGCGCACGCAGTGCCCGCTCAGACACTCGAAGTCGGCCGTGCAACCGCCACCGTCCTGGAAGAGCGCCGAGCAGATGGGCTGCGGCTGGTTGTCGACGCAGAAGCCTGACGCGCACTGCGGATTGAGCCCGGGCGGCGTGCAGGCCTGGCCGTCGGGCAGCGCCTGGGCGCACACGGGCACGCACACCGGGTTGGCGGGGTCGGTCGTGAGGTCGCACTGACCCGGCGCGCAGGTGGCCGCCGTGTCGGCAGTGCATGGCGTGTTGAAGAGCGCCGTGCCGTTGCAGAAGCCGCCGACGCAGGCTTCGTGGCTCGGCGTGCGGTCGTTGAGCACCGTGGTGGTAGGGTTCGAGGGCGCGAGGTAGCAGGGCTGCGCCGTGTCGACCTGCTTCGAGCAGGCGTAGGCCTGGATGCCGTAGGCGAAGCGCCACGTGGGCGCGCGGCAGAACAGGCCCTCGGCGCAATCGGCGTGTTCGCCGCACCACTGGCCTTCGGCGAGCGGGTCGCGGCAGCGGCCGTGGGCCGCCGGCATGACGGCATCGCCTTCGAACTGCGGGTTGCCGTAGATGGGATGCACGCAGTTCTTGCCTTCGACGCAGTCGATGTCGGTCGCGCAGGCCGCGCCTTCTTGGCAGCGCTTCACGCACACCGGGCCCTGGGCGCCGAACGGATTGCAGTGCAGCTCCTCTTCGCAGCGGATGGACTGGTCGCCGTCGTTCGGGAAGGGGTCGTCGGGGTCGAGGAAGGCGCAGGGCTCGCCCTCCTTGGCCGGCACGGTACACACGCCGCCGAACGAGCAGTAGAGCCCTTCGGCGCAGTCGCGGTGCGTGAAGCAGAATTCGCCCTGCTTCGAGAGGCGCACGCAGGAGCCTTCCTGGCCGGCGCCGAGCGCGAGTCCGTAGCAGCGGTAGCCGGCGGCGCATTCGAGGTCGTTGCGGCAGGCGCCACCCTCGCGCACGAGCCCGCTGAAGAGTTTTTCGGGGTCGCAGGGGCGCTCTTCCTCGGTGAGCGCGGGGCAACGTTCGGTGTCGGCGGGCGCGCAGGTCGGCACGAGCGGCTCGGCCTGGTTGCAGTCGAGCGTGTTGAGGTGGACGACGCACGCGTCGATGGCGCGGTCGTGCGCTTCGAGACGCCCCGCCTTGACCGCCCAGGTGTAGTAGGGCAGGTCGACGACCAGGTCATCGAAGCCCCCCAGGATGGGCAGCGCGAGTGCGGCCCACCACGCGTCGTCGGTGCTGCGGCCCATGCGCTCGACGCAGTTCGCGCGATCGAGGAAGGGCGCGAGCAGCACGTCGATTTCGCCCGCATCGCAGCAGCGGTGGAACAGGCCGCACGTGGCGATGAGCAGGTTTTCTTTGCCATCGCGGAGCACCGTGCCCGAGAGCTTCTTCTCTTCGCAGCCCGCGAGGCCGCTCAGGACGACGACGCTCAGCGCCACGACCAGGCCGGCGCCGGCCGCTCGCCGCGCGCCGTGAGAGAACCCGATGCTGCCCATATGCTCACTCCCTTGAAAGGCGTTGTCGTTCGCTCTCGGGGACTGCGCGCGCGGGCCCGTGCCCGGGGCGCAAACCGCTCCCACCACTACCCCGGAACCGGGGGCGATGCAAGCGGGACGCCCGATCGTTGCGGGGCCCCTCAATCGCAGTCGATGGACTGCAACTGCTTGTCGAAGCATTCGAGGCGGGTGTTGGGGGCCAGCGTGCCGGTCGGCTGCGGCCGGTCGGCGAACGCCTCGTGGAGCACCATCTTGAACAGTTGCGGGTTCATGGGGACGGTGAGCCCGCGCTCGGTCATGGGGTATTCCTCGGTGCACTCCCAGTGGCCCTCGTTGCGCGGCAAGCCGATCGTGTACTTCCAGCGCAGCAGCGTACCGCGCGGGAACGTGAACGTGGACGTCCACTTACGGTCGCCTGCGGCTTCGTCGGGAGTCTCGCCGTTGTCGATGAGCGGGATCTTGTTGGGCACCCATTCGACGCCTTCGGTGGTGGTCTGCTGGCCGAGGCTCGCCTGGTTGCCGGCAATGTAGACGATGCCGTTGCCGGCCGGGGGCGGCGGCGTGCAGAGTTCCACGTACGTGTCGATGGGCACCACGGAACCGCTCACGTCGCACTCGAACGTGAGGTAGACCAGGCTCGTGACGTCTTCGAAGAGCTTCTGGCCCATGACGTTGGGCGCGATGTCGATGTCGGTCGTGCCCTCGGAAGCCACGACGAGGATTTCGAGCGGATCGACGAGGATGGGGTCGCGCGCGAGGTCGGCCTGCATGCCGAGGTCGGCCCACGGAATGGCGAGTTCGACGATCTTGTAGTTGGGCCGCGGCCCGCCGACCTCGAGGTCGTGGCCCGCGACCGGCGTCCAGTGTTCGGCCCCGTCGGCGCGATTCAGGCCCGCCGCGAGCGTCGCGCCGCCGAAGTCGAGCAGCACTTCCCAGGTGGCGCCGCTGTCGGCAAACTCGATGGCGTAGCCGTTGCGGGTGAGGTGGTTGGCCGGCAGTTCGGTGAACAGCCCCTCGTCGGGGTCGAGAATGTGCTTCTGCGAGAGGTAGAGCGCCACCGTGTACGGCGTGCCGAGCTTCGCGTGCACGTCCTCGTTGAACTTGAGCGCCAAATAGACCTTGTCGGCATCGAAGCCGAAGTACACCGTACCGATGTCGTCGGTGGCCGACGCCATGACGCCCGTGGAGTCTTGGTCGAAGAAGTAGCCGCCGACCTCGGTCCACTCGGTTTCGTCAGGGGCGAATTCGCCGTCGATGGCCGGCGCCACTTCGAAGGGCCCGTCGGGACTCTTCGGCTTGGCCTGCACGATCGGCGCGAAAACGGGCACGTTCATGGGGTCGCGGCCGTCGAGCACGAGCGCCGCGTTCATGAATTCGTACATGCCTTCGAGGTGGGAGCGGAAGGCCGCATCGAATGGCGAGTCGTCGTTGCTCGGCGACGTCATGTCGCCGCCATACCACCAGAACCAGTCGCTGCCCTCGGCGGCGTAGATCTCGTCCCAGGCCTTCCAAACGTTCCAGAGGTAGTCGTCCGGGTCGGCGGCCGGCTCGGGCATGATGGGGTTCGGGCGCGGCAACGCCGACATCTCGAGGTCGTGACGCGCCTGCGCGAGGTAGCGCCAGGCCAGGTTTTCTTCGCCTTCGCCGATCCAGGTGTCGAAGGTGCCGCCGATCCAGGAGCCCGCCCTGAGGCGCGTGAGGCCCGGCTGCTGTGCAACCGGGTGCGGCGGGATGCCGCGCTCGGGGTTGCCGAGCACGTATTCGGACGGCGTGACCGGCACGATTTCGCCCTGCCGCGAACTCGCGTCGAGCGCCGCGTAGAGCCCGTGCAGGAAGCCCTTGCCGTCGTACTCGTAGCGGAAGCCCTCCCAGGCGTTTTCGCCGTCGAGGATGACGGAGATGAGCCGGTCGTCGCCGCCGAAGCGCGGCGCCTGGGCCAGCACGTCGTTCAGAAACTCGCCGACCGCCTGCGACGCCGTGAGGGAGCCGAACGTGAAGCCGACCTTGTTCGACAGTGCCGTGTCGCGGAACACGATGACCATCTGGCCCGCCGGGTTGCTGGCCGGGTTGTCGGGGTCGGTCGTGTGGCCGTCGATGCGGTACGGGAAGTAGGGCGCCTGGCCGCCGGGCTCGGAGGCCAGCAGCACGTCTTTGTCGGTGGCCGTCCAGAGCAGTTCGATGCCCGGCTTGACGAGGATGTGCACGATGTCCTGGGCCACGGAGCCTTCGCCGAGCCACATGCCACGCGGCGGCTCGTCGAACAGCTCCTCGTAGAAGCGCACGGCGCGCACCACGTGCGCCTCGGCGTCGTTGGCGTACGCGTAGGGCGGGTTCGGCAGCGGCACCCCCGGCAGACCCTCGGCCGCGAGGTTGGTGTTGTACACGAGGGGCAGAATGGGGTGGTAGAACGGCGTCGTGCTGACCTCGATCTGACCCGTGTGCAACGCCGCGTCGTAGCGCATTTCCTGATGGATGGGCACGACGTTGGCCATGATCTTGTATTGCTCGGCCACGAGCCGGTTGGCGAGCGCTTCGGTGGGCGCGCTGCGCAACCAGTAGCGGCCCTCGCCGTCTTTGCGCACGACGTCGGAAAGGTCGATGACCCAGCCGTTCGGCAATTCGACCCGGCCCTCGATGAAGTCGGGATCGATCCAGGCGAGTTCGAAGAACACCTTGAGTTTCAGGAAGTCCTGTTGGTCGAGCAGGGCCGGGTTCTTGGTGCGCACTTCGAGGTATTCGGGCCAGCGGTTGAGCACGTTTTCGTTCGTGGACACGCACGACCACGGGTACTGGTAGAGCAGGCCGAGCTGCTTCTCGCTGGCCGTGGCCGGGGTGGGCGTGTCGTCGAGCAGCAAGTCGATCCACGGATCGGTGTGGCCGCGCCAACGGGCCAGGAAGGCCGCCTCGTCGACCGTGTTGGCGACGGGGTCGACATAGGGCCCAAGCCGATCGAGGTAGTACACCATCATCTGGCGCAAGAGCACGACGGTGAGGTTGACCGTCATGTGGACGTTCGGGTACTCGCGCAGGATGGCCGACATGTCGTAGTACGACTTCGCGGCATGCTTGCGCACCCACGGCCCCTGCAATTCGTCGAGCACCGGGTCGAGGTAGAGCGGCTGGTGCTGGTGCCAAACGAGGTTCAAGTACACGGAACGCTTGATGGTCGCGCGGTTGTTGGGCGCCTTGACGACTTCGCCATCGAGGTCGGCCACGTTGTCGACGAGCACGCTGTACGTGTAGGCCTGGTCGATGACGGCCTGGCTCTTGAGGGTCAGGCGCACGAACAGCCCGTCGACACTGGCACTCTGGACGAAGTCCTTCGGCTGCGCCGACTCGTAGATGGTGAAGTTCGCGGCCGTCGATCCGCTCGTGGGGTCGACGTCGCGATTGAAGCGCACGGTGATGGTGTCGCCATCGGCCGAAAACGCGCTGATGACCGCGAAGTCGGGGGGCGGTGGCGGCGGTGGCGTGATTTCGGCATCGCCCTGCGGCGTGTCGCCAAGCCCCGGCGTGTCGTTCGGGGGCGTGTCCGTCTGGGGCGTGTCGGGCCCCTGGCCGTCCGTTCCGGGGGGCGTGTCGCTCGGGGGCGCGTCGGGCTGCGCGCAGGCGTCGCACGGCGTTGGGACGTCGGGGGTGCCCCCGCCGTCGGGCCGGTCGGGGACGTCGGGGTTCGACGGCGTGTCGTCGCCCGGGCCGGGGCCGCCCGAATCGCCCGGGCCGCCGCCGTGGTCGCTGGCGTCGAAGCCCGGCACGGAGCCGCGGTCACCGCAGGCGCTGCAGAGCAAGTAGCCGAGAAGGCCGAGAGCGAGGCTGAGTTGACGGGGACGCATGGGGCTCTCCTCAACGTGGTGCGCTACTGCAGCGTGTAGGTGACGACCGCGCCGACGCGGCCCGGATCGGCGCCGGGCGGCACGTCTTCGGGCAGGCACTGGTTGGCCGTGGCCGTGCCGAACGGGTTGACGACGCGCGCGAAGAACGCCAGCGTGCGCGCCTCGGTGGGCGGCGGTCCACCGAACAGTTCGGCGAGCGGGATGCGCGTCTCGACGACGCCCTGGCCCTGCGCGTCGTCGGCCGTGGCGACGACCTGGCTGCACAGCCACGGCATGTCGACAGCGTCGAGGCGGCGCCAGCCGGCCATGTCGCTGTCGCCGAGCGCCGTGCAACTCGGGTAGCCGGCGCCGCTGAAGCCGGACGCCCCGCGCACGGCGAAGCCCACTTCGGCGCCGAACTGCGTGTCGGCGACGTGCAGCGGGGTGGCCCCGGCTTCGGCCTCGGAACCGCAGAGGCAGGTGTCGACGCCGCCCACGTTGTCGCTGCACTGGCGCATGTCGTCCATGCCCTGGCCGCTGCCGTAGTCGAGGTCGACGTAGAGCACGATGGCGTTGTTGAATTCGACCTGGCCGGCGATGGCGACGTAGAGGTTGTCGCCGTCGGCGGCGACGTAGAGTGAATGCAACTCGTTGAAAGGCGGCGGGGTTTCGGCGGTCCAGTTGCTGGCCACGGTGTTCTCGGCGATGCGGCTGCCCGCAGACCAGTCGGCCCCGATGACGCCGTCGATGATGGGGATGCTCAACGTGCCGTAGTAGAAGGCGCGTTCGAGCACGTCGAATTCGCCGGCCCCGTTTTCGACGCGCACGTCGACCCAGCCTTCGGCGTGGGCGGGGCTCGTCACGCGCAATTCGCTCGGGCCGGCACTCACGACGGTGGCGGGCGCCGCGGCGAAGCGCACGCCGGTGACGTCGGCGAGGTTGAGGCCGCGGATGGCAACCTCGGTGCCGCCCTCGATGGGCCCGCTCGCAGGCACAACGGCCGTGATGAGCGGACCCGTGGGCGGGGCCACGACTTCGACTGAACCGAGGAGGTCCGGGGACGTGCCGTTGCCCGTGCCGTCGCCGTCGACCGCCATCCAACTGCTGCCGTCCATAGAAAAGCGGAAGGTGAACGAGTAGTTGCCGGCCGCTGCGACCGTGAGTGTACCGGTGTACACGTCGTCGTGGTTCTCGTAGCCGCCGTCGCCGTGGAATTGCGCCGTGCTCCAGACCCACGCCGAGTCGGCGGCCAACGGGTCGCTGCCCACCGGCCCGTAGCCGATTTGCGCCGTGACGCCGGCGCCGGCGCCGGCCGCCTCGGTGACCCCGGGTTCCCAGATCTCGGCGTAGAGCGCCTCGGTGGGGCTGCCGGCGACCGCCGTGACGGTGAGCGGGGCGTTGATCTGGCCCCAGTCGACGAGGTTCGGCACGTAGGTGAAGCCCCCGGTCAGCGTGTGGTGCAGCCCGTTCGGGTTCGTCACCGTGACGTTGACGGGCCCCAGCGTGCCCGACGGGGTCGTGGCCCGCAGCGAGGTGGGCTGCAGGTACTCGACGTTCTCAGCGAGCGTCTGGCCAAACGACACCGTAAGGCCCGAGCCCGGCACGAAGTTGTTGCCGAGGATGGTCACGACCGTGCCCCCCGAAACCGGGCCCTGGGCCGGGTCGACCTGCGTCACAACCGGGGCCTGGCCGGCGTCGTAGTAGGCGAAGCCGCCGAGGTATTCGCCGCGTTCGCCGTCGGGGTTGACGACCACGACGTCGACCGGCCCGATGGGTCCGGCCGGCGTCGTACAGGCGATCTGGGTCGCGCTGACGACCTGCACGTCGGTCGCCGCGTTGGCCCCAAAGCGCACGGTGGCGCCCGAGACGAACCGGTCGCCGACGATGTCGACGGCGGTGCCGCCGGCCGACGGACCCGTGCGCGGGTCGACGAGGTAGACGAGCGGCGTCGTGGCGGTCTCGCGCGGCACGCAGCGGCCGCTGGCGCAGCGTTCGATGTCGGCGCAGTCGGCGTCGGTGCGACAGACGACGCACACCGCCGCCACGCAGAACTGGCCGAGCGCCGCGCATTCGGCGTCGCTGCGGCAGTCGACGCAGTTGCCGGCGACGCACACCTGGTTCGTCACGGCGCAGTCGGCGTCGTCGGTGCAGCCGGGGACGTCGTCGGGCACGCACTGGCTCGCGTCGCAACGTTCATCATCGGCGCACTGGGCGTCGTCGCGGCACTGGACGCACACCGCGTCGACGCAGGCTGGCCGTTCCGGCGCGCAATTCGCGTCGTCGCGACACTCGACGCAGCGTCCGGCGACGCAGACCTTACCCTCGGCGGTACATTCGCTGTCGTCCTGGCAGCCCGGGGCCGAACCCCCGCTGATGACGACCGTGGGATTCAGCGTGACGCCTTTCGAGTCGAGTTCGTGGATGACGGTGGCGTCGTTCCAGCCGGCCGGACCGGCCGGCCCATCGGGGTCGACCTGGGCTCCGACGCCGTCGGCCAGCCCCCTTTCGCCGCCCTCGGTGACGGTCTTGTACTCGATGCCCAACTTGGGATCCTGGCCTTCGGTGGCGAACACGTACATGAACTGCACGTGTTGCCCGTCGTAGAGGCCGCCGTCGTGGGCCCCGAGCCGTTCGCTGTGCTGGTAGGTGTAGATGCCGTCGCCGGCCGTGGCGTCGCCGCGCCGCCCGTCGTCGACGAGCTGCACGTTGGCCCAGGCGTTGCCCGACGTCTTCACGTAGAGCTGATAGAGCTCCGGGTCGACGTAGTCGGTGAAGGCCTCGGCGACGCGCGCCGTGTCGAAGGTCAGCTTCAGGTCGGCGGCGCCAAAGGCCGGGAATGTCAGCCCGGCCGCCTCGAACGTGCACGTGGAGCCGGCCGGGATGGTGAAGCGGCCGTCGGGCCCGACCCAGATCCAGTCGTCGAGTTCGTTCAGCAGACCGTAGGCGAACGGCGTGTCGGCTTCGGCCTCGAAGTAGACCTCGGTGCAGAAGATGTGGTCGCCGGCCACGGCCCCCCGCATTTCGTGGCCCGTCGGCACGGGCCCGTCGTCGTAGAGCACCGGGAACGGGCCGTCGGTCGGCAGCCAGGCGTCGGTGTACGTGATGATGCCCGTCTCGGGGTCGACCTGGAAGGAGCCGGTCCAGCGCATGTCGCCGTCGGCGTAGGTCCGGTTGGCCGAATCGTCGATGCAGAACGTGATGGTGGCGTGGCCGGCCGGTGCGAGTGGGTTGGGCGTGCAGTCGGCGGTCTCGGGCAGCGGAACGTCGCTCGGCGGCACGGGGGTGTCGCCCGGCCCGGTTTCGCCGCCAATCTCGCCGTTGCCGGCCTCGGGCAGTTCGCCCGCGCCGTCGGGGGTGCCCCCCGCGTCGGGCTCGAAGATGGGGGTCGAGCCGCCCCCGCAGCCGAACACGAACAGCGCGGCCGAGAGCAGGCCGCCTGCGAAGGCCGAAAGCACCCGTCGTTGCATGCGTCACCTCGTTCGGCCCGGCCTCCGCGCGGCACGAGGCGCGCGCGGGGCGAGCGGCATGCGCTCCTGCCCAGAATGGGGCCGGCGTCAGCCTACGCGGCCCCCCCGCGGAGAGTCAAGCCGCGCGTGGGGCGGCGGCGGTATACCCCTTGCCGCGGCCGGGCAGTGTGGTAGCATGCAACCGCCTTGCGCGGTTCACGGCATGCGGGCGGTGCACCGGTGGTCGGCGCCGGCTGCAAGGGCCCGTCAAAGCGCTTCGAGGTAAGCCATGGCCGAGACGTTTCCCCAGCAGTGGGGAAAGTACATCCTGCTCCAGCGCATCGCGGTCGGGGGCATGGCCGAGATCTTTCGGGCCAAGACGACCGGCGCCGAAGGTTTCTCGCGCGACGTGGCCATCAAGCGCATCCTCTCGCACTTTTCCGAGGACGAGACCTTCGTTCGCATGTTCGTCGACGAGGCCAACATCGCCTCCAAGCTGCACCACGCGAACCTCGTGCAGATTTTCGACTTCGACATCCACGAGGGGCGTTACTACATCGCGATGGAATTCATCGAGGGGCGCGACCTGCACCGCATTCGCGAGGTCGGCGAGGCGCGCAAGAAACCCCTCACCCCCTTCCAGGTGGCCCACATCGGCGTCAACGTGTGCGCCGGCCTGCAGTACGCGCACGAGAAGTCGCACAAGGGCAAGCCCCTCAACATCGTCCATCGCGACATCAGCCCGCACAACATCATGGTCAGCTTCACGGGCGAAGTGAAGGTGATGGACTTCGGCATTGCCAAGGCCGCGCAGCGCTTCACGAAAACGCAGGTGGGCATGGTCAAGGGCAAGTGCGCCTACATGTCCCCCGAGCAGGCGCGCGGCAAAGACCTCGATGGCCGCTCCGACCTCTTCGCCCTGGCCACGGTGCTCTGGGAAGTGCTCACGAACCGCCGCCTGTTCGCCGGTTCGAGCGACTTCGAGTCGTTGTCCAACGTGCTCAACCTGGCCATCACGCCGCCGAGCGAAATCAACCCGGCGGTGCCCCCCGAACTCGACGCCATCCTGCTCAAGGCCCTCGACCGCGACCGTGACAAGCGCTACGTCAACGCTCAGGCCTTCGAACACGCGCTCAACAAGTTCATCTACACGCACGTCGACAACCCGGACAGCGTGGCCGTCGGTCCCTACATGAAAGACCTCTTCGCCGACGAGATCCGGGTCTTTCTCGAACAGCAGAGCGCCGAGAAGACGGCCATCTTCGAAGGTCCGGCCTCGCAACTTGCCGAAGCCAAAGAGAAGCTGCGGGTCCAGGACGCCGCTGCGGCGGCCGACTCCGCCAGCCTGCCGCTCGCCCCGTCCGCCGATCTCGGCGCGCCACCGCCCGTGCTGTCGGCGCCGCGACCGGCGCCGCCCGTGCCGGCGGCACCCGCCGAACGCACCGCCGAGAGCGACATCACGCCGGCCGCCGTCAGCCGCGAGGCGGCGACACTGCCCGTCGGCGAACTGCAGAAAGAGGTCAACCGCATCGTGAGCGGCGGGGTTTCCGGCGCGGCCGCGGCGGCGGCCCCGGCCAGCCTGGCCCCCGAATCCGATCTCGACTGGAACGACGAAGAAGTCCGCGAAACCATGGCCATGCCGTCGCTCGCCGAGCGCGTCGCGGCCGAGACCGCCCCGCCCGACGACATCGGTGCGGGCGCCGAAACCGTGGCTCTCGAAGCCGTTCCGCGTCCCGCCGCGGCCGGCAGCCCGGCGCCGAGCGCCGACGACCTCCTGTCCACCGACCGCATGAGCCGCCCGGGGCCGTTCGACCACGAGGCCAAGACCATGGCGGTCGAAGCCCTCGATGCCTCCCGCACGCCACCGCGCCCGGGCAAGGCCATCGCCGCGACCACGGGGCAGAAGCCCGCGGCGAAGAGCGACAGCCGCACCGGACCGAGTCTACCGGCCGACGATGTCGACGTGCCGCCCCGCCGCGGCTGGCCCTGGTGGGTGCTGCTGCTCGTCGTCTTGCTCGCCGCCGGCGTGGGGGTCGGCAGCGTGCTCGTGGTGCGGCATTTCACGCAGTCGACGGGCGATTCGGGGTCCGTTGTGCCCCAAATCGCGCCCATGACCCCGTCCGCGCCGGCCAGCTCCGCGGGCGACACCGCCGAAGCGCGGTAGCCCGCCACGCGATCGGACGGTCCCTCCACGACGCCGGGTTCGTACGGTTCACGCCGCCATGGATTCGCTCGCATTCGGGCTCGTGGCCCTCTCCACCGTCATGCACGCGGTATGGAACCTGCTCGCGCGGGGCGACACGGCCGCGGCCTACTTCCGCGGCATGCTGCTTCTGGGCAGCGCGCTCGGCTTCCTGCCCATGCTCGCCTGGGGCCTGCTGGCCGGGCTCGACTGGCCCGCCCGGACGTGGCCCTACCTCGGCGCGTCGGGCGTGTGCTGTGGTCTCTACTACTACTGCCTCGCCCGGGCCTACGCGGCGGCCGACTTCACCCTGGTCTATCCGCTCGCGCGTGCCATCCCCGTGCTGCTCATGGCCGTGGCCGACGTGTTGCGCGGCCGGGCCCTCTCGCCGCTCGGCTGGGTCGGGGTTGGGGCGGTGGCGCTCGGCTGTGCGCTCGTCCCGCTCCGCTCGTTGCGCGGCGTGGCCTGGGGCCAGTACCTGAATCGCTCCATGCTGTGGATGGCGCTGACGGCGCTCTGTACCGTCGGCTACACGCTGCTCGACAAACTGGCCGCCGAGGGCCTGCCCCCCGGCCCCGCCAGCGCGGCGCGGTACGGCTACTTCTTCTTTGCCATTTCCACCGCCGTGTTCTGGCCGCTCGACCGCTTCACCCGGCGGCCGTCGCCGCTGTCCCGGGCCCCCGGCTGGCTCGTGGCGCTGCTCGGGGCCGTGCTCAACTTCGCCTCGTACTGGCTCGTGCTGTGGGCCTATCAACTCACACCCAACGCCAGCTACGTGCTGGCCTTTCGTCAGCTGAGCATCGTGCTCGGCGTCTTCGCCGCCGTCGTCTGGTTCCACGAGCGGGCAGGGGCACTGCGGCTCGGCGGGGCCTTGCTCATCGGGGCCGGACTGCTGCTCTTGAAGGGCGCCGCGGGGGCCTGAAGGGGGCGCTGCGCCCCTCGTCGCCTCCGGCCCGGGCGGCGCTTCTCCGCTCCAGTACCTCCCGGCCCGGGCACCCCGTCGTGGCCCCGCCTCGCGGCCCGCGCTTGACCGGCAGCGCGCCCGTTGCTTATGCTCGGGGTGCAACGACCTCAATCCGAAAGGGGGATTGCATGTCCCGTCGTCGATGCCTGCGCGTCCTATGGGGACTCGGCGTGGCCTGGTGCCTGTTCGCGCATCCGGCCGTGGCCGCACCCGAGCCGGCAGCCGCGCCTTCCGCCGCACCCGCGGCCGCCGCACCGGCCAGTTGGGCTGAGGCCGGGCCGCAGGGCATGGCACTGCACCTCCTGCGCGTCTGGGGGGACGGCTACGTGCTGGTCTTCCGCGACGGCGCGGGCGTCAAGGTGGTCGAACTCGACGCGCTCGGCGTGCCGCGGCGGGCGCCGGCGCGGCTGGCCGTCGAATCCAACGCGCGCGTGCACTTCGCGCACGGGCTGCTGTTCGTGGGCGATGTCGAGCGGGCGAGCGCCGCGCGCCTCAGCGTGTGGCGGCTCGACGGCACGGCCGTGCTCGAACCGGTCTGGCTCAAGGAATTCCTGCGGGCGGTCGACCTGTCGGTCGAAGCGTGGGCGCCTACCCCCGACCGCGCTTTTGCCACGGCGACCATTACCGACATGGGCGGCGAGCGGGTCGACGAACACTTCCACATCGACCTCAATCCGCTCAAGGTGCGCGCGGTGACGCTCAAGCCGCAGCGCCGACGCGGCATGGTCGAAGTGGGCGATGCGCGGGTGCAGGCCTATGCCGAAGACCGCCTGCCCGAGTGGTTCGACGCGTTCGAGCGGGCCGTGCGGCTCACGGAGTTTCCGCGCCTGCACATGGTGGGGGCAGCCGCCGCGGGTCGCACCCTGTACCTGTTCGGCTTCGACGAGGGCGGGCTCACCGTCCGGCCCATGAAGGCCCCCGAGGCCGCCGTCGGCAAGCCGGCCTATCTCGCGCCCGACCTGCCGAAAAGCGACGGGCTGTTTGCCGCGGGCGCCGGCCCCGCCGGTGGGGTCGCCACGTGGGCCGCCGCGGGTGAACGCCCACGCCTGCACGTGCGCACGTTCAACCCGGCCTTCCAGTTCGGTGCGCTGCAAACGATCGACCTGGCGGGCCCCCTCGGGACGCTCGCGGCTGCCGCTCGTCCCGAAGGGGCCCTGGTCGTCGCGTCGGCCGGCGCGGGGGACGCCGCAACCCTGCTTGTTCTGCCGCAGCGCCTCCCCTGACGGGTCGCCGTCAGATCACGGCGATCTTGCGCGGCATGGCCTTCGGCACCTTCGGCAGCGTCACGGTGAGCACGCCATCCTTGGTAGCGGCCTCGATGCGGTTCTGGTCGATCTGCTTGCCGAGTTCGAAGCGCCGATAGTAGTTGCCCACCGGATACTCCGAGTACACGAGCCGCTTGCCGGTGTAGCCGTCGAGCGCGATGCGTCCTTCGATCGTCAGCACGTCGTCGCGCACGTCGATGCTGAGGTCGCCCTTGCGCACACCCGGCATTTCGGCGTCGAGCACGATGGCCTCGTCGGTCTCGAAGATGTCGACCTCGGGGACGAAGTAGTCGGCGGCCCAGGTGCGTTCGTCTTTCTGTTCGACCTTCTTCTTCTCGGTTTTCTGGATTTCTACCTGGCTCATGGCCTACTCCTTTCCCGTCAACCCTGCGGTTCGACCGTGATGCGCCGGGGCTTCGCGGAATCGGCCTTTTCGAGCCGCACCGTGAGCACACCGTCGGTGTACGTGGCGCTCGCCTTTTCGGCATCGACCGGGTAGGGCAGGTTGATCACCCGCCGGAACTGGCCCCCGGAACGCTCCCGACGATGGCAGAGACCGCCGTCGGCGGCCGGCCGCACTTTGCGTTCGCCCTGCAGCGCCAGGCTCTCACCCTTGACCTCGACGTCGATGCTCTCCTTGCTCAGGCCCGGCAACTCGGCGACCACGTAGAGGGCGTCGTCCTGCTCGAACACGTTGAGCGGCGGATAGACGCCGGTGCCGCTGACCGAGAAGCGGCCGCCGAAGAAGGGCTGACCGAAGAAGCGCTCGATGTCGCGCTGCAGGTTGAGCAGACGGCTCAGGGCCTCTTCATTGGATCTCAAGACACTCATGGCGTCCCTCCTCTGCCGCCTCGGCTGCCGAAGCGGCGTTCTGCGTTTTGCGGGCGGAAACATAGGGTCGGGTCCCGCGGGGTCAAGGGGGGCCACGCCAGGAATCTGCAAAATGACGAGAGTCGGAGCAAAGACAGCGGGCTGCGCGCCCGGCGGCGGCGTCAGACCCCGTTGCGTCCCAAAGGATACCGCGGCGCCGAGGAGCGATCCTCCGAGGCGTACTCCCGGTGCGCCGCAGGGCGGAGCGACGAAGGCAACCAAGGTGTCCGCCGGAAGGCGACTCGGTCGCAGACCGAGGGCCGGGGCGGGAGGGTTGGTGGGCGTTCGGCCGTGACGCGGCCCGCCTGCGCGGCGGCGGCGCTCGGCGCTTCACGCGGCCCGTCGCCGCGCAGCGTCAGGATGAGCACGATGAGCATGGTGACGAGCATGATGGCGAGCAGCAACGCCAGGAGCAGCAACCGTCGGCGCGCCGGGCCCGCCGCTGCCTGCGCCGCCACGGGGAGCGGGCCCATGACCCCTTCGGCGCGCCCGGGGGGCACGCTGGACGCGCGCGGCACGGAGCGCGTGGCGTAGCGGGGCACTTCGAGCAGGCTCTGCGCCGGCGGGCCGACCGTGGCGAGACCGGCCAGGCCAGGCAGAACCTCGGCGCCCGAAGGCTGCATCAGGGTCGGCGGACCGGCGTCGACCTCTTGCGGCAGCGGGGCTTCCGCGGCCTGCCGCTGCTGGGCGGCCGGCGCGGGGGCAGCGGCCCCGTCGGCGTTGCCGTAGTCGATGATGGTGGGCTCGAAGGCCTCGGCCTCGACGTCGCCGGCGAAGTCTTCTTCGTCGCCGAGTTCGGGGACGGCCGCCAGCATCTCGGCCCGTTTCTTGGTGGTCGTCGTTTCTTCGTCGAGGTCGAGCGGCTCGTTCGGGATGCGGCTGTGGGCCGACGGCAAGGTGGGCGGCAGGGTCTCGCCGAGGTCGGGATCGACCGCCGCCCCGCTCGCCTCGACGAGCCGCGTACCCGCTTCGGCCAGGGCCGGGCGCAGTGCCAGCCCGCCGTGGGGTCCGGCGCCGTCGGGGGCCGGGGCCTCGGAGGCGAGCACCATGGTGGCTTCGTCGCGCCGCGGACCGCCCGCCACGATGGGCCGCGCGTAGCCGCCGGTGACGAGCGGCGCCGCCGCGGGAGCGAGAATCTGGGCTCGCGCGAGCCCCGGCCGGGAGCCTCCTTGCGCGGAGCGTTTGGCGGCCGCCTCGGCCGCGGCCTGGGCGAGGGCGCCCACGCGATGCTCGGAGACCCCGATCTGGTCGAGCACCTGCATGAGGCTCTCTTCGATGACCATGGCCGTGGCGGGCCGGCGCGTGGGCACCTTTTCGAGCATGGCCGAGACGAGGTTGCGCAGCCGCTCGGGGATGCGTTCCTGACCCACGACGGCGGGCACGGGCGGGGCCGGCTCGGACGCATGCCGGATGAGCAGGGTGACCGTGGAGTCGGATTCGAAGGGCACGCGTCCGGTGATCATCTCGTAGAGGATGACGCCGAGCGAGTAGAGGTCGGAACTGTGCGTGAGCGGCGCGCCCTTGGCCTGTTCGGGCGACATGTACTTGGGCGTGCCGACGACCACGCCGGCTTTGGTCAGGTCTTCGCTGCGCGGCCCGCCCGCGATGAACTTGGCGATGCCGAAGTCGAGCAACTTGACGTAGTCGCGTTCGCCAGGCACCTCGGCCAGATAGATGTTTTCGGGCTTGAGGTCGCGGTGGATCATGCCCTTGCTGTGGGCTTCACCGAGCGACTTGCAGACCTGCCGCGCGACGTGCACGACCCGCACGACCGGCATGGGGCCGTCGGATTCGATGGCGTCTTTGAGCGCCCGGCCGACGAGCAGTTCCATGGCGATGTAGAGGTAGCCGTCGCTCGAGGCGCCGAAGTCGTGGACCTTGATGGTGTGGGGCTGGGTGAGCCGACTGCACGCCTTGGCCTCGTGGTAGAAGCGCTTGACCGCGTTGAGGTCGCTCGCAAGGCCCTTGCGCATGACCTTGAGGGCCACGTGGTGGCCCATGAGCACATGGCGCGCCTTGAAGACCCAGCCCATGCCGCCTTCGCCGAGCAACCCTTCGACTTCGTAGCGTTCGGCGAAGACCTTGCCCAGCAGATCGGGCTTCATCGGGGCGTCTGCAAACTGCTCCTCGTTGACCATCGGATAGCCGTCGCGGGGGCAAATCCGTTCGTCACCTCGGTGATTGCAGTGCGGGCAGATGTTCATTACGGGCTCGGCTCAGCCTTCCAAAGCAGGCGCCATCATATGCCCGGCCGCCGAAACCGGTCAAGCCGCGCAGCCGCCCAGAATCCGTCACCGTCCCCGGGATTCGCGAGCGGATCCGGGGCCAATCGCGGTGTCGGCCGCGCCTCAGGCCATGAGCCGCTCGGGGTTGAGCGGTTCGAGCTCGGGGACGACGAAGCGCCCGTCGAGGCGCACGAGCCGGTCGTCGAAGAAGAGCGCCCCGCCGCCGTGGGCCGGGGTCTGGATCAAGACCAAATCCCAATGGATGGCGGATCGGTTGCCGTTGGGCGCCTCGGCGTAGGCGTTTCCGAGTGCCATGTGCACGGAACCACGGATCTTTTCGTCGAAGAGCGTGTCTTTCATGGGCCGCTCGATGTGCGGATTGACGCCGAGCGCGAACTCGCCCACGTAGGCCGCGCCCTCGTCCTGCTCCAGGATGCGGCGCAGCGCGGCCGTGGCCGGGCCGGCATCGGCGTCGACGACGCGGCCCCGCGCAAACGTGAGCCGGATGCGCTCGAACAACGTGCCCTGAAACAGCGTCGGGGCGTTGAACGTGATGCGGCCCTCGATGGAATCGCGCACGGGGGCCGTGAAGACCTCGCCATCGGGGATGTTGACCTTGCCGTCGCACTTGATGGCCGGCATGCCGCGCACCGAGAACGTCAAGTCGGTGTCGGGGGCAACGATGCGCACGCGGTCGGTGGCCTGCAACGTGGCCACGAGCGGATCCATGGCGGCCGACATGCGGGCATAGTCGAGGTTGCAGACGCGGAAGAAGAAGTCTTCGAATTCCTCTTGCGCGCGTTCGGCGAGCTGCGCCATGGCGTTGTTCGGGTAGCGCAGCACGCACCAGCGCGTGTGCTGGACGCGCTGCTCGATGTGCACGGGGCCCACGTAGTGCTGCGTGTGCCAGCGCAACGCCTCGGCCGGCACGTCGGACAGGTCGAAGGGGTTGTCACTGCCGCGCACCGAGAGAAAGCAGGTCACACGGCGCATCAGGTCGAGGTGCAACTGGCCGTGAGCCTTGATGGTTTCTTCGGTGGCGGCGCGGAGCAGGCGCCGCTGCAGGCTCTCGTCGTAGTCGAACCAGAACGGCAGCCCGCCGGCCGCCACCACCGCGGAGATGAGTTCCTTCAGCAGTTCGCGCGAATACGACCCTTTGTATTCGATGAACACGGTGTCGCCGGGCTGCACCGCGATGGAGTAGTGCGTCAGGTTTCGTGCCAGCGTGACCACGCGCTCGTCCCTCATGGGTATTCTCCCGCGGCCGGCGCCCGGCCGTGCCGCCGGTTGTAGCACCGCGGCTGCAACATCGGCAAGACTCCGGCATTCGACTTGCCCGGTGCCCCGGGGCGGTTCCCGCGGCCGTGGCGGGCGGCCGGCGCTGGCGCGGGGCGTCGCTTGACCCCGGGCAACGGCGTCGACTATGGTGGCACTACGCGTCCAAACGGGCCTGGCGGGGCGGCGGGTCGCACCCGCGGGGCCGGAGGGACGTCCGTGCGCTGCGCCTCGTGGGGCACGCCGGGGAGGTCGAGATGCGCGGGTCAAGCCGGCCGGGCAGGGTCGCTCCGTGGGTGGCTGCGTCGCTGGTGATTGCGTGGGGGTGCACCGAAAGCCCCACGCGCCCGGGCGGCTCGAACCAACTCGTGGCGCACGCCGCCAGGGCCGATTTCGCGGCCGAACAGGGCACCGTGCAGCGTCTGGCCGGGTTGCAGGGCAGTCCGGTCACGGCCGTGGCCGGCGACGAAGCGACCGGCAACACCATGGAATGCGTCGCGGAGGCCCAGTCCGGGGCGGCCCCGCTGTTCGACTGGCGCACCCGGGAAGACGGCCGCGGGCCCTACTACGGCATCGACGCCGGGCTCGTGCGCTTCCCGGCCGGCGAGAGTTGCGCCGCCACGCTCGAGGGGGTGTTCCCCGACCCGCTGGCCGACACCGCCGATCTGGCCAACTACCACTTCGACGACCTCGTGCGGCGCGTGCAGGCCATCCAGGAATCCGCGAGCCGGCCACTCTTCGTGGCCGCCTACGACATCGGCGTCGACCGCTGCAACTCGGTCGCCGGCCACCAGGGCCTCGTCACCCCCGTTCAAGACGCCTGGCGCTGGAGCGAGGCGGTCATCCAGACGCTGCAACACCTCAACAACAAGCGCCACGATGCGCTCTGCCCCGAGGGAGGCGGCACCTGTTGCCCCTACGATCCGTTCTGCGACCTGCCGCGGTCCGAATGCCCGAGCGCCTCGGCAGCGCGCGACGTCGATCGCGCGGAGATCTGCCACGCGGGCAGCACGGCCGCGATCTCCATCGACGCCGAGGCCTGCACGAGCGACACCGACTGCGACTCGGGGCGCTGCTGCGGCAGTGCCGAGGCCGCCTCGCGCGGTTGCACGCCGGCCCGCTGCTACTGGCCCGACGGTCGTTGCTTCGCGGGCGAAACCGACATCGTGCCCGTGCCTCAGAACTGCGAGAGCGATGTCGACTGCGGCGCTTGGGGGCGCTGCTGCACCGCCGAACGGCTCGGGAGCGGCGCGTGCAGCGCCGCGCAGCAGGGCCCGACTGGCCAACCCCTGTGCTATTGCGCGGCGAGTGCCGATTGCGGCAGCAGCACGCACCGGTGCTGCACCGACGCTGCGCTGGCCTCCGGACTCTGTCTGCGGGTCGACCGCTGCTACTGCACCGATGACGCCAATTGCGCGGGCGGCGGTTGCTGCGACGCCGACGCCGTTGCGGCCGGACTCTGCCGGCAAAACCAGGTCGGCGCGTGCTACGTCATTCCCCCGCCGCCCACGTGCCCCGCCGGGGCCTCCTGCGTCGGCGCGGACCGCGACGACGAAGAGAAGCACTGCGCCACCGATTTCGTCTACGACCGCTGCCCGGCCGACACGCGCTTCCAGGTCTGTCAGGTCGAAGTGCTCGACGAGCCGTTCGTGCGCGGCGGCTACGGCCGGGACGAAATCGACGAGTTGCTCTGGCTCTACGACACGTTTGCTTCGACGCTCAAGACGGCCTTCCCCGACGGCAAGTGGGAAGGCACCTGCACCTGCGGCGTCGACATCATCGGCCCGGCGATCCTCGTCGAGGCCACGACAGACACCCTCACCGACACCGACCTCGACAATCTGCCCGGCATGCGCAGCGCGCGGGAATTCATCGCCGCCGTGGCCGAACGCCGGGTGGGGCCGCACATCAACGCCGTGCGTCCCTCCGACCCCTCGGTGCACTGCCGTCCGAGCTGCGCCCACAAGGAACTGAGCGACAATCAAATCGACCAGCTGCTCGCCCGTTTCCGGCTGCCCGACGAACGCTTCACGCCGGACCCGAGCGTGGTCTCCTGCCAGGACAGCAACGACTGCCGCCAGTCGGGCAACCTCGTGAGCCGCCTCTTCAAGTGCTGCACGGCGGGGCAACTGGCGGCCGGCGGCTGCACGGCCGAAGAGCTCGGCCGCTGCGTGCTGCACTGCCAGGACGACGACGACTGTCACATGGTCGACGACCCGACGAGCCTGCACTTCCGCTGCTGCACCGCCGAGCGCGACGCGGCGGGCACGTGCGCCGGCGACGCCGCGCTGTCCGAGTGCTACCCCGAGTGTCAGGCCGACGCCGACTGCCAGTCGGGCAGCGACCCGCTCTCCGCCGTGTTCCGTTGTTGCACGGCGGCCCTGAAGGCGTCCGGTGGCTGCGGGGCGGCCGAGCGCGGCCATTGCTTCTCGGACTGCCAGTCCGACGAGAACTGCCGCCACAGCTCCGAGCCGGCCTCCGACATGCTCGTGTGCTGCGACGCCGCCCGCGCCCTGAACGGGGAATGCGTGAACGCCGATCTCGGCCGTTGCTACCTGCCCGACCACTGCACGTTCCTGTCGGCCTTCAGCTTCCATGCGCGCGTGCGCTTCCCCTTGCAGGTCCGCCAGATCGCCGAACGGCTGCGCGCCTGGCTCGACGAGGCCGGGCTGCAGGACGTGCCGCTGTGGCTCACGAACCTGAGTTTCGAACTGCCCGGGGCCGCGGTGCCCGAGGCCATCCGCACGGCCCTCGAAAGCAATCCGTTCCTGTACAGCGCCTGGTACGGGGCCTCGCTCGCGGCCGCGCGTTCGCTGTTGCAGGGGCTCGTCGAAGAGATCGTGGCCGAACGGGGCAGCCGCGCCTACCGCAACCCGGCTCAGCCGAACGCCGCCGAAACGCTCGACTCGCCCATCTTCGACCTCGTCGGCAACCTCAACGACGACGGGTTCGAACTGCCGGCAGCCTACGCCTGGATGCCGTTCCGCCTCATCCCGGCCGAGGCGACGCGCGTCGCCCTGACGCTCGGCGAGGGCACCGACCCGAACGGCTTCTCGGCCCTCGTTGCGAAGCACCTACAAGACGACGGCCACTGGAAACTGTACGCGCTGTTCGCCAATGCCAACATCCACCTCGGGCAGCCGAGTGCGTCGGTCCAGTTGACCATTGGCGGGCTGCCCGACGGCGTCGATTCGTTCAGCTGGCGTGGGGCCTACGTGCGCGACGACACACGCAAATTTGCGTACAGCTCGTCCGGCGTCGCGGCCGTGACCAACGGCGAGCTGTTCGTCCCGCTCACGATGAGCGTGCCCGGCATTCTCTACGTGGAAATGGAAGAGCGCTGAGCCATGCGGGTGCTCGTTACGGGGGCCTCGGGTTTCGTGGGGGGGCACGTCGTCGAGCGGCTGCTCGCGGCCGGTCACGTCGTGCGCGGGCTCGTACGGGCCACGAGCAACGTACAGTCGCTCAAAGCGTTGGGCGTCGAACTCGTCGACGGCGCCATCGACCGGCCCGACTCGCTGCCGGCAGCGCTGCGCGGCTGCGACGCCGTCGTGCACCTGGCGGGGCTCGTCGCGGCGCGCGATCCGGCCGACTTCGTGCGCATCAATGGCTCCGGCACGGGCGATCTCGTGCGGGCGGCGGTGCGCGTGACACCCGACTTGCGGCGTTTCGTGTACGTATCGAGCATCGCGGCCCTCGGCCCCGCGCTGCCGGGCCATGCGCGGTGCGACCACCGCGAGCCGCGCCCGGTCAGCGCCTATGGCCGCAGCAAGCGCCGCGGCGAAGTCGAAGCGTTGGCGACGGGCCGCGGTTTGCCACTCACCATCGTGCGTCCGCCCGCCGTGTACGGTCCGCGCGACTACAACCTGGTCGCGCTCTTTCGCGCCCTGCGTTTCGGGGTCGCGCCGGCACTCGGCGGGGCCGACAGCCGCTTCTCCATGATCTTCGTGACCGACCTCGCCGAGGCGCTGCGGCTCGCCATCGAGACTCCGCATCCCGCGCCGGCCTGCTACACCGTCGACGACGGCGGCGCCTACGCCTGGCGCGACGTGGCCGCCGCGGCCGCCAGGGTCGTCGGGCGTCCGGCGCCGTACGTCATTCCGTTGCCGCGCGCGCTCGCGAGCGGGGCGGCCATGCTGCTCGAAAGCGTGGCCAGGCTGCGCGGGCGCAGCGAACTGCTGAGCCGTGACAAGGTCAACGAGATCTACCAGCGCTCGTGGGTGTGCGGCCACGACGACATCCGGCGCGAGCTCGGCTACGAGCCGCAGGTGCCGCTCGAGGCCGGGTTGCGCCTGACCTACGATGCCTACCGGAGCGCCGGCATCCTCTGACAAGCGGGCGCGAGGCGTCCTGCGGGGCTACTCGAAGTCGTTCGGGCGGGTCGGGGGCGGCCCCTCGGCGGCCGTGCCGTCCTCGGCGAGCGGCGTGAGCTCGACCGTGGCGCGCGGCGTCAGGTAGCGCGACTCGGGCGGCTCGTCCGCATAGTAGAACGTCGGGACGTAGGGTGCGGCCTGCACGTATTCCCGGTGCGTGAGCACCCCCATTTCCTGCCACAGGCGGCGCAGGATGCGTTCCATCTTCTCCTGCCACCAGCGGCGGAAGCGACGCAGCTTGTGCTCGTGGAACCCCGACTTGGGCGAGGGCTTGAGGCCCATCAGGAAGGCCCCTTCGAGCGGCGTCAGGTCGCGCGGTTCCTTGCCGAAGTAGTGCTGCGCGGCCCGGCGCAGGCCGTAGATGCCCGGGCCGTACTCGATGCAGTTCAAGTAGAGTTCGAGGATGCGTTCCTTCGGCACGAGCCGTTCCATCTGGAACACGATGAGCGCCTCTTCGATCTTGCGCGACAGCGTCTTTTCCCGCGACAGGAAGAGGTTCTTGACGAGCTGCTGGCTGATGGTGGACCCGCCGTAGACGTAGCGGCCGTTTTCGAGGTTGAGCCGCAGCGCGCGGCGCATGAGGCTCAGGCGGAAGCCCTGGTGGCTGAAGAACGCCATGTCTTCCGTCGCGAGCGCCGCCTGCTGCACGTAGGTCGGGATATGGCGCAGTGCCACGTAGTCGCGCGTGCCGGGGCCGACCTGGATGTCGGTCGCGACCCCGCCTTCCACCACCTGCTGCACGAACCGGCCGTTGAGCCGATGGACGTCGAAACCCGGCCCGAGGGCATCGATCTGGCAGTCGTCGATGTCGCCGCGCACGTCGACGTCGGCCTGGGTCGGGTCGGCCGGATCGTAGCGCGCCCAGATTTCGAAGGCCGCGCTGCCCGAGAGCCGCAAGTCGGTGAGGCGCGGCACGAGGGCGCGCGGGACGTCGGCCGCGAGGCCGCTGCAGGGTTGGCGCGGCAGCGTCAGGCGGGCCTCGACGAGCGGCCGGCTGCGGGCTCGTTGCACGTCGAGGGCCAGTTCGACGTGCGCATGGCCGAACGACAACCGCGAGGCGAAGACGCTGAAGCGGTCGGCCGCGCGGTCGAACTGCACGTCGACATCGGCATCCAGGCCGAGCGGCCCGACCGGTGCCGCGGCCACCCACGGGTGCTCGAAGACGAGGCCGCTCACAACGAGCGTGCCCTGGGCTCGCACGGGGTTCTGGCTCGTGAGCCCCGTCAGCGTCAGGTCGCCGCGCAACTCGGCGCCCGCCTTGGCCTGCGCGTGCGGGACGAAGTGGGGCAGTGCCGCGGGCAGCGATTCGGAGCGCCCGCCGACGCGCACTTCGAGCGGCTCCCCGTTGGCCCCGAGAAGCACTTGGAGCGAGGCTTCGTCGACGGCTCGGCCGTCGTCGAGCCGGGCGGCCGCGAACTTCAGGCGGCGCACGCCCGCGGCGTCGGGGGGGGCAAGCGTTGCGGCGAGGCCGTCGAGGGTCAGGTCCTGCCCGCCGAGCGCCGTGAGCGCACGCACGACGACGCGCCCATCGTGGATGTCGAGGGTCAAGTCGCCGAGGCGCTGCAGCCACGGGCCGAGCAGCGTATGGGCCGCCGATTCGAGGGCGGCCTCGCCGTGCGTCGCGCCGGGCGGGACCGGGGCTTGGCGCAGGGCCGCGATGAGCGGCGTCGCCGTGGCTTCGACCGGCCCGGCCGGCAGCGTCGCGCGCGGTCGCACGAGCCGGAGCTCGCGCAGCGCCGGCCGCCCGGCGGGGCCGGCGGCGAAATGCAGTTCGGCCGCGGCCACGCGCACTCGGGCGCCGAGCGCCGGGACCTGGAGGCTCACCCGCCGCAGTTGCAGGGGGCCGGCGGTCAGCGCTTCGAGCAGTTGCGCCTTCGACCACCCGAAGCCGTCGGGGCGGGCAAGCGCTTCGGTTTCGGCCACAAACGCGCGTGCCCCCCGCAGGGCCGCCGGCACGCCGGGCTCGGCGGCGACGGAGAGTCGCACGTCGTGGATGCGCCACGTTCCCTTGGACGAGAAGAAGAGCCCGCCCACGGCCAGCGATTCGAGCGGCAGGCCCGCGTACGACGCGGCCGGCACGGGCAGCGGGTGGGCGAAGCGCACGCCCGCGCGGAAGCCGCCGCCGACCCGGTCGAGCGCCGCAGCCAGCGCCCCGTCGACGCGCCAGTCGGGGCCGCTGAGCTGCGCCTGGAACAAAGCTTCGACATCGCCCCGCAGCGCGTCGGGCGCCATGTCGCCGTGAATGTCGGCCGCGACGAGGAGGACGGCCCCCTGCGGGTCGACGAGCGTCAGTTCGCCGCCCTGGAGCGTGAACGGCACGGTCGCAAGCGTGGGCAGGCGGCGCGTGACCGGTGGGGCATCGGCGCCCGCCGCGGCTGACCCGCCGAGCCGCGCCCGCAGGCGCACGAGCAGGGCGTCGGGCGCGTCGGCGGCGCGGCCTGCCACGATGAGGCGCGCCCGCGGCCGGTCGACCAGCGCATGCGTCAGCAGCGGCTCGCCCGTGAGCGGCGCGAGCAGGTCGAAAAAGAGCTGGACCTGCTCGATGCGCAGCCCTTCGGCAGCCGCACCGGTACCGCCGAACTGGATCCCGGTCAGCACGATGCGGTCGCCGGCCACGTGCACGGCCTCGGCCGCAACCGGCACGCCGAGGCGTGACTCGGCTTCGGCCAGAGCGCGGGTCACCCGCGAATGCGCGTAGAAGCCGGCGCCAAGCGTGCACAGCGCACCGCACAGCACGCCCACGCAGAAGGGCCAGAGCAGCCGCAGCCAGCGGCGCCGGGGCGTGGGGTGAGCGGAGGCGATGGCATGGGCGGGGGCGGCGCTGATGGGCCCTCTCCTGGCGGCCAACCCGGCCGCACGAGCGGCGCCATTATGGGGAGGCCGCGGGGGCGGGGCAAGCACTTCCCCATTTCCGGAATCTGTCATCCGCACCGCGTTTCGGTGGCGGATCCGGAGCCCAGCGCCGGTCTGGCGGCGCCCATGGAGCGCCCAACCGGGCGTTGCCGGGGCCGCCGCCCGAATCGGCGCGCCTCCTTGCCTGCGGGTCCGTCTCCACGCGCGAGGGGCGGCTCACGCCGGCAAACGGGGGACCTCGCCGCGTTCGCGGGCGTGCGGCAAGCGCAGCGGCGGCGCGCTCCGCAGTGTGCAGCGCGGCCGCGTTTCTGATAGATTGGCGCCGTCCAGCCGCGCCGGCTGGCCGGAAACCCAGCGACACCCGGCGGGAAGGAACGGCAGGGGTGGTGTTCCAACGTTTCGATCGACGCCTGGGCTTCGTGGCGACCGCACTCGCCTTCGCCATGCTCTGCGCCGCGTGCGGCGGGCCCCCGGACGGCGAAGCGTGCGTCTTCGACGCCGATTGCGGCGCGGGCCGCGTGTGTGAGGCGAGCCAGTGCATTGCAGCCTGCACAAGCCTCACCGATTGCGCCACGGGCTACTGCGTCGCCGGCCACTGCCAGGACACACCGCCGCCGGTGTGCAACTGTCGCCCCGAAGCCGCGTGCACCGCCACGGCACCCGAATGTCAGGGCCTCACGGGCGACCCCTGCTGGCTGCCCGAAGACTGCGACGACGACAACGTCTGCACCGACGATGGGTGCGGCACGAACTCGCGCTGTTTCCACCTCGTGAGTCCCGTTGCGGGCTGCTGTAGCGACGACGCCGGTTGCGCCGACGACAACGTGTGCACCACCGACGTCTGCCTCGATGCCCGGTGCACCTATACGCCGGTCGTGGGCTGCTGCCGTGCCGACAGCGAGTGCTACGACGACGATCCGTGCACGCCCGACACGTGCGTCAACGACCGCTGCGTCTCCGGTCCGCCGGTCGAAGGCTGCTGCCGCAGCAACCGCGACTGCCAGGACGAGAATCACTGCACCCAGGACCGCTGCATCCACGGTGAATGCAGCCACCGGGTCACGTCCGACGACGAAGCCTGTCGTTGTCTCGGCACGAGCGACTGCGACGACGCCAATCCCTGCACCATCGACCGCTGCCTCGACGGGGCGTGCGAGTACGACGTGCGCGAACCGCTGCCCGCGGGCTGCTGCCTCGCGTCTGGCGACTGCCTTGCGCCGCCCGCCGAGATCGTCGACGTCTGCGTGTGGAATCGCTGTCATCAGGTCTTGAGTGAGCCGTGCGAGACGCTCGCCGACTGCGACGACGGCGATGCCTGCACGGTCGACCGCTGCGTCGGGGGCGTGTGCACGCGCGAGCCGGGTGCGGCCGGCTGCTGCATGACCTCTTGGGACTGCCCCGACGTCAACGCCTGTCGCGTGGCCGCCTGCGTGCAAACTCGCTGTGTATACAGCACGCTGGACATTGAAGGCTGCTGCACCGAAGAAGCCGATTGCGACGACGCGCTCCCCTGCACGCGCGACCTGTGTCTCGACTCGCGCTGCGAGTGGGAAGTCACCGGTTCTCCCTGCTGCCTCAGCGATGCCGACTGCACCAATCCCGACCCCTGTTGGCGCGGCCAATGCTCGGCCGATCGCCAGTGCACGTTCGCGGTGGCCCCCGACTGCTGTCGCACGAACGATGCCTGCGACGACAGCGACGACTGCACCGACGACCGCTGCGTCGGCGGGCATTGCACCTCCGAGCCCATCGTCGGGTGCTGCTACGGCAACAGCGACTGTCCCACGAGCGCGCCGTGCACCCGGGGCCTCTGCGTCGAGCACGTCTGTCAGATCGTGCGCGTTGCAGGCTGCTGTGTGGCCGACTCCGACTGCGCCGACGCCGATCCCTGCACGTCCGACCGCTGTGTGGCCGGTGTGTGCCAATACGAGCCGGCGCCACGGCCCTGCTGCCTCGCCGACGGCGACTGCCCGCAAGACGACGTGTGCCTGGTGCCCCACTGCGTCGACGGGGCGTGCGCGCCGCCCGAGCCCATTGCCGGCTGCTGCCACGGGCGCAGTTCCGAATGCGACGACGGCGCCGTGTGCACCACCGACGTGTGTCTCGATGGCCGTTGCGTGCACGTCCCGAATGGCCTCGACAACTGCTGCGCAAACGACGCCGCCTGCACGCCGCTCGATGCCTGCGGACCCGATTGCGCGCCAGGCGAGCCCTGTTTTCTCGGGCGCTGCGAGCGCGACGGCGACTGCAGCGGCACCGAGTGTCCCGAGCTGCCGCTCGGGCACTGCGGCTTCCTCGTGGTGACCGATTGCTGCAGCAGCGACGCGCAGTGCGACGACGAAGATCCGCTCACCCAGGACCGCTGCACGGCCTCGGCGCGCTGCGAGCACGTGCCCGCCGAAGCCGCGGACCGCTAGAGGACGGGGCAGGCATGGCCGGCGCTCAGTCATTCGTGCAGGCCGCGGTCGGCTGGCCGCGCACGGCCGCGTTCATGGCGGCGCTGCTGCTCTCCCCCGCACTACTCCCCACCGGGGCGAGCGGCGCGCCCGCGCCCGCATCGTCTGAGTCCGCGGCGGCCGGCGAGCCGCGGCCCGCGGCCCCAGCCCTCACGCCGACGCCCGACGCGGCCCCGGCCCCAGTTCTCGCCCCAGCCATACCCGGCTCTGGGGGGGCGGCCGGGCCGGCCGGCGCCGCGGCGCCCGCGCCCCTTCCCTGTGCGGATGCGGCGCTCCGGGCGACTGCGGCTTCCGATTCCGCGGCCGACTTCGACCTGCTGCTGCGCGGCATCGATCCCTGGCACGGCCAGCACACCTACGTGCGCGTGGTCCAGCACGTGGCAGGTGTCTTCGCGAATCGCGCGGTCGAATGGCTGCGCTACCGCCGACCCGACGGGGCTTCGGTGCTGCGCATCGCGGCGCCGGCCCGCGAGGCGGGCACGGGCTACCTCCAGGTCGCGGGCAACGTGTTCCAGTACGAGCCGCGCTACGGGCGCGTCGCGCCGTTTGCGCAGTCGCGGCTCGACGCCGACTTCTTCAGCGCCGACATCGCGCTCGCCGACGTTCTGCTTCCGCCGGCCGTACCGGCTTGCGCGCGCCTCGTGCGCACCACCGAGGCCGAGGGCGACGGCGCCGGCCGCCTGAAACTCGTCTGCACGCTTGCAGCCGGTGCCTCGCCGGCCTCCATCGAGGTGTGGTATCGCCTCGCCGACGACCGCCCGTTGCTCTGCCGCGAACGCGACGAGCAGGGGCGGGTGCTGCGCGAACGACGCTATTCGCGGCCCGTCACCTTCGCCGGGCGGGCCCTGCCGGGGCGCATCGCCTTTCTGGCGGGCCCCCGCATGAGCGAACGCACGGTGCTCGAACTGACCGACTTCCGCGACGGCCTGGCCTGGTCTGCCGACCGTTTCTCGCCCGTCGCCCTCGGGGAGGAAGACTGGTGAGCGCCGAAGCCCGTCCGTTCCGGCCCGACGTGGGCTGCGCGGCCGTCGCCCGGCTCCGGCGCCGCGGCCCGTGGCTCGCGGCACTCGCAGCCGTGACACTCGCGGCGGCCGTGGGTGCGGCGCCTCGGCGGGCTCTGGCCCTGCCGCTCCACGACACCGACAACTGGCGGCTCGTGTTTTCGGGGTCGTACCACAACTTCGCCGACGTCCTCTACTACGCCACGCCGCCGCTCGTCCTCGTCAAGCCCGAGCCCGCCGCCGCGGCCCCGGCCGCGCCCGAAGGCCACGTCTGGGGCAGCGACTTCCAGAGCATCCGGCTCATGCTCGGCGCGCGCATCAGTCGCTACTTGCTTTTCGAAATCCACTACTTGCACACGTTGGCGCTGGCACCGCCGCCCGCCGAGCTGCCGGTGTTCGGGCCGCCCAACATCGCCGCGGGGCGCTTCGTCGACCTCGAGTGGCAGGCCTACAACGGGCCACGGCTGCACTGGACGCACGCCCTCGACCGGCTCAACCTGACCCTGCGCATCCCGGTCGCGCGCCCCATCCGGCTCACTTTCGGACGGCAGGACACGAACTACAGCATCGGCCGCTACTGGCACGCGCTCGACCGGCTGGCCCCCTTCGCGCCGTTCGAGACGGTCCGCGACTACAAGCCCGGTCTCGACGGCGTGCGCATTCAGGTGCCGCTCGGGCCCTACACCACCCTCGATCTGCTCTACCTCGCCGGCGACGCGCTTGCCGAGACGACGTTCCACACGCGCGTGGCCGTCCAGTGGGCCGGTTTCCAGTTCGCGGCCATGGCGGGTTGGGTGCGCGGTGACGGCTGGTTTGGCGTCCAGGCCGAGGGCGCGCCGTGGGGCATCGGGTTGGGGGCCGAAATTGGCTATGGGCTCGACCCCGACGGGCCCGACTGGGTGAGCGCCCTCGTCCGCGGCGAATACCGTTTCGGGTTCGGGCTCGAATTCGACATCGAGGCGTACGTGCACACGGGCGGCGCGGCATCGGCGAGCGGGTACACCGCCACCGCCGCCTCGCCGCGCTACCGGGCCCTCGAGTTTTTCAACCTCGGCCGCTACTACACGGCGCTCGGGGTCCAATTCCCTCTGCCGCATTCGCTCCGGCTCGGCGTCCGCACGCTGTTTGCCTGGCAGGACGTCAGCGCGTACCTCAACCCCTACGTGGCCTACGCCGTGTCCGGGGGGGCCGAGGTCATCGTGCGCACCTACATCCCGCTCGGCGCCCGGCCCGAGGACGGCGAGCCCCGTAGCGAGTACGGCAGTCTGCCAAACGTGTACACTTTCGAGGCCCGGTTCGACTTCTGACGCCGCCAGGCAGGGCGTCAGGGCGGCCGCGCGGCTGCCGCCGTCCGCGGGCGGCGGGCCAGGGAGTAGAGGCCGTGCGACATCTCAGCATCTACACGGTGGGGCTCGCGGCACTCATCGCCGTCCTGGTGCCGCGAAGCGGCCTGGCCCAGTGCTCCGGGGCGGGTCAGGCGGTCCCGGGCGTGCCCTGCGACGACTTGACCTACGTCGGCTGCTGCGCGCCGGGTCAGGTCCTGATGTGGTGCGAGTCCAGCGTCATCTGCATCATCGACTGCAGCCTGAACGGCAGCGGCAGCGGCGGCGAGTATTGCGGCTGGGTCGAAGAATTCTATTCGTTCGACTGCACCTACGCCCCGTTCGAAGACCCGTACGGCACATTCGTGCGCGACTGCGAGGCCATCTGTGTGCCCGACTGCGCGGGCCGCAGCTGCGGCCCCGACGGTTGCGGCGGCAGCTGCGGCAGCTGTCCGCCGGGCTACGTCTGCAACGCCTCCTTCCAATGCCAGGCACAGTGCACGCCCAACTGCTACGGGCGCGAATGTGGCGACGACGCTTGCGGTGGCGTCTGCGGGTACTGCGACGCCGGTGACACGTGCCAGTCGGGCATCTGCGTCAGCGGCTGTCAGCCTCAGTGCAGCGGCCGTGACTGCGGGGACGACGGCTGCGGCGGCTCCTGCGGCACCTGCCGTCCGCCCGCGCTGTGTGGGCCCGACGGTCTGTGCACCACCGACTGCACCCCCGACTGTGCCGGGCGGGTCTGTGGCCCCGACGGCTGCGGCGCGTTTTGCGGCACCTGTCCGGCGGGCACGGTCTGCGGGCCGACCGGCCAGTGCGACTGCCAGCCGGCCTGCGCTGGACGCGAGTGTGGCGACGACGGCTGCGGCGGTTCGTGCGGGGAGTGCGGGGTCGGGTTCGGCTGCGATGATGTCGGCACCTGCGTCTGCGAGCCCGATTGTTTCGGCCGGCAGTGCGGGCCCGACGGCTGCGGCGCCGTCTGCGGCGAGTGTCCGCCCACGCTCACGTGCAGTGCCACCGGCCTGTGTGTGAGCGATTGCGAGCCCGCCTGCGCCGGGCGCCAGTGCGGCCCCGACGGCTGCGACGGCGTCTGCGGTACCTGCCCTGCGGGACAAGCCTGCGGACCCACGGGGCAATGCGTCGGGGTCTGCAGCCCCGACTGCACGGGGCGCGCGTGCGGCGACGACGGTTGCGGCGGGGACTGTGGCGCCTGCGCCATCGGCCTCGTCTGCGACGAGGGCCCTGGTCAGTGCATCCCCGGGGCCCGGCCCGACGTGGTGATGCCCGCCGACGCGTGGCCGGCCGGCGACGGCACCGTGGTCGACGGCGGCACGCCTCCGCTTGACGCGGCAGCGGTCGACGGCGGCGACGTCGCGGCCGCACCCCCCGAGGCCGGGGCCGCCGACGCGTCCGATGCCGTTGCGCCGGATGCGGCGAGCGCGCCCCTGTGCCCGGCCGGGCAGCGCCTGCTGCACGGCGTCTGCGTCCCGGGCAACGCCACGCTGCCCGGCAGCGACGACCCCGACAGCACGTCCGGGGGCAGCGTGGGCGGGGGCTGCCGGGCTTCCGGCGACGCCGCCGGCCGTTGCGAACCGGCGTTCTGGATGCTGCTCGCGGGGGTTCCTCTGGCGTGGGCCCGGCGGCGCCAGCGCGTCACCCCTGCGGCCGGACGCGCCGGCTGAGCGCGGACGGCGCCTGAGCGGCCCCCCGGCGTCCCGATCCGGCCAGCGCTGTGCAGTCGATCAGAGCGAGAAGGCGTAGTGGCACTGGCCGAGCGTGGCGTCGCAGAACGAACCCGAGAGGCAGTCGGCATCCTGCCCGCACGTGGCAACGAGCACACAGTCGCCACCTTCGGCACAGGCCCATGCGGGCCCCAGAATCTGGCGGCAGTCGCTCGCGCCGAGACACTCGCGGTCGGCCGCCTGCAACACGCAGTGGCCTTCGCTCGACGCGGTGACATCGACGCACGTGGCCGGTGTCGTGCACGCGGCGCTGCTGAGGCACGGCTCGGCAAGTCGGCAGCGTCCGTCCGCAAAGCAACGGTGGCCCGTGGCGCATTGGCTGTCGTTCTGGCAGCGCGGGTAGCAGCGGCCGTCGTGCGCACTGCAGAAGTGCGTTGCGGCGCACTGGGCGCCGTCGCTGCCGCACTTCGGAATGCACTGGCCGGTGGCACTCTCGCAACGCTCGCCGGCCGGACAGTCGGCCTCGTCGGCGCACCCGATCTGGCAGTGCCCGGCGTCGTCGCAGCGGAATCCGGCCGGGCAGGCGACCTCGGGACTGCACGAGAAGGTGTGACAGTGGCGCTGGCCGTCGAAGACGTCGGGCACCGACACGCAGTAGGCGTCAGGGCCGCAGTCGGCGTGTGTCTCGCACCAGACGGGGGTTTCGCACGTGCCGTCGAGGGAGCAGTACGTTCCGCCCGGGCAATCGGCGTCGACGGCGCAGGGCGGCCGCAACTCGCACTCGGCCGTCGCGCCGCACACGAAGCCGGCCCCGAGCGCGGTTGCGCATTCCAAATCGGTTGCACAGGAAACGCGGCGGATGCAGGCCCCGCCGGCGCTGCACCCGAAGCCGGCCGGGCAGTCGCCGTCGCTCACGCACGTGCCCGGCGCGGCGAGGCACAAGCCGTCGACACCGCACGCGCCTCCGGCCGGGCAGTCGCTGTCGCCCGTACAGGGGAGCACGCGGCTGCGCAGCGGGTCGTCGGTGACGAGACACCCGCCCACAAGAACGGCCAGGCAAAGCCCGCAAAACAGCCCGCGCCACACGTTCATCGGCCACCTCCAGCGTGCGCGAGCGGGCTCCCCGTCCCGGCAGGGCTGCTCGCAGGCCAGGGACCACGGCCCTCACGCGCCTGAGCGCCACGGCCTGTCAGCATAGAAAACGCGGCAGCCGCGCGCAAGGCCCGGTACCACCGCACCCCGCGTTTCGATGCGCTTTGACAGGCGGCCGCCAGGGGTCTACCATTCACCGGCCAACTCCCGGGGATTCCTGCGAAACCCCCCGTGGCACGGCGGAAGCGGATGCAACTCAGCTACTTCGGCATCCTGGGCGGCGTCGGAACCACCGAGATCCTTGTGATTCTCGTCGTGGCGTTGCTCGTGTTGGGGCCGAACCAATTGCCCAAGGTGGCGCGCACCCTCGGCAAGACCCTGCGCGACCTGCGGCGCGCTGCCGACGGCATCCAGGACGAGATTCGGCGCGAGATATCCGACGGCGGACCGGATGCGGCGGCCCCTCCACCCGCCGCCCCGGCGGACCCTGCGGGCCCGCCGCCGCCCCCGCCGCTGTTCGGGCCATACCCCGAGCCGCGCGGGCCCAGCGGGCCTGCGGCTGCCGCGGCCGAACCCGCTGCGCCCGATGAGCCTGCGGGCGAGGCGGGTGCGTCGGCGCCGACCGCCCACAGCCCGGCTGCGCCCGCGGTCGCCGACGCCAACGCACCGCCTCCCGCCAAGCGTCCGGAGAGCGACGCGTCATGAAGCCCGACCGGCCGCTGCCTTTCACCGAGCACCTGCGCGAACTGCGCAACCGCCTCATGGTGTCTGCGGGCGCCGTGTTCCTCGGCTTCTGCGTGTGTTGGGTGCTGCGCGAGCCGCTCTTCAACATCGTCAGCCAGCCCATCCTCGAGGCGTTGGCCAACAACGGCATCTTCCATCTGACCGCCATCGAAATCTCCGAGACGATGGTGGTCTACATGAAGCTGGCGCTGTTCGCCGGCATCGTGCTTGCGAGTCCGGTCGTCTTCTACGAACTCTGGGCCTTCGTCGCTCCGGGCCTGCACCCCCACGAACGGCGCTACGTGCGGCCCATCGTGGCGTTCTCGGTGCTCTTCTTCGCCCTCGGCGTGCTGTTCTGCTACCGCATCCTGCTGCCGTTCGTGACCGAATTCCTGGTGTCGCTCACCACCTCCAATCCTCAGATCGGCATCCAGGTCACCGTCGACAGCGCTTTCTCGTTTGCGCTCGTGGCGTTGATGCTCTTCGGGGTCGTCTTCGAACTGCCGCTGCTGCTCTTCTTCCTGGCTCTGCTCGGCCTCGTCAACGCCCGCCGCCTCATGAAATTCTTCAAATACTTCATCGTTCTGGCATTCATCGTCGGGGCCATTCTGACGCCGCCCGACCCCGTCTCGCAGACGCTGCTGGCTGTGCCGCTCATCGTGCTCTACCTGCTCGGGGTCGCGCTCGCCTGGTTCGCCGGGCGGCGGCGCGCCGCGAGCGCCCTCGTGAGCACGCGCGCCTGGGCGGTCGTCGGCCTCACGCTGCTTCTGTTCACGGGCATCATTGGCTACGGCACGTTGCTGCTCGGCAAGACCGAGGCCGTCGCTGAACTCGTGCCGGCCGACGTGCGCTGGGTTGCCGGCCTGCGACCGGCTGCGCTGCTCGGAAAGACCGACATCGCCATGGACGGCACGGCGCGCGCCGTGCCCGCCTCCCCGACCCCCGCCACCGGACTCTGTAGCGGGGGAGAGGGACCGCCGCGGCTTGCGGCCTGGCTGCGCGACGCGGGTCTCGACACGGCGCCGCCCACCGAGTGCGTCCTCTTCGAACTGCCTGCGGGGCCCCGCGCGGCGCTTTGCCGGCTTGCCGATGCCGACGCCGCGGCGGACGTTGTGGCGCGCCTCGCCGCCCCCGACGCGGTCGCGGCCGACGTCTCCGGCAGCGAACTGCTGGGCGCCCCGGGGGGCCCGAGCGTGGCGTTTCGGGCGCCCGATTGGCTCGTGTTCGGCGACGACATGGCGGTCCGGCGCGTGCTCGCCGGGCGCGCCGCCGGCGCAGTCGTGGCCGACGACGACGAACGCCGGGCCCGCTTCGACGGCCTGCGTCGGGCCCACCCGGCCTGGCTCGAAGTCTTGAACTGGCCGGCGCCCTGGCAGTCCCTCGTCCCGGCGGCCCGCGGCGCGGGCTCGGCCCCGGTGCACGCGTTGGCCGTGGTGCAGGGCGAGGCGCAACCGACCGTGCGCTTCACGCTGCGCTTTCCGGAGGCCGCCGCCGCGGCAGACCTCGCCGGCCTGCTCGACGGCTGGCGCGAGCGCGAGGTGGCGGCCGCAGAGCGCGAAGCCTGCGCGGAACGCGCCGCGACCGCCGAGCGGCGTTTGGCCGAGCAACTCGAACGCCTGGCCGGTCTGACCGAACGCGCCATCCCAAACCCGGCCGAGGCTGATGCGCTCGCGGTGCGGCGCGAAATCGCCTCGTTGCGCAGCGCGCTCCGCGCCGACTGGCTCGGCTCGCCTGCCGAATCCCGGCCGCGTCCCGCCGATGAGGCCGTCGTCCGGTCGGGGCTGCTCGCGCGTTTCGGCGTCGGCGGCCTCGAACGGGTCCGCGCCCGCGCCGACGGGTTGGCCGCACACATCGAAGTCGTGTTCAGTTGCGCGGGGGTCGCCGGACTGGCCGAGTGGCTTGCCTCGAGCTGGCCGCTCGACGTTCGCCGGGCGGACCGGTCTCCGAGCGGTTCCCGCGCGCCGCCCGCCCCGGCCCGCTAGCGCCACGCGAGGCGACCTGCATGCGAGACACGAACGAAATTCTGGCCCTCCTACCTCCCGAGCGGGTCGCGGCGATTCAGGCCTTGGCACAGCGCATCCGTGAGGCGTGCACCGAAGCCGGCAAGGTCGTCTTCGTCGTGGGCCCCGGCGGCACGGGCAAGGCGGCGGCGGCGCAACTGGCGGCCGAGGCCGTTTCCGGCCACCGCCCGGTCCGCCACCTGCAAGTCAACTACTTCCCCTACGGCGAGGGGGCGCTCGAAGCCATCCGTTCCCTGCTGGCCAGTCTGCTCGGCTACTCGGGGCCCGCGGGCGATTTCCCGTGGCGCCAGGCGCTCGGGGCCTTCCAGGTGCTCGACAGCCGGTCGGTCGAACTCGCCCGCACGCTGCTCGAACGGCGACCGGCCGACGACAGGCACGACGCTCCCCCGAGCGGGCGACCCGCCGAACTGGCCCGACTGCTCTGGCGTGTCTTCGTGGGCGGCGAAGGTGAACGGCCCGCCTTCGTGTCGCTGCTCCGCCAGCACTGGTCGAGCGACGCCACGGCGGCCCTGCTGCGCGAACTGTGGATGCTGCTCGGCTGGCGTCCAGTGCCGCTGTTCGGCGTGGCCACGGTCGACGACGACGCCCCCGAGGCTGCCCGCGTCCTCGCCTGGCTCGCAGCCGTGGGCCGCGAATCCGGGCCCATCGTCGTGCTGCGTCCGCCCGCCGAGCCCGAGCGCCCGGACCGGCACGCCCAACTCGAACAGCTGCGCCACGAGCTCGGCCCGGTGCTCGACGCCGTGATGCGCGGCTTCCTGATCCTCGGCTCCACGCTGCCGATCGACCTCGTTTCCGAATTCGTGCGGCGCGGTTGGCGCGAAGACTGGGACGACGCGTTCACGGCCGTCATCCGGGGTCTGACGACATGCGGTGCCGCGGCGGCCTCCGTCGACGCAGCCGGGCGTCTGTTGCTCTCGGTACGTCGCCCGTTTCTGCTGGCCGCGGCCCGCGAGTGTCGCTTCGGCGGGCGCTCCGAACGCCGGTTGCACCTGATGGCCGCCCGCGCGTTGGCCGATCACCTCAACGACGTGCCCGACCGGGGCGAGCGCGCCGTGGCCTACCACCTCATCGAGGCCGCGGCCACCGAGCGGGCCCACAAGTACTTGCTCAGCGCCGCCGAAACGGCCGCGCTGACCGGCGATTGGGTGCGCGCCGTGGCCGACCTCGACGCGGCCGAACGCTGCGAGCGCGAAAGCGGTCGGCTGTCGGTCGCCCCGCGTCTGCGGCGCGGCATCCTGCACACGCGGGGCCTCTTCGGCCTCGGGCGGCTCCCCGAGGCCCGGCGCGTCGCGGGCGACACCTTGCGCCTTGCGCGTGACACGGGCGAACAGCGCGTGCGCGCCGCGGCGCTCGAACTCTCCGCGCAGATCGAGCACGCGGCCGACGCGCCCGAGGCGGCGCTCGACGATGCGGAGCGCGCGCTCGACCTCTACGCGTCGCTCGGCGATCGGGCCGGCCAGGCGCGTTGCCACGCCGTCGTCGGGCGCTGGACGCTGACCCGGCCCGCCGACCCCGCGGGCCTCGCTCACCTCGAGCGCGCCGTGGAACTCTGGCAGGCCGAGCAGGACGATGCGGCCCTCATCCAGGCGTTGCACGACCTGGCGGTGGCCCAGAGTCATCGGGGGGAGGCGGCCGCGGCCCGCGGCTCGCTCGAACGCGCCGAGGCCCATGCCGCCGCGAGCGGCGACATCGACCAACAGGCGTTGCTCGCGCAGGCACTCGGCCGGTTGCTGGCCTCGGTGCCGCGCGCGGCCGAGGCGCTGCGTTGGCACGAGCGCGCGCTCGAACTCGCGCGGCGCCACGCGCACCTTGGGCTCTTCGTCGAGAGCCTGCTCCAGACCGCCGCCGTGCACCTTGCGGGACCCGCTTCGAGCCTCGCGCGGCCGCTCGTCGACGAAGCCCGAACCCTGAGCGAACGCAGCGGCAATGGGGCCCAACTGGCGCGGGCGCTTGCCGCCGACGCGCGGCTGCAGGGGCTTTGCGGCGCCGATGCCGCGGCGCTCGTCCTGGCGCGCGAGGCCGTCGACCGCGCCGGGCAGGCCGCCGACGATGTCGCCGTTGCCGAGGCCTGGGCAACGCTCGGCGAACTCCAACTCCACGCCGGGCACGGGGGCGAGGCCGTCAGCGCGCTGCGCCGCGCCATCGACACGCCCTTGCCGCCGCAGGTGCTCACGGCCGAGCCGGCGCGCCTGCGCATGGCGCTCGGCGACGCCCTCGCGGCGCTCGGGCGGCTC
>CAYRCM010000024.1:0-47614 GCA_964422715.1 uncultured Myxococcales bacterium | reverse complement strand
TCAACCCCGACGTGCCCGTCACCGACGTCCCGGTCAACCCCGACGTCCCGGTCAATCCCGACGTCCCGGTCAACCCCGACGTCCCGGTCAATCCCGACGTCCCGGTCAATCCCGACGTCCCGGTCAATCCCGACGTGCCCATCACCGACGTCCCGGTCAACCCCGACGTCCCGGTCAACCCCGACGTGCCCGTCACGCCGGATGTGCCCGTGGGCGACGACGGCCAGGGCTCCGAGACCACCGAGCCCGGCCCCGACGTCACGGTTTGCGGCCCCCTGCCCCAGCCGGCAACGGGCCGTTGCGACGTGGAGACGGGCAGCGCGGCCCTGCTGTTGCGCGGCAACGTGCTGACTCCCGGCATGGTGTTTGAAGGCGGCGCGGTTCTGACGAACGCGGCCGGTCTCATCGTCTGCGTGGGCTGCGACTGTGCCACGCGCCCCGAGGCACAAAACGCCACCGTCGTCACCTGCCCCACGGCCGCCATCTCCCCGGCGCTCATCAACGCCCACGACCACCTGACCTTCACCCAGAATCGGCCCAACCCGGCCGCCTGGGGCGACGAACGCTTCGACCACCGCCACGACTGGCGTTGCGGCCTCCACGGCCACACCGAGATCAACACGTCGGGCAGTGCGAGCCAGGATCAGAAGCGCTGGGGCGAGCTGCGCATGGTCATGGGCGGGGCCACCGCCATGGCGGGCTCGGGCGACGTTGCCGGTTTCTTGCGCAACATCGACCGGGGGGCCACGTACCAGGGAGGCATCCCCACGCAGGACATCGACTACGAAACGTTCCCGCTCGGCGATTCGAACTGCACCCAGCGCGACAGCGGCTGCAACTATCCGGACCTCCCGTCCGCTGCTGACGCGGCGCAGCACGACTGCTACTTCCCGCACGTCGCCGAAGGCATCAACCAAGCGGCGCGTAACGAGTTCCTGTGTCTGTCGTCCACCGAAAACGGTGGCGTCGACGTGACCGAGGCCAACGCGGCCTTCGTGCACCTCGTCGGGCTCAAGGCGGTCGACGGCCAGGAATTGGCCACGAACGGCACGGCGCTCGTCTGGTCGCCGCGGTCCAACGTGTGTCTCTACGGCAACACCGCGCCGGTCACCATGTTCGACGCGCAGGGCGTGCTCATCGGGCTCGGCACCGACTGGACGGCCTCAGGCTCCATGAACATGCTGCGCGAACTCCAGTGCGTCGACGCCCTCAACCGCGACTACTACGCCGGCTACTTCAGCGACGAGGCCATCTGGCGCATGGCCACCTTCAACAACGCCGCGGCCCTCGCCGTCGACGACGTGCTCGGCGCGCTGACACCCGGTCTCTACGGCGACATCGCACTGTTCGAAGCGGCCGACGCGCCGAACGCCTATCGCGCCGTCATCGACGCCGACCCGGACGACGTCATGCTCGTGCTGCGGGGTGGCGAACCGCTCTACGGCGACACGTCCATCATGCAGGCCATCCCCGGCGGTCAAGCGGAGTGCGAGGCCATCCCGGGCGGGGTCTGCGGGGTTGCCAAAACCGCGTGCATCGAGCGCGAGACCGGCAGCAGCTACTCGGCCCTGGCGTCTGCCAACAGCTCGGCCTACCAACTCTTCTTCTGCGGCACGCCCACGAACGAGCCCACCTGTGTGCCGTCTCGCGACGAGTCCGACGGCCCGCGCTACAGTGGCCAACGCACGGCGAACGACCTCGACGGCGACGGCATCGCGAACGCGAGCGACAACTGTCCTCAAGTCTTCAACCCGGTGCGCCCCATCGACGGCAGCGCGCAGGCCGACGCCGACCAGGACGGGCTAGGGGACCAGTGCGACCCCTGCCCGACCACCCCCGACACCGACCAGTGCGCGGTCCCGAACCCCAACGATCGCGACGGCGACGGCATCGAAGACGCCCAAGACAACTGCCCGGTCGACTACAACCCCAACCAGGAAAACGCCGACGGCGACGCGCGCGGCGATGCCTGCGACAGTTGCCCCGATGTCGCCGACACCGGCACCTGCCCGGCCTCGATCTACGACGTGAAGGGCGGAGTCGTTGCCGAGGGCGCGCGCGTGGCGCTCCAGGGCGTCGTCACGGGTGTCCCCTTCCGCGGCTTCTTCATCCAGGTGCCCGAAGACACGCGCGACGCGGTGCTCGGCGCGCAGCTCAGCGGTATCTACGTCTACGTGCCCACGGCCAATCCGCTCGGCCTCTATCGGCCGGCCGAAGGCGACCTCGTCGAGGTCACGGGCAACGTGTACAACTTCTTCGGCCAGATCGAACTGACCGACATCGACAGCGTCACGCTCGTCGCCGCCGGCTACGAGCTCACGGCTCCCACGCCCGTGCTGGCCGCCGATGTCGCGACGGGCGGCACCCTGGCCGCGGCGTACGAATCGGTGCTGGTCGTCGTCGACGACGCCGAGGTCACGAGCCTGACCGTGCCCCTCGGCGAAGCCGACACCGACCCCAACAACGAATTCCAGGTCGCCGGCACGCTGCGCGTAAACGATCTGTTCTACCTCGTCGAGCCGCCGGTCGAACTCGGCGATGTGCTCGACATCACGGGTGTCCTGCGCTGGGCCAACGGCGATTCCAAGTTGGAGCCGCGCCGCGCCGACGACATCGTCTGGATCGAAAGCCGGCCGCCGCGGCTCGTCGCGCTGGAGCCGAACGGCAGTTTCCTCGCCGCCGGGACAACGGGCCCGACGCTTCCCGAGGCGCTCACCGTGCGCCTCGACCGCAACGCCCCCGAAGGCGGCACGGTGGTGGCCCTCGAAAGCGCCAACCCCGCGGCCGTCGCGGTGCCGGCCACGGTGACGGTGCCGGCGGGGTCGCGCACGCTCGCGCTGACGCTGCAAGGCGGTGAAGTCGGGCTGGCCGAACCCACGCCGGTAACGCTCACCGCGACGCTCGAAGACGCAGAGTTCGAGGCCGTGGTGCAGCTCTACGACCCCACGGCGGCCCGCGGGCCCGTGGCCGTCGAGCCCGAACTCGCCGCCATGCGCGTCGAGACGACGCTCGACTTCACGGTGTCCCTCGCGGCGCCGGCCCCGATCGGCGGCCAGGTGGTCACGGTGACGGCCACGCCCGGCACGGCCGTGTCGGTACCGGCCACGGTCACGGTGCCCGAAGGCGCCCTCTCGGCGGTCGTGACCGTCACGGCGGGCGACACCGAGGGCAACGAAACCATCGACTTCGAGGCCGAAGGCGAAATCGTCTCGGCCTTCGTCGAGGTCACGGCCGGGGCGGTTGGCCCCTGTCTGCTCATCTCCGAGTACCTCGAAGGCTCGGGCAGCAACAAGGCCATCGAGATCGTGAATTGCGGTCGCGACCCGCTCGACCTCTCGGCCTACGTGGTGGGCCTCCAGTCGAACGACGGGGGCGAATTCGACAGCGCCGAGTCGCTCTCGGGCACGCTGCAGCCGGGCGCGGTGGTGGCATTCTGCAACACCGCCGCGGCGGCCGATCTGCTGGCGCTGTGCGATGGCACGTCGGCCGTGGCCAACTTCAACGGCGACGACCGGCTGGCGATTTGGCACGACGCCGACGGCAACGGCGACTTCTCGGCCGGCGAGACCATTCTCGACGCGTTCGGGCAACTCGGCGTGCGCCCGGGCAGCGCGCTCTGGGCCGAGAAGACCTGGCGCCGCTGCAACCCCGCGCCCTTCGACGGCCTCACGGCCTTCGAGGTCTCCAACTACTTCGCCGAGTTCCCGCGCGACACGTTCGGCGACATCGGCACCCCGCCCGCGCTCACCGGCTGCACGCCCTAGCGGCCCGGCCCGGGCCGCGACCCGGGCCGCGCGCAGCCCCACCCCGCCGCGCAAGCTCCCTGTTGTCCGTGTAGACGGCGTCGGCCGGAGCCGCAAATGCGGCTCTACGCGGCGGGCGCCGCACCGGCCCAGCTCGCCTGCCAGTCGAACCGCGCGGCGCCGCCGACCTGGGACGCCACGGCCTCGACGGCCTGCAGCCAGTGGGACCACTCGGCCGCGTCGCGCGGGAAACGCTGGAAGCGGCGCATGACGGTCAAGAGCACCCGCAGGAAGTCGCGCCCGGCCGGCGAGGGCGTGCCGCGGCCGTACCACACGACGAGGTCGCCCACGCGGCGGAAGGCCGGCTGGCCGGCCACGTAGGGCGCGATGAAGAAGCGTTCGGCGGGGGCCTCGGGGTGCGCGCGTTCGCGCACGATGAAGCGCAGTTCGGCTGGGCTGGCCGGGCCGAGGCCGGGCTCGCCCGCGGGGGCGGCGTCCTGGCAGAAATGGCCGTCGCGGAAGTGCAGATCGAGGCGCTCGCCGGCCAGGCGCTCGGGATCGAAGTCGATGGAAGCCGCCGGGTCGCCGCCAAGCCGCCCGGCCAAGTCGGCCAGCAGCGCGCGGTAGGCCGCGACGGGCGGTGTGGCGCCGGGCGGCACCCCTGCGATGGACACCCGGACGACCGGCGCGACCGGGCCGCTGGCGGCGGACGCCGCCGTCTGCAACACCAAGTCCACGCGTGCGTCGGCCGGGCCGACGAAGGTGACGACGAGCCGCCCTTCGGGGTCGAGGCGCACGTCGAACGTGGCGAAGTCGGCCACGCGACCGCGCCCAGGCCACAGTGCGCGGCCGAGGGCGCGCCACGCCAGGCGGTACAACGCCGCGATTTCCGGAATGAACCAGGCGTCGCCGGCGAACCGCTGAGGATCCGGCAGGGCCAGGCCGGCGAAGGTCTCCAAGGCGGCCACGAACGCCGGGCTCGCCGCATCGGCCGGGTCGACCGGCCGGAGCTCCAGGTAGTCGACCAACGCGGGCAGCGCCTGGCCCTTCTGCGCCCAGCGCGGCGGCAGCAGCCGCAGGGCGAGGTCGCGCCCAGCGTGCCGTAGCATGACGACCAGGAGCGGCTCCTCGTCGACCCAGGCGTCGGCAAGCGTCGGCGCGCCCGCGGGCAGCGCGCGCAGGCTGTCGAGAATCTGCTCTTCGGGGAAACGCAGGGCGTTCAGTTGGGCGCCTGCGGCCGCCACGTAGGCAACCCCGGCCGTGGCCGGGCCGAGCCGCGAGAGTACGGCGCCGGCGCTGAGGTCGTGGACCGGACTCGGCTTGTGCTCGCGGCGCGGCCGAAAGCCCTTGAGCGCCCAGTCGAGCCGTTCGAAGCGGCAAAGCGGGGCGAGTTCACACGCGCGGCAGAGCCAGCGATAGGGCTGCGGGCGGAGCGCCGCGGCGACGTCGCGCTGCGTGGAGGTGGTCCAGGGGTCGCGGGTGACTTGCTCGGTCTGTTGATGGTTGAAGGTCAAAACCGTGCTGTTGTAGAGGTACTCGATTTCGAGCGAACGATGCACGGCGGCGCGCGGCAGCACGCAGAGCGGCACCTTCACGAATTTGAGCGGCAGCCAATCGGGGTGCGTGTCGAGGAACGTGACGAGTTCGGCACGCCGGGCTTCGAGCGGCTCCAGGATGTGGTCGAGCCCGATGTCGTAGGTCTCGGTCGGCAGCAGGCTGCCGACGCGCATCTGCCAGGGGCTTTGCCCGAGCGCATCGATGAGCGTCTGGCGCATCTCGCAAAGCCGCCCGAGGTTGAGCGCGAACATGTCGGTCTCGGTCGAGAGGAAGAGCGGCCGGCTCGGGTGCGCCAGGTTGTACGCCGCGAGCCGACGCAGGCCGCTGAGCGTGCGTTCGAAACGCTCGGCCTTGACGCGTGCGCCGCGCGCGAACACCTGCGGGTCGGGGAAATGAAAGGACACGACGACCGAGGCCGCGCCGGCCGCGACGAGGTCTTCGATGAGGCCCGGGCGCGCGAGTTCCTGGCCGTTCGAGAAGACCGAGACTTCGAGTCCGAGGCCCGCGGCGTAGGCCACGACGTCGAGGATATCGGGCCGCAGCAGCACTTCGCGGCCGCAAAAGACTACCAGCTTCGCGACCTTGGCCTGTTCCCGCAGCAGGGCCTGCACCCGTTCGAGCGGCGGTTCCTGCGCCACGTCTCGGCCGTCTTCGTAGCAGAAGAAGCAGCGCTGGTTGCAACGGTGCGTGAGCGTCAACTCACTCCAGTCGACGACGGGGTGGTCGGGGATGGGCGGGTGGGCGATGTCGTCCGGTGCCATGGCTGCAGCCCTCGCGGATGCGGGCCCCGAGCGGCGGCCGGGCCGATGCCCGAGCGGTTGCGGGCACCGCGTAGACCGCGGCCGGGGACCGAGCGGCAGGCTAGCGAGGCCGCCGCAACGGGTCAAGCGCGCGGCGCCCCACACAGAGCCGACCGCGGCGGCGCGGGGGGGGGCGCAGTGGCCGGGGCTTGACGGGCGCGGGGGGCGCCGTACCTTCACGTTCATGCACGCGGAGTGGCCGCGGAGGCGCACGACATGGGGTCCGCACAAGACAAGGAATCCATCCTGCCGGCCTTGAGTCGCCGCTCATGGCTCGACTGGCTGACCCGGGCATCGGCGCTGACGGTCGGCGGCGGCTGGTTGCTGCAGTGCACGGCGACGACCCCGGCTTCCCCGGACGCACCGGCCGCACCCGACGCCATCGGGCCGCGCCCCGACGGGGGCACGGGCCCCGTTGACGGCGGGTCCGACGACGAATCCGACGCCCCCGCGCGGCCGGACGCCGTGCCCGTGGAGGATGCACCCGATGGCGGACGTGCGGGCGACGCGGCGTCCGTGGACGCGGAAGGGTTGCATGATGACGCCGGGCGGCCCGACGGAACGGCTTCGGACACGCGGTCCGACCTCGCACACGCAAACGACGCGGCGCTGGACGCGCCGGACGGCGGCGTTCCGGACGCCTGGACGCCACGGGATACGCAGGATGTTGCGGGGGGCGACGCCCGCCCAACCGACGGGACCCAACTCGGCGACAGCCGGACCGACGCGCCAGACCTCCCCGCGGGCGAGGCCGGCCAGGCTGACCTGCGGCCAGAACATGCCGACGCAGACAGCGCCGCTGCGCCAGAGGACGCCGGGGGGGGCGCGGACACGCCCGACGCTGGACCGCCCGGACCCGACACGGCGCGCCCAGACGCCACGCTGGACGAGGGCGGGCCCAGGGACACCGTCGCGCCGGAGGCGGTTGCCGACGCCGGCGACGCGGGGCCCGGCGACACGCAGGCCTCGTCCTGCCCGGCGGCCAGTTCGTTCGACGCGGCCCCCTCCGCCGAGTACCCGTTTCTGCCCGGCGCCAGCGGACACCCGGTGTTCGACTCCTGGCCCGCGCTCACCGTCGATGACCAAGATCTGGCGCGCCTGCTGGCCGAGTGGCGGCTCACGGTCGACGGCCTGGTCGAATGCCCGCTGGTGTTGACCTTCGAGCAGATCGTCAACCTCCCCCGGCAGCGCCAGGTGACCGACCTGCATTGCGGCGACGGCTGGTCGGTTTTCGACATTCCGTGGGTCGGCGTGCGGCTCTCCGAGATCGTTTCGCGCGCGCGCCCGTTGCCCGGTGCAACGCACGTCACGGCGCGCGCCAACGAAGGCATCTTCCGGGAGTCCTTCCTGCTGTCCGTGGCCATGGAACCGCGCACGCTGCTCGCCTACGGCGCGGCCGGCGCGCCGTTGCCGCTCGGTCACGGCTTCCCGGCGCGCATCGTGATCCCGCGCTACTACGGCTACAAGAGCGTGAAGTATGTGACGCAGCTCGAAATCACCGACCAGCCGGTGGCCGGCTACTGGGTGGAATCCGGCTACCCGGACATGCCGGACGTCGACCCGGCGCGATTGCGCGAAGGCAAATACTGATGCTGGCGGCGCGCACAGCATCGGCCCGGCGCCGACCGGCCCGGCGGCGCTTTGGAGCGCGCGGCCTGTCCCTGGCGCTGCTGCTCGTGTGGACCGCGGCGAACTGCCGCCCGGCCGACGAATCCGCCGACAGCCGCGGCGCTACGGACAGCGCTGGCGACCCTGGCCCCGCCGGAGACCTCGACCCGGGGCCCGAGGTGGGGGGCGATGAAACGTCCGTGGGGCCTGCCGATGGCGGTCCCGGCGACGCTGCGGTGGTCGAGCCGGACCTCGATGGCGGACAGGTCGGACCCCGAGCCGATCTGCACGCGCTCGATGCCGCCGGCGACGCGGCCGAGCCAAGGGACCTCACGCCCAGCGACGACGGGCCGCGAGCGGGCGACGCACAGCGCGGGGATGCCGGCGCACCCACGGCAGATGCCGATGCCGTGAGCGACGGGGTGGGGCTCTTCGACGGGACGACCGAAGTAGACGCCACGACCGCGCCGGACGATGGCACCGCCGACGGCGACGACGGGCCCGACGCGGGAGATGCGGCCGGCCAGGACGCGGCGACGACGGGCGATGCGCACGACGGCCAGGATGGCCTGAGCGACGCACGGATCGCAGAGGGCGGCTCCGACGCCATCGCGGTAGCGACAGACGGTGATGGGTACGAAACGCTTGAACTGATCGCGGACAGCAGTGACACGGCCCGCCTCCCGGACGGCCCGCAGGCGGACGGCGGTGCCGATGTGCCCGAGGTGGGCGACAACCCTTGCACGCCGAACCCGTGCGGGACGCCCCCGCGCGCGGTTTGCGTCGACAGCCAGACCCGCCAGCATTTCGCGTTGCCGGCGACGTGCAGCGATGCGGGGGGCGTGCCCTGGTGCAGCTACGCGACGTGGTTCGAGACCTGCCTGCCGGGCGAGTGGTGCGAAAACGGCTGGTGCGTGCCCGCGCCCGACCCGACGCCCTGCGACCCCAACCCCTGTGTCCCCACGCCCGCGCCCTACTGTCTCGGGACGCTGCTCGTGTACTTCACGTTCGATCCCGGCCTCTGCGAAGTCTACGGGACGGACTACGTCTGCGACTACGGCAGGACGTTCTACGACTGCGGAGAGCACGGCCAACAGTGCGTGCGGGGCAACTGCGACGGTCCGGCGTCGCTGTACCCGAGCGCGGGCGAAATCGTGGTCACCGAGGTCATGATCGAGCCGCTCGGCGTCTCGGCGGACGTCGGCCAGTGGTTCGAGATCCAGAACGTGGCGGACGGGCGCCGCAATCTCGCCGGGGTGGGGTTTTCGAGCGACCACGGCGAGGAGTACATCATCCCGCGAGACGGCGCCTCCCATTTCATGGAGCCCGGTGAACGCTGGCTGCTCGCGCGGGCGGCCGACCTCGGCCTGCCGGGGGCGGGGGTTGAGGCCGACCTGGTCTACACCGGCTTCGATCTCACGAGTCGCGCCATCTCGATCGTCGGACAGAACGGGCCGGTCGATACGGTCCTGCTCTGGCCGGACACCGCCTGGCCCATCGAGCCGGGAGCCGCGCTCAGCCTGTCACCCGATCGCCTCTCGGCCGACGCCAACGACGACCCCGCCGCCTGGTGCTTCGCGACCTACGTGTTCGAGAGCGGGTACGGAAACCGCGGCACCCCAGGTGCGCCAAACGACCCCTGCGATCCCTGAGGGGCACCCCACGCCAGCAGCCGGCGTGCCGCGCCGACGACTCGGCCGCACACGGGTTGGCGCGGTGGGACGTGGCTGAACCGGGCTAGCGAGGCACCGACGGCAGGGGGCCTGCGTCGGGCGGCCGGTTTCCCGAGGGATGGTCCGTACGGTCCGACGAGGCGGTCGCGGACTCGCCGAACGGCGCGGAGCCCGGACACCGGTCCGGCGGCCCGGCCGACGGCCTTTCGTCGCGGCGCCCCGGCCCACCACCGAAAGCCGAGCCCCCGTGAGCGCGGCCGGCCGGCCCATCCGGATGGGCCGGTCCGAAGCGCTCGGGGCAGTCGGGCCGCGGGGGCGGCTCGGGGACGTCGCCGGACAACGCCCGCAGCAGGTCGAGCGCGCGGGCATGGAACTGCTGGCTGGCCAGCTCGATGGGAATCTGGTGCACCTGGAATGCCGCCCCCCACCAGACCCCCTGTTCGATGAGCGCGAGCGTCACCATCTCGGTGCGGGCCACGTGCCGCAACGCCCGGAGCGCGTTGCGCACGGGGTGCATGAGCGCATTGAGCAGCAGCACGGCGAGCCCGAGTCCGCCGAGCACCGCCGGCAAGACGGCCTCGCGCGTGGTCCAGGCGAGAACGGCTGCGGCGGCGAGCAGGCCGAGCGCGGTCAGCACGAGAACCACGCCGGCGACGAGACTCACCAGTGCCGCCGCGCGGGCGCGCGCGACGCTGGAACGCAGACGGGCGTGCGTTTCGCGCTGATACTCGCGCAGCTCCTTCTGGACGCGATCGACTTCGGCGATCTGCTGTTCCTGCCATTGGCGGGTCATGCCGCGCGTCGTCGAGAGGACCTCGACCAGCCCGAAGTATCGATGCGACTCGTTTGCGAGCCTCAATGCATCGTCCGGCTCGAGCCCCGGGACGAGAGCCTTGATGTTCTCGTCGGCTCCAGCCTTCAGCGCGCGCTGGAATTCCTCGTCAACCAACATGCGACCGAGCGACCGCCAGAGGGCTTCCTGGCTCATGCGTGTTGTGCCTCCGTGGCGCGCGGCAACGCGACGCGTTGCCGGGGCGCATTCTCGAACCGCCGCTCCCACGCCCCTGCGCTAGCGCAGCGTCACCCCCCCCTGGGAGTAGCCGACCTGGTTGCGCCGCAGTTCGGCCAACCGGAGGGCGTTTGCGAGCGTGTCGACAAACGCCAGAAAGCCGGCGTGCCCGAGAAACGGGCGGTCGAACAGAGCGTGCTGGAAGACCGCGGGAAAGCCGAATTCGACCATGGCCGCGTTCGGCAGCGGCACGGACGTGCCGGCGTTGTTCGTGACGAGCAACCCCACGCGATGCTTCCGCAAACGCGTGACGACGAAGCGCAGAAACGCCTTGTGCGTGGGGTACGCCAGCAGATCGAGCCGCTCGCGCCGCTCCCCAAACTCTCCCAGGTGGGCACTGCGGTTGGTGACCACGGCGAAGGCCAGGTCGGCGCCGAGGAGCCGGAGCGTGTCCTGAAGCCCTGGCAGCAGGTACGGGTCGCCGATGTAGCCGGCCTGAAGGTCCTGGAAAATGAAGGGAATGAGCCACTCGATCTTGGGAGCGATGCGCTGCATTTCCCGCGCGACGAAAGCCGCGGCGGCGGCACTGCGATCGAAGGCGTCGCCCAGCGTGGAGAGCCAGTGTTCACAGGCATCGAGCCCGAACGGAAGCGGCAGCTCGATGACGCGCGCCCCGGTGCGACGCGCGAGCAGCCGGGCCGCCCGGCGGCCATAGGGCAGGGAAAGGATGGTGTCGGCCTCGGCCGCGGCGCGCAGGTCGGCAACGGTGCCGCCGGACAGCCACACGGAGACGATCTCGAGGTCGAGCGCCTCGATCATGCGCCGCAGTTCCCTGAGGTTTGCGCCGTGGTCTTCCTCGTTGCGATCGAACAGGTAGCCGACGATGGCCACCGTGCGCGGCCGGCGCGGCACCGCAGGCAAGTCGAGTTGTCGGGCAAACGCCTTGAGTGTCTCGGCGTAGCCGTCGATCCAGTCGCCGGAGAGCGACAGCCCCGGCACATGCAGCACGGCCTTGCCGGTTTCGTCGCCGACGGCCCGGCAGAGCCGTTCGTAGTCGGCACCCGTGATGAAGGCCATGGGCATGGACGTGATGAGCAGGGCGCCGGCCTCCGGGTGGGCCGCGATGCGCGTCATCTGCTCGCGCAGCGCCGGCTCGCGCGTGTCGGTCATCATGGCCGGGTGCAGGGCCGTGTTGGCCAGCCGATGCACGCCCGACACGGTGGTGAGCGTGGACAGCCAGTCGTGGTTGCCCTGGATGTACTGCGACTTCATGTAGGCGCAATCGGGGCCTTCGACCAACAAGTAGGCGTCCCGCAGGGCATTGACGGCCACGTAGACGCCGAGCAGATACGTGTAGACCGCGCGGTGCGTGAAGTCCTCGGCGCCATCGTCCTGCCCGAAAATCTCGTAGAGACGTTCGATGAACGCCGCGTCCGACTGGAGTGGCTGGCTCATCGCGGCGAATCCCCCAAGACCGGCGCGGTGCGCAGGCCGCTCGGCGTGCGCTGCAAGTACGCCGCGTAGCGCCGATAGAACGGCGTGCTGCAGCGATGGACGAGCCGTTCGGCGGTGCGCACGGCGCCATCGACGCCGAGTTCGAATGCCTGCAGCGAGAAGAGGTTTTTGCCGGCCTGCGTGACCCGCCAATCGAAGAAATGGTAGGTGAGAAAGGCCTCGGCCTGGCTTTCCCGCAGCCGGCGCAGCAGCAGTTCGAGGCTGTTGAAGCCCTTGACCGTATGGCGTGCGGGCTCCCGAAAGAGCGCATGGACTTCGCGCGCGGCGCGCGAAGCCGCCTGCCGGTCGTCGACCTTCAGCAGCACGTCGAGGCCGAAGCCCAGTTCTTCGAGCAGCTCGACGATGGGCACGCCCCAGGTCGCAGCGGGACGCGTGAGGTAGTAGGTTTCGTCGCCCCGCACGACGAGCCCGATGCGGTGGCCGGCCACGGCCGCGCTGGCCCGCTCCCAGGCTTCGCGACGCGACGCGAGGTGGGCCGCGAAAACCGCGTCGACGTCGGTCGGCAGGCCGAGCGCCCGAACGATTTCGCCAACCCAGCGCCGGGTGCCGGAAATGCCGAAGGGGGCCTGGGGCGAAATGGCCGGCAGGACCGACGAAAACTGCACCTGCTCGTAGAGGTGCTGCCAGAGCTGGTTCGGCAGCAACACGTTGAGCGTGGCGCGCGGCATGCGGTCGATGGTGTCGGGCGTCAGTTCGGGCAGCAGCACGCAGTTCACGTGCACGCCGCAGGCTTCGAGCAGCGGCAGCACTTCTTCGAGGGCGCGGGTACGGGCGTAGCCGATGAGGTTGATGCTGGCCGGCTCACGGACGGGCGTGGCCCGTTCAGCCGCGAGGCGGCGCTCGACCAGGATGTCGTGGAAGACGTTGACCATGGAGCGCGGCGTGACCGTGAGATAGAGCAGCGGGCAGCCGGTCTGGCAGCGCACGCGGTTCACGCGCGACTCGACGTCTTCGCCCGTGACGACCGGAACGCAGGTGTTCGAGAAGAAGACGGTCTTGCCGTGACGTTCGTGCTGCTTCACGGCCGCGGCGAGCACCCGCTCGATCTTGTCGGGATTGCCGAGCACGACGTCCTGCTCGTTGAGGTCGGTGGTGAGCATCTGGTCGAGCGCCTCGGGCCCGACCTGCTGCGATTGGGAGCGGGCGCGGGCCGTGCCCGCACGGTCTTCCCACGGGTAGTTGACGAGCCACACGATGGGCGCCGAGCAGTGCGGATTGACGTGCACGCATTCGGCGTCGCTGTGCTGCACGAAAGCGAAGAAGTTGACGGCGTCGAGGGAATCGAGCTGGCTGCGGGCCACCTCGCCGCCCGCGAAGAAATCGGCGTACGCATCGGCCCCGCCCCAGGTGTCGAGCAGCGAACGCGGACGCTCCTTCTCGTCGACGCCCGGGGGCATGGCCAGGCCCGGCCGGCCGATTTCGGGGTCGGCGGCAATACGGTCGGCGAGGTCTTCAAGCGTGAGGCCGGCGAGCCTTCGGGGGGCGGAGTCGAAAATGGCCTGGATGACCCGCTCGGGCAGATTGGGGCCGCGGAAGTAGACGACCAGGGTCCCGGTGCGGAGCATGCCCTGAGCGTCTTCGGACTGGCGCTCGAACCGGAAGACGACGGGTTCGGGGCCGCCCCAATCGACGGCCGCCTCGATGGCATGGTCTTTCCAGGCCGCCGCGGACACCGTGAGGCCAAGCACCGGGTCGTCGAGGCCGAGCAGCGTGCCGAGCAGGCGCTGCGTTTCGGCGCCGGCCGCCAGCGTGCGGCCTTCGAGCGCGCCGCCCGGCCGGTGGGCCGGAGCGGCTGTGCTGCGAGCGGCCGCGGTAGGGGCTTCGGAACTGACCATGCCTCGCTCCGTGCCGTTCCGGCGCGCGGGCAGCCGGTGTCCGGCGGTGTCGCGGGCTTCGCAGACAGCGCCACGGCGCCGGGTCGTGCCAGACGCGCGCAATGGTTCGAGCGACCGCAAGCCGCTCTGCGCACCGACAGCCGGGCGGGGTGGAGGACGGCCCGCAGGGGAAGCGGGCGCGCAACCGGCCAACCGGCGGCGTCGCCATGGCCGCCTCGACGGCGCCCATGCGGGCCCTTCGCGGCGAACGTAAGCGGGGGCGTGTCCCCCGGGAGGGTCCTCCCGGGAGGCCAACCCGCGCGGGAGGGATTCCCTGGCCGGACCCATAGCCCGCAACGGCCGGAACCGTAGCACGCGCGTCCGGCGCCGCGCAAGCCGACGGTCCCGAGGCCCTGTGCGTAGCGCGCGGAGATGTCCGGTGGGGTGGGCCGACACGCGGCGACCGCCCGCGATATTCGGGTTCTGCGCGCCGGTGCGCCTTGATCGCCTTGCACGACTGGACTACGGTGCTGTGCTGCCTGCGCACCGGCGCCGAAACGTGCGCCGCGGTTCGGGTCCGAGGTGACGCAGCACAACCGGCGTTCGAGGCCCCATGAAGCTGCTTCTGCTGAAGCCGAACCTGCTGCGTCCGGAGGAACAGGAGAGTCACTACGACGCGCTGCTCTACCCGTTGCTCACCATCGCCAGCTACGTCGACCGCCCCGACCGCCTGCGCATCGCCATCTACCCCGACGACCGCGAATACATTCGCGAAAGCCTCGAATGGTGCGACGCCGTGGGCGTCGGCGCCTACACGTTCGAATACGAAGCCGTGCGCCAGCTCGTGCTCCAGCTGCGCCGCCAGCACCCGGACAAGCGCTTCTTCATCGGCGGCGTCCACCCGACGACGCTCGGCCAGTACGACACGCAACTGTTTGATTTCATGGTGGCTGGCGAGGCCGAACGCGTCGTGGCACAGCTCGTCGACGACGAACTCGCGCCCGCCCTGCGCCCGGACGGGCCGCAGTGCTTCGTGGCCGACCGGCTGCTCGGGGCCGAAGAATTCCCCCTCGTGCGCTATTCGTACTACCCGTTCTGGCAGCGCATGGCGCGCGACCATCCCATCCGGCCGAGCGTGCTGTCGTCCCGCGGCTGTCCCTTCCGCAACTGCCGCTACTGCTCGTCGGTACGTTTCGATCGGGTGTTTCGCCGCATGTCGCCCGACCGACTCGTCCAGCAGTTCCGCGTCCACCACGAACTGCTCGCGGCCGAGCAGTTCCATATCTGGGACGATGCGTTCGCGAACGACCCCGAGTACCTGCGCGCCTTCGCCGAGCGTCTGGCGGCGGCCGGGCTGCGCATGACGGACACGTCGTGTTTCGTGCGTTTCTCCGATGCCCCGCTCGACGACGGCTTCTTTCGCCTGCTGAAAGACATCGGCATCAAGGTGCTGCTGCCCGGGCTCGAGACGGGCAGCCAGCGCATGATGACCTACCTCAAGGGCAAGCGGGCCCAGGTGCAACACAACTGCGCAAACCTGCTCGCCGCGAAGCGCCACGAATTTCTGGTGCTCGCGAGTCTCATGATCGGCAACCCGACCGAAACGCTCGAAGACCTGAAAGACACCCTGCGTTTTATGCAGTGGATCTACAAGCAGCGCATCCCGGCCATGATCTGGGTGTATGTCGCGACCCCCCTGCCCGGCTCGCAATACTGGGACATCGCGCTCCGGCGCGGTCGCGTGCGGCCCGACATGGACTTCTCGCAGATCGATTACGCCAATTTCGAGCGCCCGTTTCTGCTCGATGACGACATCCCGCTGGCCACGTTTCGCGCCGTGGCCGCGAAGGCCCGCGAATGGTCGGAGCGCATCCGGCAGCAAACCTTCGGCAAGAACGGCCCGGTGTAGCCACCCATGAGACTTCTGCTGCAGAAGGCCTACCTCATGATCACGACGCGGTGCAATATCCACTGCCGCTATTGCATCGTGCGCAAGACCAATGAGGACATCGACATCGCCGCCATCCACAAGGCCATCGAGCTCGTGGTCGACTCCGTCGGCGACGACAAGAAAATCGCCATCTACGGCGGCGAGCCGCTGACGCGCTTCGACCTCGTCGAAGAGGTCGTCGACTCCGTCGCGCGGGTGCGCGAACGCACGCAGAAAGACCTCCAGACCTACCTCTACACCAACGGCTACCTGCTCGACGCCGCCAAGATCGACTACCTGCGCCGCAACGAGCTGAAGGCGGTCTTCAGCCTCGATGTCTGCCAGGAACTGCTGCCGGCCGAGCAGCAGTCCGAGAATCACCGCGCCACGTTCGCAACCCGGCGCGAGAATGCGTTGCGCCTCATCGACACCGTCGGGCCCGAGAACGTCTGCGGCGCATCCGTCATCCTGCCCGACGAGGTGCACCTGCTCGAACGCCAATTCGCCTACCTGACCGACGAATTGGGCTTCCGGGTGGTCAAGATCCTGCCCGGGCTCGTGCGCTACCACTGGGCCGAGCCGCAGGTGGCCGCCCTCGAGGCGGGCCTCAACCGGCTGTTCAAGACGGTCCTCGACCACGCGCGCCGCGGTCGCTTCGTCTTTCTGGACTCGGTCAACGACGCCCTGCTGCGCACGAACCTGCGCTATGACGGGGCCGTGCAGGTGGCGGTCATCGAGGTGTACCCCGACGGCTCGTTCGGGATCTCGCCCTGCGAGTTCGAGGGCCCCGACGGGCTCGAAAACGTCAACGAGATCCGTCATTTCCATCTAGGCTCGATCGAGGCGGTCGACCTGCCGGCGGTGGCCGCGCGACTGGCGGCCATCGACCTGCCGCGCCACAGCGGCCTTCTGCAGCTGTCGCAGTGGTCCGAACGCGTGGCCCGCTGGCTCACGCAGGTGGCGCCCCGCGACGAACGCATCGCGCACTACGTCCGGCAGGCGAAATCCCTGGCGTTTGCCTGAAGGCCGGCACCGTCGAGCCACGCCGGGCCCCGCGCCGCAGCGCAACGGCATCCCCGGAACGTCGACCGTTGCCGGACGCGCCGCGGGCGGCCCGCGGGCCGCGGCCTACTTCACGACCCCGAGTTCCTGCGGGTAGAAGCCCGAACCTTCGACGTACCCGTTGTCGATGCCGAGCACGCCCACGCGCAGCCAGTCGGCGGGTCCGAGCCGCGCCCGGACGGCGTCCGGCAGGATCTCGGGATTGGCGAGGCGACCGAAGGGCAGATGGATCGGATTGAGCGAGGCCCGCCCCGCGGCGATGTGACGGTCGATGCCCGCGAGCGCCGCCTGGAAATCGGCGGGCGGAAAATCGTTGGAGTGCAGCAGCAGCGGCACGCCCGAGCGGCGGAAGACCAGCCCGTGCCGGTCGGCCTCGCGCAGGATGTCGGTGCCCGGCGCGACCGACAACGTGCTGACGATGGTGTGGACCTGGGGGTAGCGCGCGAGCCGGTCGAGACCGGCGAGGAAGTGCTGCACGTTGTCGCCGGGCAGTCCGAGAATGAGCCCCACCATGAGGCGCACATTCTGGACCCGGGACAGCGCGTCGAGCAGAGGGAAGACCCGCTCGAGCCGGTTTGGCCGGCGCGCGACCCGCAGCGCGTCGGGCGAGAAGGTCTCGACCCCCAGGAAGACGAGACAGGGCTTGCCCACGGCGGCCAGGCGCCGGATCTGTTCGCGGTTGATGAACTCGAACTTCAGGAAGAAGAAGTAGCTGATGTTGTCGGAGGGCTCATCGAGGCCCCGGATGACATCGAGCAGCGCGATGAAGCGGTCGGAGCGGTAGTTGATGGAGGAATCGTAGAAGGTCACCTCGGTGCAGCCGCGCGCCTTGGCCCAGCGCAGGTCGGCCGCGACCTCTTCGATGGGGAACTGCAAGTCCGTGTGGTGTCGGCTTTGCGCGGTCCAGGTGCAGTAGCTGCAACGGAACGGGCAGTAGCGCTCGGTTTCCAGGATGAAGTTGGAGCCGGGGGGCACGTAGTGGCCGTTGCGGTACGGCGACGGGACCTGGGCAAGCGGCAGGTTGTGGAGCCGGTCGGGCGTTTCGCGGAGCTGCCCGGCGGCATCGCGATAGGTCAGGCCGGCGATGGCGTCGAGGGCGCGCGGCGCTTCCGGGCGGTTGAGGTAGTGCTCGACGAGTTCGGTGAAGGTGGCCTCGCCGGCCCCGCGGACGACGACGTCGACGGTCGGATGGGCCTCCATGAAGTCGCGCTCGACGGCGATGAGCCCCGTTCCGCCGCAGACGATGAGGGGGCGCCGGCCCCGTTCTTCGAGCCGCCGCAGCAGGCGCCCGGTGAGTTCCTTGGACCAGATGAAGACCGAGAAGCCGAGCACATCCGGGTCGTAGGCCACGATCCGGTCGAACACCGCGTCGACGTCGTCGAAGTAGTCGGACTGCAGCAGTTCGACCTGGAGCGCCGCGGCGCGCTCGGGGCGGTCGAGAAGCGTGGATTTCAGGAACAACAACGCGAGGTTGTAGTTGCCATTGTTGTGCAGAAAAGAGAAGGACTGGAGCAGGATCTTCATGGCCAGCGGACATCCTCGCCCGACGGGGCCGGGGCGCAAGGGCCCGGGGCCCGCGGGTCCCGCCGCTTAGCGGCGGGCGGCGCCTCATTCAAAGTCGACCTTGACCAAGGGTTGGTCCTCGGAGACATCGCTGAAATAGCGGCGCACAAACCGGGGGTTCTGCATCAGGCACAGGTTCATGGCGGCCTTGTTGCGGAAGATGGGGTGCTCGAACATGCGGCGCCACAGGAACTTGAGCGGATGCTCGCGGACATTGCCAAAATCGAAGAACACGTAGACGCACGGCTGCACGACGCCGTAGGGGTTGACGTACAGCCAGTCGCGCAGGCAGAAACACTTGCCGATGTTCTGCGAGAAGTTGGCCTCGGTCTCGACGTAGACCCGGCCGTCCTCGCGCACCACCCGTTGCCAGAGCGCAGCCAACTCGGCCTGGCTCAGCAGCACGTCTTCACGGTCGGCGAAGCGGCCCGCCATCTTGGCCGGCAGCAGACACAGTTTCTGGGCCTTGCTCTGGCGCGCAAACGCGATGAGGCGGTCGACCTCGCCGTTTGCGAGCGCGCCCGGGGTCACGCACGCCGACAGGTGGGCGACGATGCCCGTCTCGGCGCAGTATTCGAGCCCGCGCAGCACGGCGTCGAAGCAACCGGCGCGCCCGCGGATGCGGTCGTGCGTGTCCGGGTCGACCGAGTCGAGCGAGAAGATGACGAGTTTGAGACCGCGGCGCGCGAGACTGTGGGCCAGCTCGCGGGTGAAGGCGACGCCGTTCGTGCTGAGCCACACGTCGAGATGGCGCGCGGCCCCTTCGACGATGGCCTCGATGTCGTCGCGCAGCAGGGGTTCGCCGCCGAAGAGCTCGACGACCTTGGCGCCGAGGTCTTCCTTGGCCTGGCGGCACAGGTCGACGATCTCGTCCGCGGAGAGCAGGGTGCCCCGGTTCGTCTGCCGCCCGACGGCACAGTGTTCGCAGCGGCACTGGCAGCCGTACGTCAAGGCGATCTCGATGAGGTAGATGCGGTCGGCCGAATGGGGAAAGGTCTCGGACGTGACGAGGTCGGCATCGCGGGCCCGCAGGTACTCACGGCGGCCGAGCGGACGGTCGGCCGGCGAGCGGCGCGGCGCGGCGCCGGGGCCGGCCGGCGGTCTGCGGTCAGAGGGCTGCGTCATCGTGGACCCGGCCATGAACGGTGAGTTGGATCTCGTTGACGCGCCGCACAGCGAAGCCCGTCAGGCCCGCCGCGGCCAGTTGGGTTTCGACTTCCTCGGGGCGGAAGGCGGCAAGCAGCGACTGAAACATGTCCTTCAGGATCTGGCGGGGCAGCCCGCGACAGAAACGCAGCGCCAGGTGCTTGGCGGCATCCCGGCTCGGCGGGCGGATGAGGTCCATGACGAACACGGGCGCCCCGGGCGTGGCGTGGCGCCGCACGGTTTGCCACAGCACCTGTGGATCGCTCAGGTGGTGCAGAAACGAGTGGGCGATGATGCCGTCGTAGCGTTCGCGGGGCAGCGGGTCGCGCCCGACGTAGGCCGACACGAAGCGAACGCGCGCGGCGAGCGCCGCCGGGCAGCGCTGCCGGGCCTGGGCCAGGGCATGGTCGGCCGCGTCGACGGCGTCGAGCGTGCATTCGGGAAACGCCTCGGCGAACGGTCGGGTCACTTCGCCCGTGCCGCAGCCCAGGTCCAGGTAGTGGCCGGCCACCGCCTCGGCGGGAAAGGCCTGGCGGAAGAGCGCCACGAAGAACCGAAACGGTTCGTCGAGGCCGGATTCCCCGTAGATTTGCGCCTGCTGCGGGTCGTTCATGACGTCGACGGGCTCGGGGATTCGGTCCATCGGGCGCGCTCAGTCGAAATCGACGTCGACGATGGGCTGGTCGTCGGAGAGTCCGGAAAGATGGGCTTTGACGAAGTCGGGGTTTTGCAGCAGGCACAGGTTGAGGATGGACTTGTCTTTGAAAACGTGGTGTTCAAACATGCGCTGGTACAGGAAGGCCAGCGGGTGTTCGCGCACGTTGCCGTAGTTCATCAGGGTGTACACGCAGGGCTGGACCACGCCGTAGGGGTTGACGTAGACATGGCCCCGCAGGCAGAAGCACTTCTCGACGCGCCCGTCGTAGTTGCCCTCGGCTTCGACGTATGCGACCCGCTGTTCAGCCGTGATCTGGCGCACGCGTTCGATCTCGCCGGCCTTCAACAGGATGGACTCGTTGCCCTGCAGCCGGCCGATCATCTTCGGCAGCACGAGGCGCAGCTTCTGGGCCTTGCTCTGCCGCGTGAAGTCGATGAGTTGCTGCAACTCGTCGCTGATGACCAGGTTGGCCATGGCACAGGTCGACAAGTTGGCGTCGATGCCGAGCTCGGCGCAGTAGTCGAGCGCCTGCATCACCGCGGCGAAGGCCCCCGGGCGATTGCGATTGGCGTCGTGCTGTTCGGGTACGACCGAATCGAGCGAGAAGAAGCAGCGTCGCAGGCCGGCGTCTCGTAGCCGCTCGGCCAGATCGCGCGTGAAGCCGATGCCGTTGGTGCTCATCCAGACATCGAGGTACTGGGCACAGCCGGCCACAATCTCGACAATCTGTTTCCGGACCAGGGGTTCGCCGCCGAACAGCTCGACAACCTTGGCGTCGAGGTCCTGCTTGGCCTGACGGCACAGGTCGACGATCTCGGCCGGGGTCAGGATGGAGCCCAAATTGCGCTGTTGGCTCACGCCGCAATGCTTGCAGCGACACTGGCAGGCGTAGGTGACGCCGATCTGGATGTGGAAGAGGCGGTCGGCCGTGTGCGGGAAGTTCTCGTTCGTGACGTAGTTGGGCTCGGCAATGCGGTCGTCGGCCCGGGCGTGCGTGTCGGCCGCGGGCAGCCTGGTGGCGTCTTCGACTTGCCGCCACGTGGGCGCTTCGGCCGCGCGCCCGCTTTCGTGCTCGTTGCGCCAGCGCCGCAACGTGCTCGGGCTGATGCCATGGTCGCGGCAGACGTCGGCGACCCGCGCGCCATCCCGGACTTTCTGCAGAATGAGAAGCACCTCGGCTGGGGAGCGTTTCTGCGTGACCATGCTCGCGTTGCCTCATTCGCGCGGTGGCCGGCCGGGCCTGCGCCGCCGCGGCTGGTGTCCGACCGCCATCCGGCTCCCGGGAGCGGGACGATAGCACCCGCCAACCCCAGGGGTCAATTGGAGCCGCGCCCGCACGGCCCCCGGCGCGCCCTTCAGCGAGGCAGCCGGCCGGCCACGACGAACTGGACCGGGTTCGCCGCGGCCACGCCGAGCGTCGCGAGCCCAGCCGCCCGCAGTTGCGCCCGGACTTCGTCGAGCGTGTAGGCCGCATGGAGAGACGCCAGGAAATCCGCGGCAATGAGCGGGTCGAGGCCCTGGGCCAGCCTGTCGACCAGTCCCCGGGCCGTGGCGGCGTCGGCCGGACGGATGAGGTCCATGACACAGACGCGTGCGTCCGGGCGGCCAAGAGCGGCAAGGGTGCGCCAGAAAAGGAGAGGATCGGGGGCGTGATGCAGGAGCGAATTGGCCAGGACGCAATCGTAGTCGCGGCCGGGCAACGGATCGGCGGGCACGTAGGCGTGGATGAACGTCACGCGGTCTGCGAGAGCCGCAGGCAGACGCCGGCGCCCGTGGGCCAACATGACCTCGGCGGCGTCCACGACGTCGACGCGGCACGCGGGGTACGCCTTGGCAAAGGCGGCGGCCAGTTCCCCCTGGCCACCGCCCCAGTCGACGACGCGGCCCGCTACCGGCTCGTCGGCGAACGTCTGGCGAAAGACCCGAACGAACTCCTCGTAGGGGGCGGTCACGGCGGTCGCGGCGTGCGCCGCGGCCTTCTGCGGGTCGTCGAGCCGTTCGAACGGTTCGGGGATGCGCTGCATGCGGGATATCCTCCGGCATCGGGCTCGGCCGTGCGGGTGCGCCGGCGCGGGGCCGGTCAGGCGACGGCGGAACCTTCGGGTCCCAGGGTGACCGAAGCCCCCGCATCGGCCGCGGGCGAAGGGGCCCGACGCCACCGGGCTTCGCAGCGTTCGATGCGCGCGAGAAAGCGCTGGAGCAGGCGCTGGTCGGCGTCGCCGAAGGCCTCCTTGGGGGCATGGCTGACGTTGAAGAGTTGCGTGCGCGCGAAAGCCGGGCCCGGCTGGCGCGGGATGAGGCAAACGGACAGCTCGCAGGCCGGGGCCACGAGCCGGTAGCGCAGCGCCGGTTCGGCGATGGACAGGCTGCAGTCGGCGATCCGGTAGGCCGGATCGGCCAGTTGGTCGGCCAGCCGCGGCTCGAGCCAGAGGAAGAAGTCGCGCCAACGGCGCGCTTTCTCGACGGCCGCGGGGTCGGCGACGCTCGCGGGCGCGGCCGCCGGCGCGACGGCGGCACCGTCGGTCGGGGGCGGGGCGAGAGCGACCACCTCCATGCCGAGCCCGTCGAACTTGGCCCGCACCGCGGCGCGTTGCAGGCGCTCGGCATTGAGCGCGAACTCGCGGTCGACGAGTTCGCGGTAGCAGGCCGGGCCGTATTCCGTCAGGCACACATCGAACGGCTCGCGCAGGATGCGGAAGTAGTCGGGTGTGTCGGGTTCGATGCCGACCTCGCTCAGGTGCCGGCCCACGCGGGCCGCGCCGAAGTAGAGCAAGGGCATGAAACTGATGAGGTCGAACGGGCCGTCTCGCGCGAGCCGATAGGTGGCCTCGGCTTCGTCGCGGGTCTCGCTTGGCCAGCCGAGGATGAAGGTGGCGTAGACGAGGGCCCCCTGGTCGGACGCGTAGGCCATGTTGTCGAGCAGGCGCGCCATGTCGATCTGCTTGCCCATGAGCGCGCGCACGCGCGGCGCGGCCGACTCGGGAAAGCAGTTGATGATGCGCACGCCCGCGGCCAGCATGCGGTCGATCAGGTCACGGTCGATTTCATCGGCCTTGACCGCCGCGTAGTAGCGCAGATCGAGTTGCTGTTCGAGCGCTCGCAGGAGGGCGATGAAGCGCTCCCGGTCGGCGTGCACGAGATCGTCGCTGAGAAAGACGTTGCGCACCCCGAATGCGTCGCGGATGGCGCCGAGTTCCGCGACCACGCGCGGGATGCCGTGGGCCCGCCGCAGGCCCCGCGTGCGCCGTTCGCAGAAGTTGCAGCGGTGCGTGCAGCCCTGGCTCGTCTCGTAGGGAAAAAACTTGCCGCTGCGGAACGTGATGCGGTGGTCGCGGTTGCCGATGACCGAGACATCGTTGGCCCGGAAGTCGCCGAGATCGACCTCGGCCCAACGCACCTGCGGGTTGAGGTCCATGTCCGGGGCGAGCCGTTCGAGCGGGGTCACGACCACCCGGTCGGCGCGCCGCAGCGACAGCGACGGAATGCTTTCGAGCGCCGGGGCCCCATCGAGCAGACTCCGGAAGAGCTGCGGCCCGACCCGGACGCCCTCGCCGCGAACGTAGTAGTCGATATCGGGATACCGGCCAAGACCCGCCGGAAACGCCGCGGTGTGGTAGCCCCCGAGCACGACGGGCACCCGTGGGTCGTACGCGCGCACGAGCGCGGCGATGCGCAGGGCCAACGGCATAAAGATCGAAAACGAGGAGATCCCGACGATGGCCGGCCGCAACGACTCGAGCTGGGCGCGGAAGGCCGCTTCCGGGTCGGCGCCGGGCAGCGTGTGCCAGATGAGGATGGAACTGCGCAGGTCCCGGCAGGTGGCCTGGATGCCCGCTTGCAGGCGCAGGAGGCCCGGTGCGATGTTGTTGAAGAACAGGAAATCGATGGGCTTCTCGACCGCGCTGACGAGCAGGACGAGCCGCTCGCGGTCGGCGGGGGCACGGCTCAGCGATGGCGCAAACGCCGGGGCCATGGCGGTGCTCCGCTAGCGGTTGGGCCGGGCGCTCGAGCCGCGGACGAAATCCTTCAGGAACGAGACCTTGTTCCTGTCGCGCGGGGCGAGGGCCTCCCACGCCCGCAGGCGCGCGACAAACCGCCCGAGCACGCGCTCTTCGGCGGCCGCAAAGGGCAGGTCGCTGCGGTCGCGAATCTTGCCGTAGCGCACGGTGAAGAAGCGCGTGTGGGCATACGCGGCGTCGCGGCCACGCGGCAGCAGTTCGACCACGATGGACGTGTCGCGGGCACGGAGGTCGAGGCGGATGCAGTCGGCGTGCGCCGCCCCCGCGGGAGCGGCCAGGACGACGGCCGTCGCAACGTCGTAGTCGAGGTCGGGCAAGTACGGCAGCAGGGTGCGTTCGAGGCCGCGCCGGAGCCGCGCCCGGTGGCGCTCCTCGGGGGACGGCGGGGCCGGAGGTTCGCCGGCGCCGGCGGGGTCGGCCGGTTGGCCCTGGGACGGCTCGCCCGGGCTGGCTGCCGCGGGGGGCGCCGGGGCCCCGGAAACCGCGTCGGCGGCCCCGGTTGCCGCGAGTTCGACGGGCCCGGCGGACGGCGCGGCGGCTTCGGCGGGAGCCGGCCCGGCCTCGTCGGGCAGCCGCACGACTTCCCAGCCGAGCCGGGCGAGTTTGGCCCGCGTGCTGGGCGAGTGCAGCTTGGCGAGGTTCAGCTCGTGGATGCGGCTGACGACATAGGTGTTGTATTCGTCGCGCGTGTAGTCGGCCAGGCAGACATCGGTCGGCCGGTTCAGCATGCGGAAGTATTCGGCGGAATCGGTGTCGATGCTTAGGTCCTTGAGATACTTACCGATTTCGGACCGGCCGAGGTAGCCGACCGGAAGCATGTGCACGTGGTCGGAATACGGTTCGGCGGCGATCCGATAGGTGGCCTCGACTTCTTCGCGCGTCTCGCTCGGCCAGCCCAGCACGAAACCGTTGAAGACGAGCGCCCCCTGCTGCGACGCGTAGCGCATGTTCTCGACGTGCCGTTCGAGGTCGATTTTCTTGCGCATGAGCCCGCGGATGCGCGCCGAGGCCGACTCAGGATACGAACTGATCTGCACGACGCCGGCTTCGAGAATGCGGTCGATGAGCGGCCGGTCGATCTCGTCGGCCTTGACGGCCAGCGTAAGTTTCAAGTCGAGATCGCGGTTGGCCTTGAGGGCCACGAGCAGGGACTCGAACCAGGGGCGGTCGTAGTGGATGTACTCGTCGGTGAAGAAGACCCCCTCCGGGTCGAAGCGCTCCTTGATGCCCCGCAAGTCGGCAACGACGCGTTCGGGGCTGAAGTGGCGGGCCCGGTTGCCGTGCTGCACGCGCTGTTCGCAGAACGCGCAGCGGTAGCAGCAGCCCTGGCTGGCCTCGTACAGCACGAGCTTGCCCTTCGGATACTGCCAGCCCCACTCGTTGACGATCTGGGCGTAGCGGTTCTCGCGGTAGGGCGTGAGATCGACGTCGTTCCAGTCGATGGCCGGGTTGTCGTCCAGGTTCGGCGGCAGCACTTCGAGCGGGGTCTCCGCGACGCTGCCGTCCGGCTTGCGAAAGGACAACGACGGGATGCTTTCGAGCGCCGGCCGGCCGTCGAAGAGGGCGTTGATGAGCCGGGGCCCCACGCGCACGCCCTCCCCCTGCACGAAGTAGTCGAACATCGGGTACTTGGCGACCGCCTCGGGATAGGCCGTGGAATGAAACCCGCCCAGAATCACCGGGACGGCGGGGTCGTACTCGCGCACGAGGCGGCCGATGTCGCAGGCCAGCGGCATGAAACAGGAGTAAGCCGAAATGGCCACGATGCCGGGCCGGTACTCGTCGAGCACGGCACGAAAACGTTCGGGCCGCAGAGAATCGCGATGGTCGATCCAGCAGAACCGGCTGCGCTGGGCGGTCGGGCAGAGGCCGTTCCAGTCGACGATGCGGTAGTCGACCCCCGGACTGTAGGCGCGAATCCCGGCGCTGACCCACAACAGGCCGAGCGACATGCCGTTGAAGAAGATGGGGTTGAACGGCTCCTCGACGGCGCGGACGAGCAGGACCCGCTTGCCATTGCGCGCTGGGGCCGAGAAGCGCGAAGCGGGAGATTCGGGGTTCATCGCCTCCCATTCCTCATTCGGCGCACGCCGACAGCCAGGATGGCCGGAGGGCCGGCATCCAGCCGGCCGGTCCAGCGTCCGGGGCAGGAGCCATGCGCTTGCACCGGCCAGGCAGCGAGGGATTGTAACAGAACGACGTGGGGCCGGAGGATAGCATCGGGCTGCCCTCTGTCAAGGCGCGGCAGGCCAAAGCCGGGCCAACGCATCGAATTGCCGCGCATTCCCAGGCGGTTCCATGATCGATGGCCACGATGAAGGGCGCCTGGAGAGTTGGAGCCGCTCCGTCTGCGTGGGTCTTGTGAGTCCTGCGGATGCGATGGCCGCTGCCCCGCGTCCCAGAGCCTTTTGCGGCATCGAATCGCTTTTGGTATCATTCGCCGCTTTTCGTCGGTCGGGAGCGGCGCGAGGTGAGGTCTTGGGCGGCGGTGCTGGACAGGCAGAGAGACGCAGGGAGCCGCTGGCGCTGGCCGATTCGTTGCACCGCAGCGCTCCCGGCCGAGGTCGTCGCATCCTGCTGATCGCCTGCGTCCGGCAGGGGCCGTCCATGGTCTTCCTGGACGACTTCTCGCCCGGCCTCCTCGCCGTCGAGGCGGGGATCCGCGCCGATTGCCCGGACACGCTGACGCGGGTCGTGAACTGGCGGGTATCCTCCGTCGATCATCCCCCTGACGAACTCGACACGGTGCTCCGCGAGTTCGACCCGGCAATCGTCGGCCTCTCGGCCGTCTCGGTGTCGCTGCCCATCGCCCTGGCGGTCGCCCGCCGGGTCCGCGCCCACGACCCGCGGATTCCCGTCGTGCTGGGGGGCCTCCACGCCACGGGCTTTCCCGACGGCATCGGCCGGTATGGCGAGATCGACTACTTCGTGGTCGGCGAGGGGGTTCGCGCCGGGCCGATGCTGTTCTCGGCGCTGCTCGACGGCAGCCCCGACCCGGCGGCGTTGCCGTCCCTCGCCTTTCGGCGCGCCGGTCGGGTGGTCCGCACCCCTCTCGAAGACCTGCCGCCCCATCTGGACAGCGAACCCGTCATCGACTGGACCCGCGTCGAACGTGCGGGCCAGGAAGACCCCGTCTGGACTCTCGGCGACGACTTGCAGCTGCGGTTTGCCGACCGCAAGCCGTTCCCCTATCAGGCCAGCCAGGGATGCCGGCATGCCTGCCGCTTCTGTGAGGGATGCGGCCCGACGCCGCTGCGTCACCGCAGCCCGGAGCGCGTCGCTCAGGATTTGGCGGCCATTCGCGACCACTTCGGCGTCCGCCGAATCGCTTTTCTCGACGACCACATCCACGCGGACGCGTCGGCTTTCGCGTCGCTGCTGCGCGTGCTCCGCCGCCTCGGCCTGCGGTCCTACATGGTCGTTCGAGCCGAGGAACTCCTGCCCGAACAGATCGATCACATGGCCGACTCGGGCGTCGACATGCTGTACTGCAGCCCGGAGTCGGGCTCGGCCCGGGTACGTCGGATGATGGGCAAGCCCATCAACATGCGCCGGCTGCTTGCGGCGGTCGAGCACGCGGCGCACCGCGGGATGTTCGTGCTGTCGTCCTTCCTGCTCGGCTGGCCCGGGGAGACGCTCGCCGAGGCTGAATCGACGCTGCGCCTCGCGGCAGAAGGGTGCTTCGACCTGCGTCTCTTCATGCCGCTGCAGTTGTACGCCAATGCCCCGGTGGGACGGCACCTCGGCAAGGCGGAAATCCGGCCCGACACGCCGGCGTACTTCGACCACCTTGCCAACCCGCTCGCGCTCTGCCTGGCCAAGTACGACAGCCCCACCTACCGCGACCTGGTCGACGCGGGCTTCGCCCTCAACAGGCCGCGCCTCGACTCGGATGTGGGGCGGGCCCGCCTGGCCCAGGTCCGGATCGAACTCGTGGCTACGCGACCCGCGCCGCGGCCGGACGCCGCATCCCGAACCGACGCGGCCCCCGAAGTCAGGACGGGAACCCGGCCACCCAAGCCGGCGCTGTTGCGCGCCCCCGCCGACCGGAACCGGCGAGTGCTGCTCGTGAGTTGTTTCGAGGTACCGGTCGTCGGGACCTTCTTCGTCAACAACGTGTCCCTCGGCGTCCTGAAAGTGGAGGCGGGCCTGCGGGCACGCTGTCCCGATGTCGAGACGAAGGTACTGCTCTGGTACGCCGCCAACACGGCTGAGGACAACGAGCGGTTCCTGCGGGTCCTCGACGAATACCGCCCGGCCGTCGTCTGCCTCTCCTCGTACTCGGTGTTCATGCCTCTGACGCTCTCCCTCGCGGCCTGCGTCAGGCGGCACGACCCGCGGGTACCGGTCATCCTGGGCGGTCAGCACGCCACCTCGCTGCCGAAGGGCGTCGCCCGGTACGAGGACATCGACTACTACGTACGTGGTGACGGGATCCGCGTCGGGCCCGACCTCGTCGCGGCGCTGCTCGATGGCGGTCCCGCCCCGGAGACCCTCCGTTCGCTCGCCTTCCGAGGCGAAGGGGGCAGGCTCGTCCTGACGCCCTTCGAGGTGCCCCCCGCAACGATGGACGAGGAGCCCTCCATCGCGTGGGAGCGTCTCGACCCGGCGTTGTTGACCGGCGACCTCTCGGTCGACCGGCGGGGCGCCAGCCTGCGGTTTCGCGATTCCAAGTACTTCCCGTACGAAACGGGCCAGGGCTGCCATCGGGCGTGCCGGTTCTGCGAGCGGGTCGGCAAGACCCGGATTCGCCGCAAACGGCCGGAACTGGTCGTCGCCGACCTCCGCCGTCTCCGCGATCACGTGGGTGTCCGGCGCGTATGCTTCGTGGACGACACGGTCCACACCGAACGGGACGCCTTCGTCGCACTCCTCGACGCGCTCGAGAAGAACCTCGACCTCGAGTACTACGTCGCCATCAAAGCCGACGAGATGGATCGCGGGCTGATCGATCGCATGGTGGGGGCCGGCGTCCGGCTGATCCAGTGCTTCCCGGAGGCGGGGTCCGAACGCGTGCGCGCCCTGATGGGCAAGCCGCTCGACATGCCCCGCCTGCTCGACAACATGGAGTACGCCCACGGCCGGGGCGTCCTCATCGAGGCCAACTTCATCTTCGGCTGGCCGAGCGAGACTCTGGACGAGGCCCGCTCCACGCTCCGTCTCGCCCGCGAGAGCCCCTTCCCGCTGCTCGAGTTCCAGCCCCTCAAGTACCTGGCGGCCGCGGCCGTGGCGGGCAACCTGGCCCGAATGGGCATCGAGCCGGATACCCCGGCGTACTTCCGGCACCTGCGCCATCCGGTCGAGAACTGTCTGGCTGCCTACTCGGTCGACGAGTACCGCGGCATCATGGCCGAAGCCGAGGAAATGGAGATCGCGCGGCTCCTCTCGCCGGACGTGGTCGGCCTCCTCGACCGGATGGGGATCGACATCGTCCCGGAGGGGAAGATGCCGGAGCACGCTGCGTCCGACCGCCCCTCCGAGCGGCCTCCCATCGTCGTCGGCCCCCTCGCGCGGGCCTTCCGCGTGTCGGCCCGCAGCGTGGTCCGCGCAGCCTCGGGCCTCTGCGCCAGCGTGGCCGCCGTTCTCGACGTTCTGCGGGACCCGCGCGGGCGCCTGCGGGTAGGGCGGATCGGGGTCGGAGCCGACGAACTCAGGGTCGACGTGGCGGCCGCCGGTCACGCCGGGACCCTGTTCTTCCGACGCACCAGTCCCGACCAGCCGACGTTCTGCCGCTCCCGCCTCATGGACATCGCCTACCAGGTTGCACCGGGCGCCCCGGAAGCCACGTCTCGCGTCCTCAGGTCCCTGGCCGGGTGGAGCGCGCGGCGGCTCGACGCGTCCGAGGCCGCTGGCAGGCCGATCGCCCTGCCGGCCGGCGAACTGGCGCCCGTCATCACGGAGGCCCTCGTGGCCATCGAAGCGGGCGCCGGGCGAGGGCCCGGGTGCGACCAGGAACTCGTGACGCAAGTCGAGGCGGCCGTCGCCGGTCAGCCGTGCCGCAGGGCCGCGGCGTGGCTGACGTCCGCGGACGACGTCGCCTGGGTGTGCGACCTGGCCAGGGCCTGCGCCGACCCGACAGGCATCGAAGTCGTCGCCTACTGGACGGCGGTCGACCTGCCGCCCGAGGGCTTGGTTCGGGAAATGGCCGGGGCCGGCATCGCGCGACTGGACATCGAACCGTCGGACGTCGCGCCGGACCCGGGATGGCTGCGTGCGGTGGGGGCCTTCCTGCCGCTGGCCTTGCGCATCCATCCCGACTTGGATTCGGGCAAGGTCCGGGATGCGCTGGACGCTCTTGCGGGGGCCGTACCGCAGGGACGCCGGACCCTTCTGCTGGACCGCGTTCCCACCGACGCCGGGACCCACCGGAAGTCGTTCCAGACGCTATCCGGAACCCGGATCCTCGGCATCGACTGGGAGACCCACGGGCTTTCTGCCGGCGAAGCGCTCGATCTGCTTCTGGATAGGGGCGATCCATGAGGCCGACGGATTCCAGCGCGGGCCTCCCTGACTCCCTCCGCCGGGCGCCGAGGGGTCGGGAACGGCGCATCCTGCTCCTCGCGTGCCTGGACGAGATCCAGCACCTCCTGTTCCTCGACACCTTCTCGCCCGGGCTGCTGGCGGTCGAAGCGGCCGTGCGGGCGCGCTGCCCCGACGTCGAGACCCGCGTCGTGATGTGGCGCCGTTCGGGGCCACCCGGCGACCAGGCGGATCTGGTGCCTCTCCTCGACGAATACCGACCCGCGGTGGTCGGCCTGTCCGCCCACTCGAGCCACATGCCCCTCGCGCTTGCAGTTGCGGCGCGGATCCGCGCGCACATCCCGGAGGTCCCGATCGTCCTCGGCGGCCGGCACGCGACCTCGTTCCCGGACGGGATCGGTCGCTACGCGCAGTTCGACTACTTCGTGCGCGGTCCGGGCACGCGCGTCGGCCCGCGCCTGTTCTCGGCCCTGCTCGACGGAACGCCCGACCCGGCAGCGATCCCGTCGCTCGCCCTGCGGGCCGGCGGCCAGGTCGTGATGACCCCGCCCGAGACCCCTCCCGATTCCCTCGACGACGACCCGCCCATCGACTGGGCGTCCGTGGACCCGGGGCTCGCCGACGACCGCGAGTGGGTCCTCTACAACCAGGCGCTCACGCCCTTCCGGTTTGCGTTCCAGATTCCGAAACCGTTCCCGTACGAGACGAGTCAGGGGTGCAACCGCGCGTGCGGGTTCTGCGAGCGGGTCGGAAGGACCAAGATCCGCAACCGCTCGCCGGAGCGGGTGGCCCAGGACCTGGTCTCGATCCGCGACCGCTTCTCGATCCGACGCTTCTTCCTGGCGGACGACAACATCTACACGGACCGGTCACGGTTCGTCGACCTGTTGCGTCGGCTGGCGCGGCTCGATCTGCGCTACTGGGTCGAGGTGAAGGTCGACGAGATCGACGTCGATCTCGTCGACCGGATGGCCGATTCGGGGGTGGACATGATGTACTGCAGCCCCGAATCCGGATCGGAGCGCATTCGGGCGCTGATGGGCAAGCGCATCGACATGCCCCGCCTGCTGGCCACCACCGAGCGCGCGGCCGCCAGGGGAATCTTCATCCTGTCGACCTTCGTGTTCGGCTGGCCGTCCGAGACGCTCGATGAAGCGCAGGCGACCGTCGATCTCGCAACGACAGGGCCGTTCGACCTGCGCTACTTCCTGCCGCTCGTGCTCTACGGTCAGGCCCCGGTCGGTCGCCAGCATCTGCAGGACGTTGGGATTCGTCCCGATACGCCCGAGTACTTCCATCACCTGGCGTTCCCGAAGGAGATCTGCCTCGCCCGGTATTCGCGAGAGGAGTATCTGCACTTCGTAGACGACATCAACATCGACTTGAACCGCCGGACGCTCTCGTCGCCCGAGGTCCAGGCCAAACTCGAACGGCTGGGCATCCGGGGCATGCCGCCATCGGAAACCGGCGCAGCCGCGGCGCCCGCCGCCGTCAGCTCCGCCCCGTCTGGCCCGAGCGCCATCGAGGTCCGCGCGCCGCTGCCGGAGACGCGGCCGACCATTCCGATGCCGAGGTTCGACATCGAGAAGCGCAACGTGTTCGTGGTCGCCGAAGGTCTCGCCGCGGCCGTCCGCGCCTTCCTCGCCCCGCTGCGGGCTCCGCGACTCGGTGTCTCCATCGGGCCGATGGGCATGGAACAGGGGGCCGTCGCGGTCGCCGTCGAGCTGCGGGGCCACAAGGGGACGCTGCTGTTCTCGTCACGTCGACCGGGGCAGCGGGTGTTCTGCAGCACCCGGGATCTGGACGTTGCCTACAGGGCCCCGACCGACGGCCCGGACTCGTCCGGCAAGGTGCTCTCGGGGCTCGCGACGCTGTGTGCCCGCCGCCGAATGGACGACGAGAAGACCGGTTGCGCGGTCCCGTTCCCGACGGGTCCGGCGTGGACGTCGATCCGGGAAACGTGCATCTCCCGGAGGCGTTTCTGGACGGGGCCGACGGTCGGCCTGGACGACGAGTTGCCCGCGCGGTTGGACGCCTTGCGGGACGGCTCGGCGCCCCGCCGGGGGGTCGCCGTGCTGGGGTGCGCATCCGACCTGGCCTGGGCGTGCGACCTGCCTCGCGTCGTGGCGAATTGCGAGTTCGTCGCCAGCTGGCAAGGGGACGGGTGGCCCGAACCGGACATGGCGGCGTGTCTCGCGGCGGCCGGATTCCAGCGGATCCGGATCGCGGCGCAGCGCGCGTTGGCGCCTGACGATACGGCGGTCCCGGGGTTCGACGCGATGCCGCTGCCCGTGCAGCTCCGCTTCGAGACGGTGCCGCAGTCCGTGCAGCTCGACGCGTTGCAGAAGGTCGCCGCTACCCCACGCGCCGCTTCGCTTTCCCTCCTTGTCGAGCCGGCCTGTGCGGACGAAGAGACGCTATCCAGCGCGCTGGCCGCCGGGTTCGTGGACCGCCAACTCCTCGGGCTTCAGTGGGAAACGGCGGGGCGCACCCCCGCTGAGATCCTGGTCCGGATTGCGCGACACGGCTGAGAAGGTCGCGCGGCGACCCGGCGGCTGAGCCCGTCGGCCCCCCCGCCGATGCGGCGCATCAGCGACCCGGTCTGGCGGAACGGGCCTGCTTCGCGGCCCGAAGCCGGCGCCGCGAGGCGTCCAGGAACAGGTTCGCCAGCGCCCGCAGTCCGGCCTCGACCTCGGACTGGGGCAGGCTGCCGCCCGGCCGGTACCAGAAATCGAGGCCACAGGCCTTCAGGAAGGCCGTGTGTTGCGGGTTGGCACGCCTGACGCATGCGACGAACGAGCGCCCCGACCGGTCCGAAGCGTCGAACGCCGCCTCCTCCGGCGAGTCGGCGATGGGCCGGAAGGTCAACCCACCGGCCTCGAGCGGGGCCTCTCCCCGGTCCGCCCAGCGGCGCAGCTGCCCGACCAGCGTCGGCCGGACCACCGGCGGGACTGCGGTGCCTGGGGTCGCGCAAGACAAGGGGTGGCCCTGCAGCTCCGGGGGATCCGCTCCGTTGGCCATGCGCGACGCGGGACGGGCAGCGTCGATTCGAAGAGGAGCAGCCCCGTCTGCGGTGACGAGGACCGGAGCCGCGGGCGTGCCGGCGGGGTTCCGCTCCGCAAGGGACCGCGCGATGGTGGCGATGTCGCCGGGCGTCGCGCCCGAACCGGGTGGCGACCAGATTTCGTTGGCGCCGCCGGTCTGCTTGCCGCCATGGTGGTACGGGGTGGGATGCTGGCAGCAGACCTCGAATCGCCGGCCGTCGTCCGCGGTGACGTCGAGGGTGGCCCGGTCCCAGAGAACCCGGCCCGGCCGGATCGTCAGATTGCCCGAACGGAATGCCGTTTCCGACCATCGAGGCCCCTCGAAGAGGAAGGCCAGCGGGCCCAGGTCGACGTGGAAGGCGAACCGGGCACCGGGTTCGATCGGGGCCGGCGGCAGCGGGTCGCCGAACCGTTCGTGTGCCATGCGGTAGGCGTCTTCATCGACCCAGGAATTGAAGCCGAACCTCGGGAACCTCGGGTTGCAGGTGGAGAAATCGGTCGGGGCCTTGCGGGCGCTGGAACGGACGTACTGTGTCGCCGCCGCGCGCAGGTCGCTGGCCGAGAAGGTCGCGGATTCGAGGACGTAGCCGGGACCGTCCTCGTTCATGACCAGCCGTTGCCTTTCCCGGTCCCGCCAGACGCGCGAGCCAGGAAGGGGGAAGAACACGTTGATCGCCTCGGACACCGGGCGGTCGATCGACCGCAGGCAGCTGAGCGACGTCTCGAAACCATCGGCATCGTCGCCCGGGAGACCGAGGAGGTAGTCGACCTGGACGTGGATTTCGCTCGACAGCTTCGCAAGCGCCTGCTCGAAGGTGCGAAACGCTTCTGCGTTGCGCGCGGATCGTGGCGAGTTGGCGGTCACCGAAGGCAGGCCGACCTCGAGGCTCGAGAAACGGCAGCATTCGAGCAGTCGCGAGCGCTCTGCGTCCAGGAAGCGCACGTCGGCGAAGCCCGCGAACGACAGACGGTCGACCGGAAGGCCGCGGCTATCGAGCATGGCGCGCGCCTGCAGCAGGAGCTCCAGGTCGCTGATTTCCCGGTTGATGGCCGCGTCGATGACCTGCACGTCATGGACGCCCCGCTCGAGACCCCAGGCCAGCTCCTGCGCCAGGCGTTCGGGGGTGACCGGGCCCGATACGGCACCGCTCGACCAGCCACAGTAGGCGCAGCGGTTCACACAACCGCGGCGGACGTTGACGAGCATCGCGTGGATGGCCGGCATCCGGCCGGCCAGGTAGGGCGAAGGATGGGCGCCGAGATCGGCCGCCTCGGGTGGCGTCAGGCGGATGCCGTCGGTCGTGCGGACCGTCGTCCCGGGGATCCCTGCGAGATCGGCCGGACGGGCGCCCGCTTCGAGACGGCGACAGATGTCGGCAAACGGTCCCTCGCCCGGTCCCTGGACGAGCACGTCGAAGGCGGGGTTGTGACCGAGGAACGTCTCTGCCTCGGGGGTCACCCAGGGACCCCCGCCGACGAGCGGGAGGTTGGGACAAGTTTCGCGCAGGAGGCCCGCGACCTTGCGGATGGCGTGCTGGTTCCACGCATAGAGGCCGAAACCGACGAGGTCGGGCGACTCGGCAACGATCGCCGCCGCGATTTCGGAAGGGTCATGCAGGCACCAATCGAGGTCGTTCAGGACGTGCACGTCGATGCGGAGGTGCTCCTCGCGGGCGACGTGCTGGACGGCGGCGGCCACGCACTCGGTCCCAACGGACCTGCCCCCGAAAATGAGGGGCTCGGGCAGGGGAACCAGAAGCACGCGCAGCGATCGAGAGCCCATCCATGCTCCAGTGTGCTCGGCGACCCGCTTGGCGCACGAGGCGGCGGGCCGGACGGCCGCGAGTCTCCAATCGCGTCGAGTATGGGCGAGGCCCTCGGGAAAGGCAACGGTGCGGCCAACGCCGCGCCTGGCCAACCGCTTGGCCTTCGCCCGGGCAGCCGCGCCCCGGGGCCCGGAGCGCCCCCTGCCCGGCGCGTCAGCCGCGCGCGTACGCGAGCGGATGCTCTTCGAGGTGGCAGCCAAAGGCGCGGAGTTTGTCCTGCGTCTCCGGCCGGGCCAGTTTCCGGCGGTTCAGTTCGGCAGCCCGGCGCATGGCCCGACTGAGCGTCTCTTCGCTGTAGCCCGCCACGACCATGCTGCGCTGGTGATTCAGGTACTCGTAGTAGGCCGCCGTGTCGGGTTCGATGCCCCGGGCGGCGAGATGGGGGGCCAGTTCCGATCGGGCAAGGCAGGAGAGCGGGGTGAGGTTGAAGAAATCGAAGGCCGGGTGGTCGGCGAGGGTGAGCGTCGCGTCGAGTTCGGCCTCGGTTTCGTCGGGCCAGCCGGCGATGAAGCCGGCAACGACGAAAAGCCCCTGGGCGCTCGCGTACGTGGCGTTTTCCATGAAACGTTCGATGTCGACCTGCTTCTTCATGGCCTGGCGGATGCGTGCGGAACCGGACTCCGCAAAGCAGTGCAGGATGGCCACGCCGGCCTCGCGCATGAGGTCGAGACGCTCCCGCGCGATCTCGCTCAGCCGGGCGGCGGCGTAGTAGCAGAGACCGAGGTCGCGGTGGGCCGCGAGCGTCCGCATGAGTTTCTCGAAGTACGCCGGCCGATAGTCGAGATGTTCGTCGGTGAAGAAGACCGCCTGGGCGCCGCTGTGCCGCCGGATGGCGGCGAGATCGGAGACGACCCGCGGCGGCGAGTAGCTGCGGAAGGCGGAGCCGTTGACGCGTTCGCAAAACGCACAGCGGAAATTGCAGCCCTGCGTGGCCTCATACGGCACCATGGGGCCGCGTTCGAAACGCAGGCAGAACGTCTCGTCGAGCCGCACGAGGTCGTATTCGGGAAAAGGCGCCGCGGCCAGTTCGGACCAGTCGGGCACGGGGTTCACGTCCATGTCGGCGGGGAGTCGCTCCGGCTCGGTCAGGACGGCCCGCCCGGCGCGCACGAAAGCCAGGGATGGAATGTCCTCGGGCCGGGATTCGCCGAGAAACAGGTGGCGCAGCAGCCGCGGGGCGACCCGCACCCCCTCGCGGCGCACGTAGTAGTCGAACATGGGATAGCGGACGATGCCCTCGGGATAGGCGCTCGCGTGTACCCCGCCCAGAATGACCGGGGTCGCCGGACACTGGGCCTTGACGGCCTCGGCGATGGCGATGGCCCGCGGCATCATGTGCGTGTAGGCCGAGATGCCGACGGCGTCGGGCTTGTAGGTGCCGAGGATCTCGGCGAATTCGGCCTCTGCACGGCGCTCGTCGAGGTTGTTCCAGGCCAGCAACCGCGTGTGCACCTCGGGGAATGCGGCGCGAATGCCGGCCTTCAGCAGGAGCAGCCCCTGCGGGGTGTTCGTGGGGTAGAAGAAGCGCGCGTAGCGGTTGTCGAGCGCATTGACCAGCAGAAAGCGAAATTCCATGGATCGAGACGCCTTTCTGATGACGGGGCGGCGCCATCGCGCCCGGCGTCCGGGGGTGCGCCGCGCCGAGCGCTGCGCAACCGCCGCGCGGGTGCCACCTACTCCATGCGAATGGGGAATTCGAACTGGTCGAAATCGAGCCAAACGAGCCGGTTGTGCGTGATACGCCTGCCGAAGCAGAGCACGGTGTCCGGTAGAGGCTCGCTCGCGGGTTCGGTTTGGACCTCGCTGACCGCCTGGACCCCGAGTTGCTGCAGCAACTGCAAGGCCGCGGCGGACACCGGCTGCGTCGCAAAGACCTGAACCGGCACGCCCGCCCGGACGAGGTTGCGCACGCCCTGCAGCGTTTCCTGAAAGCTGCCGGGCGTTTGCGTCCAGGCGTCGAAGGCCGGTGCCTCGAAGGCGAAAAACGGGACGCGCACGGAGCCGACGTTGAGTTGGCGCAACCGGTCGGCCCATTCGCCGTTCGCGAGCAGCCGCGCGTTCGAGTACAGGTGGATCGGGAAGCGGGGGCCCACTTCGGCCAACAGTTCGAAGGCATCGTCCCTGAGCAGCGGTTCGCCGCCAAACACGTGCACGGCGCGGTACAGCGGGTCCAACGCGGCGACTTGGCGCAGCACGTCGTCGCGGGTCGCGGGCCGATCGGCGAGCGTGCAGCCCTGGCAGCGGTTGTTGCAGCGTCCGCCGAGGTCGATGCGGTTGTCGCTGCGCACTTCGAGGTAGGGCTGGTCGGGCCGCAGTTGCCCAAGCACGCTCTCGAGGTAGGTGCGGTCGCGACTCGGACAGTAGAGCGCGCCCTTGCGGATGACGGGGTGCTCCTGGACGCGCTCGAAGGCGTGGTGGAGCGACTCGCGTTTGAGGTCCCCGAACACGAGCGGCAGATACGGGCAGGGCATGAACAGGCCGGCGCTCGTCACATGGCAGAAGATGCTCTTCATCGGGCAACGCACGGCCGTCCCGGCGAGGATCTGGTCGAGCGACGCCATCTCGGCGCTGACGTAGACGAGCGGCCGGTAGGCCTCGGCAACGCACGAGAACAGCTCGGTCTCGGACGCCTCGGACGTGAAGTGCATGGGCCGGCCGCTCATGCTGCCCACGTAGCAGGGAAAGAGGATGCGGACCTTGCGCGCCCCGTTCGCCAGGCAGAACGCGACGTACTCGTTGAAGCGCCCGGAAAGGAAGTCCTGCTCGTCGCGCGGCACGATGGCCGAGTGCACGTCGATGCCGAGCCGGCGGCACGCGTTCATGACCCACACGGCGTGGTCGAAGGTCGGCCGGCCGCGGTTGGCGTCGTGGTATTCCTTCGTGACGGAGTCGAGGCTCACGTAGATGCGGCCGATGCCGGCGTCGCGCAGGCGAACCAGGTAGTCCTCGTCGAGGCGCAGCGCGTTGGTTTCGAGCACGGAGTGAAGCCCGTAGCCGGCCGCGAGCCGAACGATGTCGACGAGGTCGTCGCGCAGCGTCGGCTCTCCCCCGTAGATGTCGATGATGCCGAATCCGGCCGCGGCGGCATCGCGCAGGATGCGGTCGATCTCGGCGAGGGACAGTTCGCGGCCGTGCGGCGCGCGGTTGATATCGCGCACGCCGCAATGGGGGCAGGCGCACTGGCAACGGTTGGTGACCGTGACCTGCAGGACCCCGCGATGGCGCTTGAAGGGCGCGCCCGCGCCGCCCGCCCCGCCGCGCGACTCCCCGTGAACGTCTTCGTTCGCTGCTGCCATGGACATCCTCCTGCGCCGCGGCAAGCGCCTGCGAGCCCGACCGCCGTGGGACCCGAGCGCGAAACGCTGGCAGGCTAGGCCGGCGGACCTGGCCCTGTCAATCGCCCCCCCGCCGGCGGGGCGGCCGTGGGACCTTGGCCCGGCGCAGCCCGCCGCGGTTGACGCCCAGGCCACGGCGAGTATGTTCATGGCGGCTTTTTTCGCGAGGTGGCACGCCGACCGCGCGGGGGGGGTTCTCATGCAGCCGGGGCAGCTCCATCCGCGCTGCGGTCTCTGCGCCCTGCAGACGCAGTGCGCCCCCGCCGGGCACCCGCGACCCGAATTCCCCGACTGTTGGCAACCGCTGCGGCCCACCCGGCTCGACCATGCGCGCGAACTTCTCGACTGGCTGACCGAGCGGCACGCCGTCAGCGACCCGCGCTTCGGGGCGCTCTGCGACGTCCTGCTGGCCTGCTTCGCCACAGATCGGCTGCGGTTTTCGGAGATCCTGGAGCCGTCTTGCTCCCGCGACGCCGCGGGCTGGCACAGCCTGCGGTTCTCCTATGGGTTTCCGGGGTTTCGCGAGGATCCGGACGCCGTCGCGGGCGCCGTGCTGGCCCTGGCCGAGCCGTTTGCCGCGGGGTGGCGGCCGTGGCTGCGCCAGGCGCTGGCTGCCGCCAGGCATCGGGCCGTCGAACATCCCATCGTCGGGCTGGCCTACGACGGTCCCGGCCGCTGGCGCTGGAAGCTCTACTTGCAGTTCGCGCCGGGCGCCGGGCGTGCGGCCCGCGAGATCGTCGCGCGGCTGACCGGAGCCCGCGACCTCGGCGCCCGGCTCGGAGCCGGGGCGCTGCACCTGGTCGGCTTCGACCTCGGCGCCGACGGATTGACGCAGGTCAAATTCTACGTGCTGCACGAAAGGCTGTTGCTCGCCGAGGCGAGCTCGCGTCTTGGCGCAGTCGCGCTGCTCGACGACCTGCGCGCGGCCGGCCGTGAGTCGCTGCTGAACGTCCTGGCCATCCACCGCCTGCGCCGCGCCGACGACGCCGCGCTCGATCGCGTCGGCGAAATCGACTTCGCTCTGGCCGAAAACGACCTCGACTTCCCGACCGTTGCCGCCTGCCCGTGTTTGGCCGCGCTCCGCGTCGCGGAGTCCCCGCTGGTCGACATCGCGCAGCGCTGGCCGATCGCGGTCCGAAGGGTGTCGACGCCGGTCGGGCCGGCGGCCAAGTTCAACGCCTACTACGTGCTGACAGCCATGGAGGGCTCGTGAAGCAGCGCATCCTGCTCATCAATCCCCCGGTGTTGGCGGTCGACCGCTTCCAGGTGAACCTGTACGCCGAGTCGATCCCCTTTGGCCTGATTCAAATCGCCACCTACCTGCGCGAACAGGGCCACGAGGTGCGCCTGCTCGATATGATGGCCTACCTCGACCGCGATTTCGGCTCGGCCCTCGCTCCCGCCAATCTCTGGGGCCACAAGCCCGTCGGCGACAGCTCCGTCGACCGCCGGCGCGCCGTGTACCTCTACGGCCGGCCGCTCGCGTGGCTCACCGAGCAGCTGGCAACCGTCGAGCCCCCCGACGAAGTCTTCGTCACGTGCTGCATCTCCTTCAACTGGGAGCCGGCGCAGGCGGTGCTGCAACTTTGCCGCCAGCACTTCCCGAAAGCGCGCCTGCGGCTCGGCGGTGTCTATCCGTCGCTCTTCCCGGAGCACGCCGCGCGCTGCGGGGCCGACGAGGTGCATCAGGGACGCTACCGCGAGGCCGAGTCGGTCTTCCCCGACCTGGGCCTGCTCGAAACGGTCCCCCCCGTGTGGCTGTTTCGGCTCGTGCTCGGCTGCAAGTACCGCTGCTCGTTCTGCATCAATGCCATGTACCGCAGCGAGCAGGTCCAGCAGCCGGCGGCGGTCGTCGACGAAATCCTTCGCATACACGAGAAGTTCGGCGTCAAGACGTTCTCCAACTGGGACCCGAACGTCATGCTCGCTCCCGAGGTCCTCGAAGCGTTTCTCGACCTCATGATCGCTGAGGGCGCGCCCGTCGAGATCAAGTTCGAGATGGGCATCCAGCCCGACCGGCTCACCCCGGCGATCGTCGCCAAGATGAAGCGGGCCGGGGTCTCGGCCATGACCATTCCGTTCGAAAGCGCCGAGCCGGCCATGATGAAGCGTTTCGGCAAGCCCTATCGCATCGAGCAGTCCATGGACGCGCTCGCCCTGTGCGGCGAGCAGGGCTTCGACACGCGGCGGTTTCACTGCACGTCCGTCGTCGGCATTCGCGGCGAGAGCTACCACCACGTCTTCGGCACCTACTTCGCCATCCTGCGCGCGGGCGGCCAGCCCACGCCCTTCCCGCTGAGCCTGACCCCGGGCACCCGCGAATACACGACCCACGAGCCTCATCTGGCGGGCAAGGGCCTCGCCGACCTCAACGGCCATCTGTGGCCCGGACTGCCGTCGTGGGAAGACGTCTGCGAACACGACATCCTGATGGCCATCATCAACGAGCCCGAGGTCGCGGGGGCCGTCCGGCTCGCGCAGGATCTGCCGCCGGCGGCGGCGTTGGCGTTCCAGCGCGAACTCTCCGAGTTCCTGCGTGCCGGCCCCCATCGGCGGTCCGGGCGTCCGGCGCGGCGGACGAGCCCCGCGGCAGCCAAACGCGGACCCGCCGCCGGCGCCTGAGCGCAGCGCCGCCCGCCGGTCCCCGGCCCCACCGCGCACCGCGCTACGCCCGCCACGCACGGGTCCCCGAGGGCTTGGGCCCCAAACCCAGGCGCGGCTTGACAGGGCCAAAGAGCGGGTGCCACCATGCGCCGACGAACGGGACGGCGCCATGCGAATCGCGAAACTCATCCTCGGCCTCACCTATCGTTGCCAGTGCCGCTGCCTGCACTGCAGCGCGGGCCGCTATCCGGTCTCGAAGCGCGACGAGCTCACCACCGACGAGGTCCGCACCGTCATCCGGGCCGCGGCGCACCTCGGCACGCGCACGCTGAACATGTTCGGCGGCGAAGCCACCCTGCGCGACGACCTCTTCGACCTCATCGCGCTCGCCGCCGGCCTCGTGCCCGAGGTCACGGCCGACACGAACGGCCAGAACATCACGCCCGACGTGGCCGAGCGGCTCAAGGCGGCCGGTCTGTCGCTCCTCTACATCAGCCTCGACGGCGCCACGGCCGAACGGCACGACGCCTTCCAGCGGCGCCCCGGCTCGTACGACGCGGTCATGCGCGCCATGGACGCCTGTCGGGGCGCCGGGCTGCGCTTCGAGGTGTCGACCTGCGCCATCAAGGGCTACATCCAGTCGGGTGAACTCGCGGGCATCGTCGCTCGGGCCCGTGCCATGGGCGCGGCCGGCGTGCGCATCGCGCTGCCGATGTGCTCGGGCAACTGGCTCGAAGGCAACGACGTGCTGCTCGACGCCGAGGAAACGGCGGCCGTGCGGGCCCTCGCCCAGGCCAGCGATTTCGTCAGCATCGTCGAGGAAGAAACGGGCACCTTCACGCATTGCAACGCGTTTTCGGGGGCCTCCATCTACGTGTCGCCGTATGGCGACGTGCAGCCCTGCAACTTCATCCCCATCGCGTTTGGCAACGTGCGCCACGAGCCGCTCGAACTCATCGTCGGGCGCATGTCGGCCGACCCGCTCTACCTGAGCGACATGCACCGCGGCAACTGCCCCATGCGCCGGCCCGAGTTCGTCTCAGCCTTGCGCGGCGAACTCGACCCGGCGGCCAACCTGGTGCGCGTCCCCGGACCCTTGCCGCTACGGCTCGGGCAAGCGTGCGTGCATCACTGCCGGTTCTGCGCGCCGCCGGCGGCCGTGCGGCCGCTCGCCGAGTTGCTGGCCGAGCTCGAACGCCGCCCGGATGGCACGGTCGACGTGGCGCTCACCGGCGGCGAGCCCGCCGAACACCCCGATATCGAAGCCCTCCTCCGCGAGTGCCGGCGCCTCGGACTGCGGCCCTTCCTGCACACCACCGGGCGGCCGTTTGCGGCCGACCCGCAGCGCGCCGCCGCCCTCGTCAAGGCCGGGCTCGACACGGCGGAGATTGCGCTGCTGCGCTACGACGCGGCCGGCCTCGATGCCATCACGGGAGTCGCGGGCACGCTCGCCGCACAAGAGGCAGGCATCGCAAACCTCGTGCAGGCCGGCGTCGACGTCCGCGTCACCTTGTACGACACCGATCGCGACCGCGTGCAGGCGGCGCTCCATGCGCTGCGCCGGCTCGGCGTCCAGATGGTGCTGCACGGGCGGGTCCTGCCGCCGGACGCCCCCGCGGGCGAAGTCGCTTGCTTCTCGGCCGGGCCCGGCATCGCCCGGCGCGTGCTGTGGATGCGCCGCTGGGTCGTCGGCGGCGCCATTCCGACCCACGGCCCCGACGTGCTGCTCGTGTTCCCCGACTGCGAAAGCGTCGACCCCGTCCTGCAATTGCCCATGTCGCTCTTGATGCTGGCGGCGCCGCTCGTCGCCCGCGGCCACCGCGTGAAAATCGTCGACCAGCGCGTCACCCCGCGCTGGAAAGACGAAGTGGCCGAAGCCGTGCTCGCGGGGGTCGCCTGCGTCGGCATCTCGTGCTTCATCAGCCGGCAGGTCGCGAACGCCGCGGCCGTGGCACGGTTCGTGCGCGGGCTCCAGGGCGACGTGCCCATCGTGTGGGGCGGCATGCACCCGTCGCTGCTGCCCGAGCAGACGCTGGCAAGCCCCCTCGTCGACGCCGTGGTGCGCGGCGAAGGCGAAGAAACCTTGCGCGAATACTTCGAATGCGTGCGCGCCGGCCGCGACCCGGCCGACGTGCTCGGGCTCTCGTTCAAGCGGCTCAACGGCACGTGCCAGCACAACCCCGACCGGCCAAACCTCGACCTCGACGCGCTGCCGCCCATCCCCTATGAGTTGGTCGATGTGGCCGCCTACCAACGCCGCGGGCTGCTCTGGGCCCTCTACACGAGCCGCGGCTGCCCGCACCGTTGCGGCTTCTGCGCCGTCTCCAAGGTGCACTCGCGCCGCTGGCGCGGGCAGAGCGCCGAACGGGTGCTCGCCGAAATGCGCCGCCTGCACGGCTTTGGCGCGCGGCAGATCAACATCTGCGAAGACAACTTCTTCGTCGATCGCCGCCGCGGCGAACGGCTGGCACAGCTGCTCGGCGAAAGCGGGCTCGGCATCGAGTGGACCGCTTCGGCGCGCGTCGACGACATCCTGCGCCTGAGCCCCGAGACGCTGGCTCTCTACCACCGTTCGGGGCTGCGCCACCTGCACATCGGGGCCGAGTCGGGCTCCGACCGGGTGCTCGCGCTGCTCAACAAGCGCATCGGCCGCAACGACATCCTCGCGGCCAACCTGCACCTGAAGGCCGCCGGCATCGTGCCCGAGTACATCTTCGTCATGGGCTTTCCGACCGAGACCGAGGCCGAGCGGCAGGAAACGCTGGATCTCATCGCACAGCTGAAACGCGAAAACCCCGACGCCTGGTTCTGGCGCCTCAACCGCTACGTGCCCTATCCCGGCACGCCGCTCTACGACATGGCGCTCGCCGCGGGCTTCACGCCCCCCGAACGGCTCGAAGACTGGGCCGAACTCGGCTGGAATTCCGCTGAGTACGCGCACCTCGTCGACTACCAGGTCGGGTTCTAGCCATGTCGGCTGCGCCGCACGCCGTCCTGCTGTATCCGCCGATCCACGCAGTGGCCGCCGCGCTCCGCATCTGGACGCTCTACTACGGCGTGAATTTTCCCCTGGCGCTCCTGCGGCTCGGCAGCCTGCTGCGGGCGCGGGGCTACCGCGTGACCCTGCTCGACGCGTTCCACCCGCCCGCAGTGCAACTCGCACCCGACGAGCTCGCGCGCCGCCTGCTGACCCCCGAGCGCATCGTACGCCAGGCCCCGCTCGGGCCGTTCGAACAGGCCGGCCGCACCGAGCCCATCTACCGCATCGGGCTCACCCGCGACGAACTGGCAGCCCGGCTGCGGGCGCTCGGCCCGGTCGACGAGGTCTACATCTCGTCGATCTTCACCTGGACGTGGACGACCACCCACGAGGCCGTCGAGCTCTGCAAGGAGATTCACCCGAACGCCGTCGTGCACTTGGGCGGCATCTACCCCACGCTTTGCCCCGAGCGCGCGCGTCAGTCCGGGGCCGACGATGTGCACGTCGGCGAGCTCGAGGGCCTCACGAGCCAGTGGCCCGACCTGAGTCTCACCGGCCGCCACGACATCGACGCCTCGGTCCTCAAGACGTCGCTCGGCTGCCCGAACGCCTGCACGTACTGCGCCGTGCACCTGCTCGAAGGCCGGCGCATGCGCTACCGCGACCCCGACGACGTTGTGCGCGAGGTCGTGCACCTCAACCGCACCTTCGGCATTCGCGATTTCCACTTCTGGGAATCGAACTTGCTGCTGCGCAGCGAACGGCATTTCGAGCCGCTGCTCGAGAAACTGATCGCGACGGGCCTCCCGCTGAGTTTCCTCGCCCCCGAAGGCATCCAGACGAACCTCATCACCCCGGCGCTCGCGCAACTCATGCACCGCGCGGGCTTCAAGAACGTGTACCTCGCGGTCGAGACCACCGACGCCGAGTGGGGCAAGCGCACCAAGCGGCCCACCGGGTTTGCGCAACTTCAGCAGGCCGTCACGGCGCTGCGCGAGGCCGGTTTCCGGCGCGAGCAACTGCTCTGCGTGTTGCTCATCGGTCAGCCCGACCAGACCCGGGCCGCCATCCTGCGCGACATTCTGTCCGTGTTTTCGCTGGGCTGCACGGTGGCGCTGCTGTTCTACACGCTCATTCCGGGCACGGTCGAGTTCGACCGCCGGCAGGACGCCGTGGCCGGCCGACCGCTCGAAGACCTCGACCCCCTGCTCTTCCCGTTTGCCACCCCGACGCTCACGGTCGACGACCTGACGCGGCTGCAGCGGTACTTCAACTTCCGCCATTTCCCGCTCGAACGCATTCGGCGCAGCGGAACCACCGACGACCTGCTGCGCGAAGCCCAGGACCTGCTCGCCCGCGGCGACTACGCCCACGACCCGGGCGCCTGAGAGGGGCGCGCTACCGTCCCCCGGAAACGAGGGCGGCGGCGTCGAAGCCGGCCGGGTAGGCGTAGCTCACTTTCTGGTCGTAGCCGTAGGCCGTGAGACCGAACGGGGCCGAGCCCGTGATGCGCACGACCCCCTCGTTCACGGCGACGTTGGCGACCTCGTAGGTGCCCGAGCCGACCGCGCGGAAGGCGCTCGCGGCCACCGGGTTGCCGTCGATTTCGATGTTGGCCCCGGCCGGCCGCACGATGTTGACGCGGTTTGCGGCGTAGTCGCTCGGCACGAGGATGGGGTAGTCGTCGCGGTATTGGGCGACCGGCACGACGACGGCCATGGAGGGGTCGACGGCGATGGCCCCGCCCTCGTTGCCGGCGATGAACTGCACGACTTCGAGACGCCCACTGCCCGTAATCTCGAAGCTTTCGCCGACCGAGGCTTCGATCCACTCGCCACGCGCGAGCACCCGCTGGTCGATGCCCGAAATCGAGGGATTGGTCAGGAGCAGGTTGTTGTCGTCGGCCGACACGATGCGGTAGAGGTTCGGCGAGGCGGTGTCGAGCCGCCCGGCGACGTAGTGCGTGCCCCAGGCGACCACCGGGAAGAGCTGCGATTCGCAGTGGTCGCAGTTGCCTTCGCCGACGTTCAAGCAGTCGTGGCCGCCGAAGACCGCGACCGGCTGGTCGGCAATCACGATGGTGCCCGTGAGGTCGCTCGGGGGATCCATCATGCCGGCGGCGAGCGCGTCGACGTTCAGCACGTCCCACTGCTGCAACACGAACGACTGGAGGGCGCCCGCGGGCATGCTCGCGAGGTCCGGGCCCGGCTGCGTGGCCGTGGTGGGCGCGAACTGCACCGTGGTCGCGCCGGGGCGCACGGCCAGGACCGTGAAGTAGCCGTACACCGTCGACGTGCGCATGCCGAGGTTCGGCGGCTCGACCGACGGGCCCGAGACCACGATGTGCTCGGTGCCGAGCACGGCCTCGGGCAGCAACATGGAGGCGTCGCTCGTGTGCACGAAATCGGCGTTGCTCGGCGGGTTGAACTGGGCGGCCGTGACGGGCTGAGTCGATGTCAGGCGGATGCTCTGCGGCGTGATGGCGGTCACCTGCAAGCTCATGACCGGCATGATGAAACTGCGCGTGTGGCCGGGCTGCACGTAGGGGTCGGCGCCGACGTCGACCGGCTCGCCGGTGCCCGTCTCGAAGCGGATGTAGGCCGGGAAGAGGCCGGGGTTGCCGACGACGACCGCGTGCGGGATGCGGGCGGCGTCGGGGTCGAGGTCGAGTTCGCCGGGCAGCACGTGCCACTGCCCGAGGTCGAGCGACCAGAACACGCAGCCCACGTAGGAATCGTGGAACTTCGGATCGACGGCGCAGCCGCTCGTGCACTGCGTGCCCATGCAGGCGTAGCCGGGCTCACAGGCCGTGGCCGGACCGTAGCCCTGGCCGTCGGCCCGGCAGACGGCGAATTCGGCGTCGGTGAGACACACCGACGTGCCGGGCAGGCACTGGGCGGGCCGGCAGGCCTCGTCGAAACAAAACTCGCCCGCGGCGCAGGGCATGCCGACGAAGCCGCGCCCCGAGGCGTCGCAGACCGCCTGGCGGTCGCCGCCCTGGCAGCCGCCGACGGCCCCGGGCGTGCAGGCGACTGCGGGCACGCACTGCCCGCCGAGGCACGTCATGGTCGCGAGACACGCGGTGCGCTGCCAGGCGCCGCCGACGCAGCGTTCGAAGGCCGCGCCGTCGGCCGTGCAGCGGTCGGGGCTGGCAGGCGCACAGCCGGGGGTCACCTCGGGCGCGTCGACGGCGGCGAGGTCGGCTCCCGCCTCGACGGCGGCGTCCGGCGCCGGCGGGGTGTCGGCGC
>CAYRCM010000023.1:33230-47834 GCA_964422715.1 uncultured Myxococcales bacterium | reverse complement strand
CGCAGCGGCCTACTGCGACGCCGGGCAGTGCCGGCTGTTTCCGTGCAGCGCCACGCAGCCGTGCACCGACGACGCCACCGTGTGCGAGCCCCGCGAGGGCAAGGACGGCGGGTTCTGCGTGGCCACGACCATCGGCGGCGGGGCAGCATCGGGCAGCGGCTGCGGCAGCGCGCGAGCCCCTCTCGGCGGCCCCGGCGGGGCCGGCGTGCTCCTGCTGCTGCTTCTCTGGTGCAGCCGCCGCGTAGGGAACACCCGGCGGGCGGCCGTCCAGGGTTCGGCCGGGCAGCCCTCCGGTCGCGGGTAGCCCGGCCTACGCCCTCGGTGCGCTGCTCACGCCGGAGCTCGCTCCCCACACCCGCCGGCCGGCACACCGGCCAGCCGGCACGGCCGCGCGACCCTCCGGTTGCCGCAACCACGATGTTCTGCTAGGGTGACTCCACCGCGCCCCAGCGCGGGGCCGCCGCGAAGGGTCCGGCGCCGCAACGGCCGCCGGAGGTTCGACGACGGGTGGTCGGGCCGCCACTCACCGAGAGTCGGAGACGTGCCATCTCAGTGCGCGACTCCGCGGAGAGTGGGCCTGACCATGCCTTCACAGACCAACCCTGACGACCGCAACCCCGAGCCGCGCACTTCTGGCGACCGCGCCCCCGAGCCCCTGGCCGGCTGTTTCTTGCGGGTGCTGTGGCTTTTTGGCGGCATCGCCGGGTTCCTGCTGCTGGCCGCCTACATCGTGCGCAAGGGCAGCGCGCCGTTTTCCCTCGCCGACGCGGCGTTCTGGGCCGCGGCGGGCATCGCCATCGGCGCCCGCTGGCTCGACGTCCTGCGCTTCCGCGGCACCACTGCCGACGGCCGGCGCGCCACGCCCAAGGACGCCCGGCGCTACACGCTCTTCGTGGGCGGGCTCGCGCTCGTCGTCTGGGGTGCGGCGCACGCGCTGCGCACGGTGCTGTAGCGACTCGCCCCGCCGACCCGACGCGATCGGGGGCCTCCGCTCGCGGCTTGCTCCCGCCGGCCCGGCCACGTATCCTCCATGCGGTCGCGCCGGGCGCGTCGAGGGGATGGCCGGCGCGGGCGGGATGGGAAGGCGCAAATGAACGTTCGGTTGCGAAGCGGCCCGCGCTTCGGCGTGTTGTGGCTGGCTATGTTCGCGGGGGCCTGCGGGGCGTCGAGTTCGCTCCCGGTCGACGACGCGAGCCCGTGGACGTTCGACGGGACGGCCCCGGGCTGGGACATGGGCAGCTACGACCAGACGGCGCCGTCCGACGAGGGCGCGCCGAACCTGCCCGACCAGCCCTGGCGGCCCGACGCCGGGGGCGACACGGCCACACCGCCCGCCGATGTGCCCCCGCTCGACGACACGGCAGCGCCCCGCGACGGCCACGACGCCTACGACCCGCCCGAGCTGCACGTGCTCGAAGACTACATTGCGCCAGAGTGCCAACCCGACGAGGTGCGCTGCGAGGGCGGCGCGCTGCTGCTCCGCTGCAACTTCCGGCGCCAGTGGGACGCCGTGCCATGCACGGCGGGCACCGCCTGCTTCGAAGGCGAATGCCGGCCCCAGGTATGCACGCCGGGGCAGATCCGCTGTGTGAGCGACCACGCCTACGACCAGTGCCACCACTCGGGCACGTTCTGGGACGAGAACAAAGACTGTAGTGGCCGTTACTTCTGCGACCTCGAACGCAACGAGTGTCTGTGCATCAATCCGGCCAACATCATGTTCGTGCTCGATGCCTCGGGCAGTATGCAGCTGCGCTCCGTCAACGGCCAAACCCAGTGGGACATCGCGCGGCAGGCCATCTACGACATCATGGAAGCCTACCCGCACTTCCAGTACGGGCTCGCCACGTTCCCGGACACCACGGTCAACTGCAGCCCGACGCTGTGCATCGGCAACGGCGGCTGCGACATCCAGTTCGCCGACCAGAGCAACTTCGAGGTTGGCAACCTGCCGGCCGACCTCAACAGCTACCTGGCCAGTCGCCTGCTCTCGGCCGATACGGCCAACCTGCAGTACGTGCGCACCCCGCTGCTCGGCATCCTGCGGTACTTCATCTCGGGGTATCTGCCGAGCGCGCCGCTGAAAAGCGGCCCGAACCCCTCGTATCTCGTGGTGGTGTCCGACGGCGAAGACTCGTGCCACCACGTGTTCCATCCCGAATACGCGATCGGGCCCATCGGCCAGGCGGTGCGGCAACTGCGCGACGAGTTCCACATCAAGACGTTCAGCATCGGCTTCAACCTCGAATCGGGGCAGGAACAGCTGAACGCCATCGCCATGAACGGCGGCACGGGACTTGCGAGGCATCTCTCGGCAGCCGACATGCCCACCCTTCTCAGTGCGCTGGCCGAGGTCGTCGAACTCATCGACCCCTACAAATGCGTGGGCACGAACGACATCCTGCCGCCCGCGTGTCCCGATGGCGACCAGGACGGTTGGTGCGACTTCGCCGACTGCAACGACGCCGACGCCGCGGTGCATCCGGCCGCCGGCGAGGTGGGCGGCAACGGGCGCGACGACAACTGCAACGGCCTCAGCGACGAGCCGCCGCCCGAACAGATCGACGACGACGGCGACGGGGTGGCCGAGGTCGACGGCGACTGCAACGACTTCGCGGCCGGCATCGGACCCATGGCCGTCGACGGTAGCGGCCCCGATGCCGACGGCAGCGACAACGACTGCGACGGGCAAACCGACGAGGGGCCCGCGTGCTCCACCTGCCAGTCCCTCGGTTCGGGCGTGGCCAACGTGGTCTGCGCCATGGAACTGTGCGACAGCCAGTTCCTGCTGAGCGCCGTGCACCAGAGCCCGTCGCAGATCCCGGCGGGCAGCCTGCAGCGCACGATCGCGGCGGTCGGCCGCTTCGGTCAGAGCAGCAACGAGCTCGCGCCCCGCGCCGGCAGTTCCTACGGGCTCATGGCCACGGGTCCCGCCACGGGAACGCAGCACACGGAGTGGCTCTGTCCCGAGGACGACTGGGTCCCCTGCCCTTACTCGGGCGACGCCATGTACGACGCCATCGACATCGCGCTCACGCTGAAGGCGCCCAGCAACGCGCAAGGCTTCTCGTTCGAATACGTGTTCCTGTCCGAGGAATACGAGGAATTCATCGGCACCGAGTTCAACGACAAGTTCTTCGTCGTCATGAATGCGCCGCAGACCACCGGCGGCCAGGACCGCATCATCAACTTCACGAACTGCCGGTCGGGCAGCTACTACGACTTCAACGACCCGGCGTGCAGCGGCCAACGGTGCTGCTACATCGCCGTCAACACGGCGTTTTCGGAGCCCTGCCCGAACGCCGCGACCAGCATCGCCGGCACGGGCTTCGAGTGCCCCAGTTGGTTCGGCTTCGACAGCGAATTCACGGGCAGTTCGACGGGCTGGCTGCGCACCACCATGACGGTCGTCGGCGGCGAGACTTTCACCCTGCGCTTCCACATCCACGACACGGCCGACGGCATCTACGATTCGGAAGTGATTCTCGACAACTTCCGTTGGCGCACAACGCCCGTCACCCCGGGCACCGAACCGACCGGCGACGGCACCTGATACCCGGTCGCCTGCCTTCGGATGCCTGGGTAGCCGGCGTCACTCCCCCTTGCGGCGTACCCGGGGTGCGCCTCGGAGGATCGGGCGAAGCGCCTCGGTATCCTTTGGAGCGCGGCTGGGTATGAACGCCGCCTGCGCGGGCGCGTCAGGGCCGCGCGAGGCGGACGGCGAGTGCAACGGCGCGCTGCACGACGCTTTGCGCGGCGAGCAGGCCCAGCGCGTCGTGCTGCACGGCGAGGCGCTCGGCAGGGTCGGCTCCGACGAGCAGCGGGTTCGTGAGCCCCACGGCTGAGGCCGAGCGCGTTCATGGCGTCTTCCTCCGCGGGGCGCGCACGTGGCCTGAGCCCGCGCACGCGCGCGGCGGTTGGGGTTTTGGCCCCGGGGGGCCACGCCGCACCCTACGCGCGCTCGCGAGGTGCCCGAAACGGCAGCCGGAACCGCAATCCGGCGTGCTTGCCGAGCCGCACCACCGAGTGGAGCACGTTCGCGGTGCTGACGGGGGCCAGGACCAGCATCACGCAATCGGCGCCGTGCACGCTGGCTTCGCGGTCGAAGTAGTGGGCCAGCGGATCGTTCACGAGCCGGTTCGAGGCGTGCGGCCGGTCGGGTTGCACGAAGCCGGCGGGAAAGCGGCACACCCACGGGTGGCCCGGCACCTGGTCGAACCCGAACGTGGGGGCCAGGTCGTCGACCATGCGGGTGGCCCAGTCCGGCACCGGGCCGGGCCGGGGGTAGGCTTCGGCGACATAGCGGTTGAAGAAGACGTACGCCGCGCGGGAAACGGTGATGCCGAACACGAACAACGGCACTAGCGGGTGCTGCAGGCGGTAGCGCAACAGGAAGCGCAGGCATACGGGAACGACGGCGGCCGAACAGTCGTGGTCGAGGTCGGCGAACACGGAGCCGCGCATGACGGCAATGCGCCGACCGGCGGCGCACGCCTCGCGGATGTAGACGTTGACGAAGCCCACCGCCCGGTCGGCCGCGTCGTAGAAGACGCCCGTGCGCACGAGCTCGCCTTCGGGAAACAGCAGGTGGTGCAGGAAGAACTCGAAGTCGCCCAGTTGGAAGAGGCCCTTGTAGACCGGGTAGAGCTGCTCGGCGACCCGGGCGCGCGCGGCAGCGCTCATGCTCTGCGGGTCGAACACCCGCACGCGGCTTGGCCGGGGTCGCGGGCCGCGGGGCGCAGCCACGGCGGGGCTCGGGCTCGGGTGGATCATGGACGGACCTCCTCCATCGGGCATGGGGTCACTTCGCGGTGTCGCCCGCGACGTGCGCGGCGCGCGCGGCCACATGGGCGAGCAGCCCGCCGGCGCGCCAGATGGCCGAGACGACGGCACCGGGCTGGCGAAAGGCATAGCTCTCGCCTTTCGTGAGGTTGCGGATGAGGCCGGCGCCGAGGTCGACGTGTAGGCGGTCGCCTTCGGCCGCGCGCTCGCTCGCGTCGGGGCATTCGAGGGCCGGAAGCGCGCAGTTGACCGCGTTGCGGTAGAAGATGCCCGCGAAGGACCGCGCCACGACGCAGACGATGCCCGCGCCGCGCAGCGCCATGACGGCCGCCTCGCGCGACGAGCCGCAGCCGAAGTTGTGGCCGGCAACGAGGATGTCGCCCGGCCGGAGGGTCGCGGCGAGCGCCGGAGCCGCGTCTTCGAGGCAGTGGCGGGCGAGCACCTGCTCGTCGGTGGAGGTGCAGTAGCGCGCCGGGATGATGCCGTCGGTGTCGATGTTGTCGCCGATGAGCCGGGCCGTGCCCTCGAAGGCCCGCAGCCGTTCTGGGGTCATGGGCAGTGAATCTCCCCCCGGATGGCGGAAGCCGCTGCGACCGCCGGGTTGCACAGGTAGACCCGGGACGTGATGTGGCCGTTGCGCCCCCGGAAGTTGCGGTTGGTCGTGTAGAGCCCGACCTCGCCCTCGGCGAGCACCCCCAGGTGGCCGCCGATGCACGGCCCGCAGGAGCAGGGCCCGACGACGGCGCCGGCCGCAACGAAGGCTTCGAGCATGCCGCTCGCGGCGAGTTCACGGAGCACGGCCGGCGAGCCGGGCAGCAGGATGAGGCGCACCGCCGGGTGTACGGTTCGTCCCTGCAACACCCTGAAGGCCGAAGCGAAATCGCTGATGCGACCGTTCGTGCAGGAGCCGATGACGACCTGGTCGAGCTTCGTGCCGACGAGTTCGCGAGCCGGGCGCACGTTGGCCGGCGAGTAGGGAACGGCGACGAGCGGCTCGATGGTTGCGAGGTCGACCTCGATGACGTCGTCGAAGGCCGCGGCGGCGTCGGACGCGAAGGTTTCGCCGGCGTGGGGGCTGCGGCGAGCGAGGTAGGCGGCCACGGTGGCATCGGCCGGCATGAACCCGGTGGCAGCCCCGGCCTCGACCGCCATGTTGCAGATGGTGAGCCGCTCGTCGATGGAGAGCGTGGCGAGCCCCGGGCCGGCGAATTCGAGCACCTTGTTGAGCGCGCGGTGCGGGGCCAGACGCGCGAGCACGTGCAGGATGACGTCTTTCGCCTGCGCGTGGCCGGTGAGGGCGCCACGCAGTTCGACGCGCACGGTGGGCGGCACGGGAAACCAGAGTTCGCCCGTGGCCCAGGCCACCGCCATGTCGGTAGAACCGATGCCGAACGCCAGCGCGCCGAGCGCCCCGTGGGTGCACGTGTGCGAGTCGGAGCCGACGACGACGGCGCCGGGGACGACGAACCCCATTTCGGGCAGGCTCACGTGGCAGATGCCGCAGCGCCCGACGTCGTAGCAGCGTTCGACCCCGTGCCGCGCGGCAAAGCGGCGCATGGACTGGGCGAGCTGCGCCGAGGCGATGTCTTTGGCGGGCACGAGGTGGTCGCTGATGAAGACGAGGCGCTCGGGATGGCGCACGGTCGTGAAGCCCGCGCCTTCGAAGATCTGGACGGACAGGGCCACCGTGATGTCGGTGCCGAGCACGACGTCGAGAGGCAGCACGTGGTGTTCGCCCGGCTGCACGCGGGCGAGGCCGCACTTGCGGGCGAAGATCTTTTCGACGGCGGTCATGCTCACGGCAGCGTCTCCATGCGCCGCCGCACGGCGGCGCCGGCCTCGGCGGTGCCCAGCGGGCCGCCGAGGTCGCGGGTGACCTCGCCGGCGGCAATGGCGTCGTGCACGGCGCGTTCGATGCAATCGGCCGCCGCCGGCTGGCCGGCCCGCAGCAAGAGCAGGCGCACGCTCAAGATGGCGCCGAGCGGATTGGCCACGTTCTGCCCCGCGAGCGGCGGACTCGAGCCGTGGACCGGTTCGAAGAGGCCAAGAAACGGGCTGGCAGGGTCGAAACTGGCCGACGGAGCCATCCCGAGGCCGCCGACGAGCGCCGCGGTGAGATCGGACAGGATGTCGCCGAGCAGGTTGCTCGCGACGATGACGCCGAACGGGGTGGGGTCGCGCACGAGTTCGCAGGCCAGCGTGTCGGCGTAGACGTGGCGCCGCGCGACCTGTGGGTAGCGCGCGCCAACGGCGGCGAACAGACGCGCCCAGAGCGGGCCGGCGTGCGTGTGGACGTTGCCCTTGTCGGTCATGACGACCCGGTTGAGGCCGCTCGCCGCGGCGTAGGCGAAGGCCGCCTCCAGGATGCGCGCGACCCCCGGGGCCGTGTGCACCGCGGTTTCGAGAGCGACTTCGGCGGGTCCGTCTGCGTGGAGCCGCCCGCCCACCCCGCGGTAGCAACCCTCGGTATTTTCGCGGAAAACGACGAGGTCGAGGTCGGCGGCGGACGGGATGCGGCGCAGCGGGCAGTGGGCGACGTCGTAGAGGCGCGCCGGGCGGAAGTTGACGCCGAGGTCGAGGTGGAAACGCAGGCCGAGCAGGATGTCGGCGGCGTGGCGGTTGTCGGGCACGCGCGGATCGCCGAACGCGCCGACCAGCACCGCGTGGTAGGTCTCGGCGACGTGCCGAAAGAAGCCCGGCGGCACCGTCTCGCCGGTGGCGAGGTAGTGGTCGGCGCCGTAGGGCATCGGCTGCATGCGCAGCGTGAAGCCGAACCGGCCGGCGGCCGTCTCGAGCACCGCGACCGCTTCGCGCGTGACCTCGGTGCCGATGCCGTCGCCCGGCAGCACGGCCAGTGCGATGTCCGAGAGCGTTCGGGGGCCCTGCAAGGGATGCGCCGCGCTCATGGGCCCCGTCCCGCTTCGGCCGCCCGGCCGGGCGTGGTGGCGAGGAGCGCCTGGATGACGGCGGCATACACGTCGCGCTCGCTCAGCACGTGCCGGCTCAGCTTTGCGTGCCGCAACACGGCATCGACGAGCGCCGGCTCGGCGGCGAGCCCGCGCTCGGCCAGCCAATGGTGCACGCACGCACGGCCGCTCATGGGCCCGATTTCGACGCCCTGCTGCCGGCCGAAGTGCGCCGCCGCGACGCTCGAGTAGACGCGATCGACGAGCCACGGGTCGCCTTGCGCGGCAGCCTTGCGGATGGCGGCCGCGTGAACGCCGGTGCTCGTGCGGAAGGCATCGGCGCCCACGACGGGGTAGCCCGCCGGGACGGGAACCGCAAGCGCCCGCGAGGCGGCCCGGCAGTAGTCGCCGAGCGACCGCAGGTCGTGCGCATAGAGCCCGAAGAGGCGCAGGTTGACGAGCAGAAGGTCGATGGGCGCGTTGCCGGCCCGCTCGCCGATGCCGAGCGCCGTGCCGTGCAGGCGGTCGACCCCGGCTTCGGCAGCCGCGAGCGCGTTTGCGAGCGCCAGGCCCCGGTCGTTGTGGCCGTGCCAGTCGAGGGCGATGTGGGGCGCGTCGCCGAGCAGTTCGGTGCGCACGTGGCGCACGAGGGCCGCGACCCCCCGCGGCGTGGCGTGCCCCGCGGTGTCGCACAGGCAAACGCGGGAGGCGCCGCTGCCGAGCGCCTCGGCGAGCAGCGCCCGCAGCGTGTCGGGGTGCGTGCGCGTGGTGTCCTCGGTCACGAACATGACCGGACAGCCTTGCCGAACGGCGAAGGCCACCGCTTCGCGGGTGCGCGTGAGCAGCGTGGGCAGGTCCCAGGATTCGGCCAACTGACGCAGCGCACTGGCCCCGAGGAACGCGTGCACCTCGATGGGCAGCCCGACGCGCTGCGAGACGGCGACGATGGGCTCGATGTCGCCGAGCACCGTACGCGCCGCGCAGGCGGCCTGGATGCGCAGACGGGCCGTCACGATTTCGCGCGCGAGCCGCTCGACATCGGCGGCCATGGCGGGGCTGGCCGCGGGCAGGCCGAGGTCGGCGATCTGGATGCCGAGTGTCTCCATGCGGTGCAGCAGGTCGATTTTCTGGTCGATGGCAGGCTCGTGCGCCGAAGGCGACTGGAGCCCGTCGCGCAGTGTCTCGTCGTCGAGATACACGGCCTGCGCCCGGGCAGGCACGTCGTGCGCGTTCCAGTCGTAGATCAGGCTTCGCGAATCCATGGCCCCCCGGGGGCGTGGCCAAAGGCCCGCCCGCTGCGTCGGCGGGATTCCCCTTACAATGCACGGGGCGCCGGGTCAAGCAGCCCGGCCGCCCGCGGCGCTGGACACCCGAGCGGCGTTGCGGCTACCTTGCGGACGCTGCCGCGGAGCCGCATGGCCCGCGCGGCCCGGGAAGTTTGCCCCATGCGCGAATGCACCCTCATGGCGTACAACATCGAGAACATGCGCGACCTGTTCGTGGGCGAGCGGGTGCGGCCCGAACAGTTGCCGCGCGCGCTGCGGCTTGCCGAACGCATCGCCGCCATCGATCCCGACCTGCTCGGCATCGTCGAGGCGTCGGACAAGTTGTCGCATCATCAGGCGTTTCTGGCGCTGCCGCCGCTCGCGCGGGCAGGCTATCAGGTCGCGCGCAGCACGCACCGCCGCGGCCGCCAGGACCTCGCTTTCTACTATCGCGCGCCGTTCACGCCGCTGCACGTCGACGACGCCTACCGCTTCTACGATGACTGGCAGGAAGACATCGACCACGACGGCATCGTCGAGGTCTGCGGCTTCGAACGCCGGCCCCTCGAAGTCGAGTTCGCCGTTACCGGCACGCCCGCCCGGCTGCGCGTCGTGCTCGTGGCCACGAAGAGCAAGGGCGTCTTCTCGGTGCAGGACTTCTTTGGCCACCAGCACCGCGCGCTCGCGAACCGCAAGCGGCTCGTGGCCCAGTGCAAACGGTTGCGCCGACGCGTCGACGGGCTGCTCGCCGACGACGCGCAGGCCGCGTTCGTGCTGCTCGGCGACTTCAACGACGAGCCGGGCCTCGACCACTTCGAACGCTTCGTCGGCGAAAGCGGCATCGAGGCCGTCATGGGCAGCGTCTTCGAGCCCGCGAAGATTCTGCACAACGCGCTCCACCACAAGACGCTTGGCGGCAAGCCATTCTGGACCGCGACGTACCCCGACATGATCGTGGCCAACTTCGCGCCGCACCGGGCCTGGCTCGACCACATTCTGTTGGCGCCGGCCCTGCTTCGCGCCGATGCGCCCATTCACTACGTGCCCGACTCCGGCGACGTGGGACCCGAAGAGCCGGACGCGGACGGGCCCCCGGCGTCCGACCACCGGCCGGTGTTCTGCCGCATCCGGGTGCCGCCGCCCGCCGCGGCCGAGGCGTAGCCCCCGGCCGGCGCTCGCGGCCGAGCGCTTTGACTCCGGCGTGCATCCGTGCAGACTGGCGCCGGAGGGTCACCATGGCGAGACCGCCCTGCTGTCGTCGGGTCGAAGGAAGGCCGGCCCGTTCCATCTTCAAACCCGCGGGCGTCCCCACGCGCGACCTCGCCGAGGTCGTCGTCACCCTCGACGAGTTCGAGGCCGTGCGGCTGGCCGATCTGACCGGCCTCTACCAGCAACAAGCCGCGGAAAAAATGGGGGTTTCGCGTTCGACGTTCAGCCGCATCGTCGCCGCCGCGCACCGCAAGATCGCCGATGCCCTCGTGCACGGCAAGGCGCTGCGCATCGAAGGCGGGCCCGTCTTCGACGCCGAGCGCCGGCGCTGCGAACGCTGCGCCAACGAATGGCAGGGGTCGGCCGACTGTCCGCGCTGCGGCCGTGCGTCGCCCGACGACGCCGCGACGGCGGGGGATGCGCCGCCGGCCGGGTCGCTCACGCCGCGGGCTTTTGGGCCGAAACCTTGATGCTCGCCACCTTGCCTTGAAGTTTGGGCGCCCACTCGGCCGCGAGCGCCTCGAACCCGCCGCCGCCCTCGCTGCCGCAACAGCCGCCGACCATCTCCTGCAACTCGGAGCCGATGAAGGCGGCGATCTGGTCGGCATCGTAGACGAGGCGGTCGACCACCGTGACGTCGACGAGCCCGGCCTCGCGGAGCCCCGCCAGATAGGCCGCCTCGGAGACGGCCCCGGCGAGGCACGACGAGTAGAGGTGGCGGTTTTGCGCGATGTCGGCCGGCAGGTCTTCGGCGACGATGTCGGAGACCAGCATGCGTCCGCCCGGCTTCAAGACCCGCGCAATCTCGGCGAAGACGCGCGGCTTCTCGGGCGACAGGTTGATGACGCAGTTCGAGATGACCCAGTCGACACTGCCTGTCTCGACGGGCAGTTGCTCGATGATGCCTTGACGCACCTCGACGTTGCTGAGGCCGGCGGCGGCGATGTTCTCGCGCGCCTTCGCGATCATGGCGGCGGTCATGTCGACACCGATGACGCGGCCCGCGGCCCCGACTTTCTTGCCCGCGAGCAGGAGATCGATGCCGGCCCCGGAGCCGAGGTCGAGCACCACCTGGCCCGGCTCCACGGCCGAAAACGCGAGCGGATTGCCACAGCCAAACGAGTTGACAACGGCTTCGGCCGGCAGGGCCGCCACCTCGGCATCGCTGTAGCCGGCGAGTTTGGCGACCACCCCCTTCTGCACGGGCGTGCCGCCGCAGCAGCAGCCGGGGCCGGGGCTCGTCACGGCCCGCGCGTAGTCTTCGGAAACGCTCCGGCGTTTGTCAGCGGCTTCGTTCGTGAGGATTTGCATGCGTGACCTCCCTTTCGGTCACGAAAAGTAGCGCCTCGCGCCGCGGATGCAAGCGGGCGGCCCGAGGCCCCGGCGCCGGGGGGGTGCGGCTGCTTTGCCGCGCGCTGGCAGCGCGGGGGCTTCTGGCCGGCCCCGAGCTGCACTACTATCGCGGCCAGCCCGCGATGAGGCCGACCAACCCGCGGTCCAAGCGACCGCCGAACCCGGCGGGCCCGGAGGAGTGCACATGGATCGTACCGATCGCGAACGCGCGGCAGGGGCGCCGGCAGCGCCGCAGGCCCCGGCGGCTCCCGGCCCCGGCGCCGACGACTGGCGCGACGTCTTCTACCTCGAGGCGTTTCTGCACTTCAGCCTGTCCGACCACGTGCTCGAACGGCGCGAGCGGGTCTGGATCAGGCGTTTCCTGCACAATCGCGGCAAGCCGCAACTCTACCCGCTCATGGAGGCCATCATTGCGGCCGGCCGCTGCGACCCCGCCGAATTCGAGCCGCTTCTTGCGCGCGCCGCCGCCGAACTGTCCATGGGCGAAAAGCGCCGTTTCCTCTACAACCTGGCGCAGTTCTTCCAGTCGAAGGGGGCGCTTGCCACGGCCGACTACGAGCGCGTGCTCGACCTCGCCGAACGGCTCGGCGTGCCCGACATCGACGCCGACGCCATGCTCCACACGGTCTACCGCATCAACGACACGTTCATCGCGCTCCTGGGGCTGCTCGCAGCCGGCACGGTCATCTACTGGACGCGCACGGTCATCATCCCGCTCGTCGTGGCCGTCTTCCTCACGATGATCGTCAACAAGATCGACCACCTGATTGCCTCCGCGCTGCACCTCGAACGGCTGCGCTGGGTCACGAAACTGGCGGCGCTCGTCGGCATCCTGGGGGTGGTGTTCGGCCTCGCGATGGTGGCCGTCGTCTCGGGCGGCGACATCGCGAACCGCTTCCCCGAGTACGAGGCCCGCTTCCAGGCGGCGATCCAGGCGTCGGACACCGCGCAGAGCGCCCTCGCCTGGCTCGGCGACATGGGCGTGCGGCCGCAGCTCGAACAATTGCCCATCGGCGACATGGTGCACGACTTCCTCACCTCCCTCGTCGGGCTCATCAGCGACTTCGTGCTGGTGGTCATCTTCACGGGGTTCCTGGTGTTCTCGTCGTCGGGCTTCACGGGCGTTCTCGGCGAGATGAACAGCCGGGTGGGGGCCTACATCAGCATCAAGAGCCTCATCGGACTGCTGACGGGCCTCGCGGTCGTCGGCCTGTGCCTCCTTTTCGGCATCGACTTCGCGCTGTTCTGGGGGCTGCTGGCGTTTCTCCTGGGCTTCATCCCGGTCGTGGGCTCCATCGCGGCGACCCTGCCGCCCATCCTGCTCGCCATGTTGCAGCTCGATTCCTGGACGGCCATCGCGTTCTTCGCGCTGAGCCTGGTCGTCGCCAACACGCTGCTCGGTCAGGTGATCGAGCCGAAACTGCTCGGCCAGCGCCTCGCGCTCAAACCCGTGGCCATTCTCTTCGGCCTCGTGTTCTGGGGCCTGCTCTGGGGCATCCCGGGCATGTTCCTTGCGACCCCGCTCATGGTCCTGTTGCGCATCCTCGCCTCGTACTTCCACTTCAGCCGCGGCTTCGAGCGGTTGCTCGCCACCGACCCGAGCTGACGCCCGGTCCCCCGGTCGCCGGCGTGCGAGAGGACCGGCCGCGGCGCCGGGCGCTGCCCGGACCGGGTCCGCGCCCCTCCGCCGGGATCGCCTGTCAAGTAGTTAAGTGAAACGCTTGACAAGTGACGGCCGCGCGGGGTACGACATTCCTGGTCGTTGCCCGGGAGGCCTGTCATGAGGATGTCGACGAGAGGACGATACGGCTTGCGGGTCATGGCCGAACTGGCGGCACACTACGGGCGCGGGCCGGTGTCGGTCGAGGTTCTCGCCAGAAGCCAAGACATCTCGGGAAAGTACATCCACGTTCTCGTGGGCGGGCTGCGTGCGGCCGGGCTCGTGCGCGGCGTGCGCGGCCCGCGCGGCGGCTACGAGTTGACGCGGCCGCCAGCCGACATCACGGCGCTCGACGTCGTCGAGGCGCTCGAAGGCCGGACGGCGCCCGTCGACTGCGTCGCCGACCCCGGCCAGTGCCCGCGTTCCGGCGAGTGTCCGACGCGCGACGTGTGGTGTGGCGTGGCCGCCGCCGTCGACCGCGTGCTGCGCACAACGACGGTCGCGCAGATCGCCCGCACGCCGGGCACGCCGCCGGCTCCCGCCCCCGACTACGCCATCTGAGAACCGCCGGGAGGGTCCCCCGTGCACACCTACGCGAACGTCCTCGCCGCCATTGGCCGGACACCGCTCATCGAATTGAGGCGGGTTGCGCGCGGCTCCGGGGTCACGCTGCTCGGCAAGCTCGAGTCGCTGAACCCCGGCGGCAGCATCAAAGATCGCATCGGCCTCGCCATGCTCGAAGACGCCGAGCGCCGCGGCCTCATCGCGCCGGGTGGCACCATCGTCGAGGCCACGGCGGGCAACACCGGCGTCGGGCTGGCCCTCGTCGCGGCCGTCAAGGGCTATCGCTGCATCTTCGTGCTGCCCGACAAGATGAGCGAGGAAAAACGCAGCCTGCTGCGCGCGTTCGGGGCCGAGGTGGTCATCACCCCGACCGCCGTGGCGCCGGACTCGCCGGAGAGCTACAACGGCGTCGCGGACCGGCTCGCCCGCGAGATTCCCGGCGCCTTCCGCCCGAGCCAGTTCTCGAACCCCATGAACCCCGACGCGCACTACCGCACGACGGGCCCCGAGATCTGGGCCGACACCGACGGACAAATCGACGTGCTCGTGGCCAGCATGGGCACGGGCGGCACCATCTCGGGCACGGGGCGCTATCTCAAGGAGCAGAAACCGGACATCGTCGTCGTCGGGGCCGACCCGGCGGGCTCCATCCTGTCGGGCGACACGCCGCGGAGCTACCTCGTCGAGGGCATCGGCGAAGACTTCGTGCCGAAGACCTTCGACCGGCAGGTCGTCGACGACATGGTGCGCGTGAGCGACGCCGAAAGCTTCGCCATGGCCCGGCGCCTCGCCCGCGAAGAAGGCCTGCTCGTCGGCGGCTCGGCCGGAACCGCCGTGGCCGCGGCCCTGCGCTACGCACGCCGGC
>CAYRCM010000023.1:0-33130 GCA_964422715.1 uncultured Myxococcales bacterium | reverse complement strand
GTCGGCGGCTCGGCCGGAACCGCCGTGGCCGCGGCCCTGCGCTACGCACGCCGGCCGCTTTCGGCGCGGCCTTTCGGCCCGAAACGAAACTCTGCTGGCTCGAGACGCCGACGAATCCGCTGCTCAAACTGGCCGACATCGCGGCGGTGGCCCGCGATTGCCGCGCCCGGGGCGTCGTGCTCGTCGTCGACAACACCTTCATGACGCCGTATTTCCAGCGGCCGCTCGACCTCGGGGCCGATCTCGTCGTGCACTCGACGACGAAGTATCTCAACGGGCACTCCGACGTCGTGGGCGGGGCCGTCGTGGGCCGGGCGGCGGCGCTCGGCGAGCGGCTCGCGTTCCTGCAAAACGCCATCGGCGCCGTGCCCGGCCCGTTCGACGCCTTTCTCGTGCTGCGCGGCACGAAGACGCTGGCCCTGCGCATGGAACGCCACGCGGAAAACGCGGCCGTGCTCGCGCGCTGGCTCGAAACGCGCCCCGAAGTGGCCGAGGTGCGCTACCCGGGGCTGCCGTCGCATCCGCAACACGAACTCGCGAAGCGGCAGATGTCGGGCTACGGCGGCATGCTCGGCGTGCGGCTGCGGGGCGGGCTCGCCATGGCGCGGGCCATGCTGCGGGCCGTGCGGGTCTTCACGTGCGCCGAGAGCCTCGGGGGCGTCGAGTCGCTCATCGAGCACCCGGCGCTGATGACCCACGCCTCGCTGCCGGCCGAAAAGCGGGAGGCGCTCGGGATCTCGGACGGCTTCATCCGGCTCTCCGTCGGCATCGAGCACGTGGCCGACCTGCAACACGACATCGAACAGGCCCTGCTGGCGGGCGCCGCGGCCGCGCCTATCTTGTGAGCGCCGGGTCGGTCGGCCGGCCGACCGGCGCCTTGAACCCCAAGCCCGACTTCGCCGCGGCCGCAGCCCACGCCGGGCGCGCCGCCGAGAGGAGCACTGCGCATGTCCGACAGAACGTACCGCCTGGAGACGCTGGCGCTGCACGCCGGCCAGACCATCGACCCGACCCAGTCACGGGCCGTGCCCGTGTACCGCACGAGTTCGTATCTGTTCAAGAGCACCGAGCACGCGGCCAACCTGTTTGCGCTGCGCGAACTCGGCAACATCTACACGCGGCTCATGAACCCCACGACCGACGTGCTCGAACGGCGCGTGGCCGAACTCGAGGGCGGCGCGGCGTCGGTGGCCTTCGCCTCGGGCACGGCGGCCATCTTCAACACGGTCATCACGCTCGCCGAGGCCGGCGACGACATCGTGGCGGCGGCCAATCTCTACGGCGGCACGTACACGCAGTTCGACGCCATCCTGCCGAAACTCGGCATCCGAACCACGTTCGTCGACCCGAGCGCGCCCGAAAGCTTCGCCCGCGCCATCGGCCCCCGCACGCGCGCGCTCTTCATCGAGACCATCGGCAACCCCGTGCTCGACGTCACCGACGTTGCCGCTGTGGCCGACGTGGCCCACGCCCACGGGCTGCCGCTCATCGTCGACGGCACGTTCACGACCCCGTATCTCATGCGCAGCATCGCGCACGGCGCCGACCTCGTCATCAACTCGCTCACGAAGTGGCTCGGGGGGCACGGCAACGGCATCGGCGGCATCGTCACCGACGCCGGGCGCTTCGACTGGAAGGGCGGCCGCCACCCGCTGTTCACGGAGCCCGACCCGAACTACCACGGCCTCTGCTGGGCCCACGATCTCCCCGCGGCGCTCGCCCCCATCGCCTTTGCGCTGCGCGTGCGCACGGTGCCCTTGCGCAACCTGGGCGCTTGCCTCTCGCCCGACAACGCCTGGCAGTTCCTGCAGGGCATCGAGACGCTGCCGGTGCGCATGGCGCGCCACTGCGAAAACGCGCTCACCGTCGCGCGCCACCTGCAAGCCCACCCGAACGTGGCCTGGGTGCGCTACCCCGGGCTCGAAGGCGACCCGTCGTATCCGCTCGCGCGCCGCACCCTCGAACGCGGCTTTGGCGGCATGGTGGTGTTCGGTGCGAAGGGCGGCTACGACGCGGCCGTGCGCATCATCGACCACATCGAACTCTTCTCGCATCTTGCCAACGTGGGCGACGCCAAGAGCCTGATTCTGCACCCCGCGAGCACGTCGCACAGCCAGCTCAGCAAGGCGCAGCAGCGGGCGGGCGGGCTCACGCCCGACCTCATCCGCTTGTCCATCGGCCTCGAACACCCGGACGACCTCTGCGCGGCCCTCGACGCCGTGTTGGCCGCGGGGTAGCGGCCGCGGGCAACGCGCGTTATCGCAGGGCGGCGCCAAACAGCGACTGGCCACGTCAATGGGGGACTCCATGTGGGACCAAGGGCCGGCCGCGGAGGCCAGGTCCGCCTCCCGCCGCCTGCCGGGCGGTGCTACACTGACGGTGTGGCGCGCTTGCGCCCGCGGCGGTGGCAGCGGCCAACGGGCTGCACGGCAAGACAGCGAATCGCAAGATGCGGAGGACGCATGGCTCAGGTCTCCGTCAAACTATCGAGCGAACTCGACCGCAGGTTGTCCGAACTCGCGACGCGGCGTCGCACGACGAAGGCCGCGCTCGTGCGCGAGGCGCTCGAAGCCCTCGCTGCCGAGCCAACGCCGTCGGTGGCAGCGCTCGCCCGTGACCTGCAAGGCTGCGTGCAGGGTCCCCGCGATCTCTCGACCGGCGAGCGCCACCTCGAAGGCTACGGGCGATGAGGCGCTTCGCCGTCGACACGGGGCCGCTCGTCGCCTTCCTGAACCGCGACGACGAGTTCCACGACTGGGCCGTGGCCACCCTCGAACGTCACAAGCCGCCGCTCCTCGCTTGTGAGGCCACCATCTCGGAGGCTTGTTTCCTGCTGCGGCGCACGCCGCAAGGCGGCGACGCCGTCCTCGAAATGCTCAACCGCGGCCTTGTGACGCTGCCGTTTCGCCTCACGCAGGAGCTCCCCGCGGTCCGCAGCCTCATGAGCAAGTACGCCTCGGTGCCCATGGCGCTTGCCGATGCCTGCCTCGTGCGCATGGCCGAACTCGACGACGAACTTGCCGTCATCACGCTCGACCGGGACTTCGCCATCTACCGCAAACACGGACGGGATGCCTTGTCGGTCGTCATGCCCCCCGGGAGAACCCGCTAGCGTTCGCCTTCCCGGCCGCGAGCGAAGCGCAGGCGGCGGCCATCCGCGAGCTCGGCGAGGCCCTCGACCAGCACCGCAAGCGGCAGCAGGCCGCGCACCCGGGGCTCACCCTCACGGGCATGTACAACGTGCTCGAAAAGCTGCGGGCCGAGGAAGCGCTGACGGCGAAGGAGAAGGCCATCCACGAGCAGGGCCTCTGCTCGGTGTTGCGCGAACTGCACGACGCGCTCGACCGGGCGGTGTTCGCGGCCTATGGCTGGCCCCCGACGCTCAGCGACGACGACATCCTCGAACGGCTCGTGGCCCTGAACGCCGAACGCGCGGCCGAGGAAGCGCGGGGTCTCGTGCGCTGGCTGCGGCCCGAGTTCCAGTGCCCCGGCGGCCGGCCCGTACCCGTTGCCGCCGAAGCCCCCGAACAGCCTGAATTGCCGGAACTCGAAGCGGCCGGCGAACGGTCGGCCGAACCGGCCAAGGCCGGGGCCGGCAAGGCCGCCTGGCCGGCGGGCCTCGTCGCCCGCGTGCAGGCCGTGCGCACGGCGCTCGAAGCCGAGCCGGGGGCCGTCACGGCCGAGGCCCTCGCCCGCCGCTTCAAGGCGGCCCGCGCCGACACCGTGGCCGACATCCTGCAGACGCTGGCCACACTGGGGCAGGCGCGCCGGCTCGATGACGGGCGGTTCGTGGTGTAGGCGGGGGCGGGGCGCGACGGGGCGCGTGCTTGACGGGCGACCCATTGCCGGACTAGATTCGGTCATGTCTCCGGCGCGGAGGTGCCCCGATGAGTCTCCAAGACCAGATCAAGCCCATCAGCTACCTCAAGACCCACGCGGCCGAGATCGTCCGCACACTGCACGAGCAGCAGGAGCCCCTCATCATCACCCAGAATGGCGAGGCCAAGGTGGTCATCCTCGACATCGCGACCTACGAACAGCAGCAGCAGACGCTGGCGCTCCTCAAGATCCTGGCCCTCGGCGAACGCCAGATCGACGCCGGCCAACTCACGCCGGCCGCCGATGTGTGCGCGGGGCTGCGCGCCCGGCCGGAGTAGCGCGGATGCCGTTCGACGTGCTGCTGACGACCGCCGCCGGACAGGATCTCCGGGACCTCTACCACTACGTTGCCCGCCACGACGCGCCCGAGCGGGCCGACCATGTCCTGAGTGCGATCGAGCGGGCCCTCGGGGGGCTTTGCGAATTGCCGGAGCGTGGCAGCCATCCGCCCGAACTCGCCGCACTCGGAATCCGCACGTATCGCGAGGTCTTCTTCAAGCCCTACCGCATCGTCTATCGGATCCAGGGAGAGCAGGTCTACGTGCTGGTCATCGCCGATGGCCGGCGCGACCTGCGCACGCTGCTGCGGCGGCGACTGCTCGACGCTTGAGCGGGCCGCCGGCCGCGGCGTCCGGGGGCCCCGCCCGTGCCCCCCCGAAAAAATTCGCGCGGCCCCCTTGCCGCCCCCGGCCGGGCTCGGGTACGGTAGCGAGTACCGAACCACGGGCCAACACCGGCCAGGAAAATTGGGGGGTGCCATGAAGCGGATACCGCAGTCCTACTCCATCGTCGCCTACCGCAACGAACTGCTGTTCTCGCAGGCCGCCACCGCGGCCGACCCCGACGCCGCCGGACACGCGGCGGCCTTCGAGGGGCTGCTTGGCGAGGCGCTGTCGCTCGCCGGCAAGGCGTTCAATGCGCTCGCGGCCGTCACCCAGGCGCACGCCGTCGTGGCCGTGGCCGATGCGCTTTCCGATCGCGCGATCATGCGGCTCGGCCGCGAGGCGCTCGTCGAATCCGAAGGCCAGCGCGACCGCCCGCCCTACAGCGTGCTGTTCAACGTGGCGCCGTCCGAGATCGCCGGCTGGCCGCTGCGCAAGGCCTGCGGCTACGTGCGCGACCGCCTCGTGCCCGCCGCCGCGACGTTGCCCGAGGGCAGCCGGCTCCGACCGCTCATCGCCGAGGCCGCCCTCCGGGCCACGGCAGCGATCGAAGCCCTCGACCGGCGCAGCGCGGCCGAAGGCGCCCGGGCCCTCGTCGGCGCCGAGGTCGACGAGTGGAAGGAAGGCGTCAACCGCCTGCGCCTCGCGACCTACGGCGAACTCCTCAAGACCGCGGCCACCAAGGGCTACGGGCGCGCCTGGGCCGACACGTTCTTCCCCCGCTATCAGCGTGTCGGCGAGCCGGTGGCCAGCGACGGGAACGAGGCCCCGGCATCCGACGCGCCGGAGGCCTGACCGCCACACCCCCGCCCGGGCTCCCGCCCGCCGGCCTCGACGGGTCGCCGACCGGCCCGCGATTCCCGCTGTTGCCGCACGATCGGGCCCCGCCCCGACGCTCCGGGGCCGGGGTTGACCGTTGAACCCCGCGCACCGAGGCGCCTGCCGCGTGCGGTTGACACCGCAGTCTCGCGCACGGAGCCGCCCCATGGCGCGAGTTGCGCCCGCAACGCACGCCGCAGAGCGCCTCCTTGCGGCTTGTGGCCGCCGCAACGGGCCGTCCGGGGCGTCTTCCGGGGGCTTGGTGCGCTGTGGAGAGGGGGTTCGGGGACGGACGCGGGCCATGGGCCGCGCGTGGGCGGCGGGGGGCGTTGCGAACGAAAAAGCGCCGAGTACATGCCCAAAAACAACGACACGACACGCCGACTAGACGCCCAGACACCGCGGCTCGGGGGTCTGTCTTCCGCGATGCCGAAACGTTGTGAGGCCAACAGGCCGAGGATGCTCACACCGTCGACAGCCCCGCTGCCGGTCGGGCTCGGCCAGACGCAGGCGTTCGCTCGCCTCGGCCCGATCGGAGAGCACCGAGCCGCGGCAAGGCCGCCTCGACGCGTTGCTGCAACCGCTCCCAATCGGCCCACGGTTTGCGGCACGCTGCCAGCACCGCCTGCATGGAACCCCGCTCCTTCGGCCCGGGCCGGGCGCCCCCGCGGCCGCACACCCGCACTGTGACACAGGCCGGGAAGCCCCGGCCCCGCCCCGCCGGCCCTACTCGGCCGCGGCCGTGAGCCGCGCCCGGACGTTGGCCACCGCGGCATCGTGGTCGGGGAGCGCGCACGGGACCTTCGGCTCACGCTCGCAGTAGGGACGCACGAGCGCGTCGAGGCGCGCGGCCTCGGCTCCCCAGTCGCGGCTCTGGAAGACCGCGCGCACGGCGGCGACCGCGGCCTCGAAGTCGGCCGTGCAGGCGGGGCTCAGGAGGCAGCGGGTGGGCAGCAGGCTTGTCCCGGCCGTGGCGTCGAGGTCCTCGGCAAATGCGCGGTCGAGTTGCGCGAGCAGGAGCGTGAAGCGGCCCGCGGCGTCGCTCACCAGGTAGTAGCGGTTTGCGTCGAAGGCGTAGCCGTCGGTGTGCCCGAGCGCCGCTTCGAGCGCGAGGAAGCGCAGCGCCGCGCCGCGGTCGAGCACGGGTTCGAGGCCGGCATACCAGGCGTCGCCGCCCTCGGCCGCGACGGCCGCGAGCAACGCCGCGAGGTCGGCCGTGTCGGCCGCGTCCCCTTCGTGCACGTCGAAGCGCGCGATTTCGCCGGGGTCGAGCTCCGAGTGGCCCTCGTAGAGGTGCTGCGTCGTCGCGAAGTGGGCGGCGAGCATGACGTCGTCGTAGACCTGGAGCACGGCGTAGAGGCCGCGCCGCTCGCCGTTGACGCGCACGTCGGCAAAGCCCGTGCGCAGCGCCGGCAGCCCCGCGGCGGCCGCGAGCCGGTAGCCGAGCGCCTCGTGCAGCGCGCTCGGGTCGGCCGCGAGGTTGTTGAGCGTGAGCCCCTTCAGGCCGAGGAAGCGGGCCGAACCGTCGGCGCGGTTGAAGTCGATCTTGAAGGGCGGTTTCTCGGCCACGCTCGTGACGAGCGCGCCGCCCTTGAGCCGCACGGCGGCGGCGACCGCGGCGTATTCGCGTTCGGGGGTGGTGAGCCGAAAAGTGGCCGCCGCGAACGTCTCGGGGTTGGCGTCGAGGGCGGCGCGGGCCGCGGCGTCGAGTTCGAGGTCGATCGTGACGACGCGCGTGTCGTCGAAGAGCGGTGCGGCGAGGTCTTCGGACACCCCATTGCCGAACCCCTGCGTGGGGACGGTTGGCTGCCACGGCCCGCTGCCGTCGGGGTAGCGGCCCCAGGTGCGCCCGTCCGGCGGGTCGCCGATATCGTCCGCAAGCCGCAGTTCGCCCCCGGCGTCGACGAGGTAGAGCGTATCGCCGGCCTTGAGGCCGAAGCCGAAGCCCGTGCCGTCGCCGTCGGTCTGCTCGCCCTTCACGACGAGGAAGCCGCCGGGAGGCACGACGCTGCCGGCCGGCAGGAGCCAGCGTTTGTCGGCGTCGTCGAGTTCGTCGGTGAGCCCCCAACCCGAGAGGTCGACGGCGACGGTGCCGGGGTTCACGAATTCGACCCAGTCGCGGCCGTGGATGTCGACTTCGTTGCAGGCCACCGGCGCCCCGCTCGGCGTCGGCGCGGATTCGCCCGCACAGGCGGCGAACAGCCACACCAGGATGCCCCATCGTTTCATGTTCGCGCTCCTCGGGGACGCACGCCGCCCCGCGTCCCCCTGCGGCCCGGCCGGTGCGCCGCAGCCGCGCCCACCCTACGGCAAGACCACCGGCAAGGCGATAGCGTGATGCGCCCCGGGCCGGTCTCGCCCGGACCCGGGGCAGCGGGACGTGGCTACTCGGGCTGGTGGTTCTGGTTCAGGTAGATGCGGTTCTGGCCGTCGTTGGCGATGAAGATGTCGACGTCGCCGTCGGCGTCGAAGTCGGCCATGACGACGTCGTTCGACGGGTCGAGGTCCCAGGGCAGGTTGGCCGAGCCGTCGCCGAGGTGGCCGCCGCCCGTGTTGAGGTAGAGGAACGCCTTTTCGCTCGACCAGTTGACGACCACGACGTCCATGAGCCCGTCTTCGTCGACGTCGCCGATGGCGCTCGCCCGGTTGTCGCCGGAGAGTTGCGGGATGTGCGTGGACGTGACGTCGGAAAACCGCCGGTCGTTTTCGCCGATGTTGAGCCGGTTCAAGCCGTTGTTGGTGACGAAGATGTCCTGGTCGCCGTCGTCGTCGAAGTCCCAAACCTCGACGTCGCGGGTGGTGGTGGAGATGGCCGGCAGGTGCGACGTCGTGACGTCGACGAAGCGCTGCGTGGCCGGCACGAAGTGGAACAGCATGTTCTGCGCGCCCGAGCGGCCGACGTAGAGGTCGAGGTGGCCGTCCATGTTGAGGTCGACGAGCCGGCCGGCGCGCGACACTTCCCACTGGATGGAGCCGCCAAACCAGCGGCTCGTCTGGTCGAACAGGTAGGCCCCGCCGACGTTGAAGGGATCGCCGCCGTTGGTCATGAGCACGGCGTCGGACGTGCAGCTGTAGTAGCAGCGGTAGCCCGTGAACAGCGCGTCGAGGTCGCCGTCGCGGTCGATGTCGCCGACGTCGATGTCGTAGTTGTAGCCGTTCGCCTGCGGCATGTTGACGCTCGTGACGTCGGCCACGAAGTAGCCGTCGCCGTCGTTGACGAGCTGGCGCTTCTGACCGTCGGACAACTGCCCGGAGTCGGTGTTGTAGTAGACGCCGATGAGGAGATCGAGGTCGTCGTCGGCGTCCATGTCGGCGAGTTTGACCTTGCTGCACGCGCGGTTGGCCGTCATGGCGAGCAGCCGCTCGTTCGTGCGGTCGAAGAAGTTGCCGAGCCCGTCGTTGATGAGCACCTTGACCTTGCCGTTCCAGACGCAGGTGACGAGGTCGGGGTCGCCGTCGTTGTCGAGGTCGCCGATGTCGACCGAGCGCGTGTCGTCGTTGTCGGGCGGGTAGCCGACGATGGTGCCGTCGGCGAAGGCCCCGATGGGCACGCGGTTGCCCTCGATGCGCGGCTGGTTCGGGATGTAGCCGTTGTTGAACAAGATGCGGTCCTGGCGGTCGTCGTTGACGACGTAGATGTCGGGCAGCCGGTCGTCGTCGAGGTCGCCAAACGCGAAGTACAGCGTGTCTTCGGTGAAGTAGGGCGGCAGGTTGGCGAGCGAGACCGACGAGAACGTGCCGGCGCCGCCGTTGTTGCGGTCGTTCAGGTACAGTTCGAGCCAGAACCGCTCGGGGCTCGTGCCGACGCGCTTGCGGATGAGCAGATCGAGGTCGCCGTCGCGGTCGACGTCGACCAGGTGCGCCTGGTACGAGTTGAGGTTGGTCTCGGACTGTGGGTAGCGCAGCCCCGTGTCGTTGCGGAAACTGCCGCCGTCGTTCATGTAGATGCGGTTCGTCTGGCCGTTGTTGATGAGGATGGCGTCGAGCCAGCCGTCGACGTCGACGTCGAACAGCAAGGCATCGCGCGTGTTGCCGCCCGAGACCGGGAAGTTGAGCCCTTCGCCGTATTCGCCATCGACGAACTGCCAGAGCACCGGGCAGGTGGGGGTGGCGGCTTCGCAGACGTAGCGGCGCGTGGAGTTGCAGTCCTGGTCGGCGAAGCAGCCCGTGCTGTTGGTGGTCATATCGGCACAGTTGGCGGCCGTGCTGCCGTTCGGCTCACCGCTGCACCAGCTCGTGTAGGAGGTGGTGTCGTAGAGCCAGCGCCAGGTGCCTTCGAGCGCGGCGTCGCTGTAGCCGAGCCACGAGGCGGCGCCGATCTGGGTGCGCATCCAGGTGCGCTCGGCGTCGCTGTTGACCGTGGCGAGGTCGAAGCCGTAGGCCGTGCAGTCGGCCTGGGCCGCGGCCCACGCGCGGTTGGTCGTGCAGAACGCGTAGCGGTGGCCGTTCCAGGTGGCCATGGTGCAGTTCGGGATGTTGAGGTTGCAGGTGGGCGGCCACTCGATGTTGTTGCAGTTGTTGTAGTAGAGCCGGTTCTGGTAGGCGTTGTCGTTCGCGACGAGCACGTCGGGGTCGCCGTCGTGGTCGACGTCGCCGATGGCCGCGCCGCGCGACGGCTCGGACACCGTCGGGAACGTGCCGGCCGGCGCCTCGGAGAAGCTGCCGAGCCCATTGCCGATCCACACCACGTTGGCCGCGTTGTCGCGCGAGATGAAGAGGTCGGGCACGCCGTCGCAGTTCAGGTCGCCCACTTCGACGTCCTGGACCGACGAGATGCTCGGGCCGACGGCCTCGGCCGTGAGCGTGCCGTCGCCGGCGTTGCGGTAGAGGTAGATGCGGTTGTTGTTGCACCAGAAGACGACGTCGAGGTCGCTGTCGCCGTCGAAATCGGACACCGTTGGGTAGGCACTGGTGCAGTCGGGCGAGCCGACGAGCAACGTGGTCGTCTGGTTTTCGAACCAGCCGCCGGCGTCGGCGTCCTGCGGCGTGTTGATGAAGATCTCGTCGGGGTCGGACTGGCGGAGCACCAGCACGTCGTTCAAGCCGTCGCCGTTGGCGTCGAAGATGACGGCCTGGTTGTCGTCGCGCCCGTCGATGGGCAGCCGATGGCCCTTCGGTAGGAAGACGCCGCCGCGCGTGTACTGGAACGCGTCGGTCTCGATGATGTAGTCGGGATCGCCCGAGCTCGGGTTCTGCAGCATGATGTCGTACCAGCCGCCGCCGTTCGGCGCCTCGGGCATGACGACGCGCAGCGCCGTGGGACCGAGCCGCAGCAGGTCGGCGACCGACACCCACGTGGACGTGAGCGCGTCGCCCACGTACACCTCGATGCCGTACTTGAAGCCGCGCCCCGAGATGACGGCGATGTAGCCGCCTTCGACCGCCCCGCGGTTGGGCGCGATGCCCGTGAACGCGAGGGCCGGCAACTCGAGCGGTTCGATGAACTCGAAGGCGTCTTCGAGGATGACTTCCTGCTGGTCGGTGTTGCGCACCTTGACGTCGAAGACCCCGGCCGAGTGCGCCGGTGTCGTGACGAGGATGAGCGTGCCGTTGTTGCGCACCTCGGCGTCGAAGCCTTCGGTCCAACTCGGCTCGCGGCCGAAGAACACGGTGGCGCCGGCGAGGAAGTTCTGGCCGACGACGTTGACGAGCACGCCGCCGTCGATGGAGCCGTAGTCGGGCGCCACGTAGGTGACGATGGGGGCCGGGATGGGCGGCGTGTAGGTGAAGGCCCCGGCCACGACGTCGCGCTGGCCGTCGGGGTTCTGCACGGTGACGGCGACGAGCCCGATGCCGGGCGGCGACACGACGCGGATGAGCGTGGGGCTCACGACCGTGACGTCGTCTTCGTCGACCTCGGTGAGGCCGAAGAACACCGTGGCTTTCTGCGGCGGGCCGACCGCGAAGTCGGCGCCCTCGATGGTGACGGTGGTGCCGCCCGTCTCGGGGCCGTTCGTCGGGTAGACGCGCGTGACGTCGGGCGGCGAGATGTAGAGGAAGCCGCCGCCGAGCGTCGCCGTGGCGCCGTTCGGGTTCAGGACCGTGACACCGACCGGGCCGGCCGTGAGCACCCGCGGGGTGGTGCAGACGATGCGCGTGGAGTCCCAGACCACGATGTCGAGGCAGAGGTCGTCGCCGAGGGTGACGACGGCGCCGGCGCCAAACCCCTGACCGGCGATGGTGATGCTTTCGCCGCCCGTCGTGGAGCCGTGGTTCGGCGTGACGTTCGTGATGGCCGGCGGCGGCGTGAACGAGAAGCCGTCGACCAGGATGACGTACTGGCCGTCGGGGTTGACGACGACGACGTCGGCGAGCCCGGGCGTGTGCGCCGGTGTCACGAGGTCGATCTGCGTGGCGCTCTGCACGACGGTCGTGGACGCCGGGGCCTGCTCGCAGTTGTCCATGGGCTCGTAGGAATCGCAGAAGAAGACGCGCGACTTCGTGGCCGGCGTGCTGCCCATGACGAAGTTGGCCCCGCGGATGACGGCCGGCGTGTGGCCGACACTCGGGCCCGTGGCCGGCGTGATGCTGTCGATGACCGGCGGCGGCACGTAGAGGAAGGCGTCTTCGACGACCGTCGACTGGCCGTCGGGGTTCGTGACGATGAGGGTGGCCAGGCCGGCTTCGCCCTCGGGGGTGGTGCCGCCGAGCACGTTCATGTCGACGAGGCCGACGTCGGCAAGCGGCCGGTCGCCGAGCATGGCGATGGCGGCATCGTCGAGGAAGTTGCCGGAGATGCGCAGGTCGTCGCCGCCGGCGGTGGGCCCGCTCTCGGGGTCGACGGCCGTGACCTCGGGCCCGGGGCCGAGGGTTTCGGGGTCGAGGTACTCGAAGGCTTCGTCGAGGCTCGCGAACTGCCCGTCGGGGTTGACGAGTGTCACCGAGACGAGGCCGGGGGCCGCCACGGGGGCCGTCGTGAAGCGCGCGAGTGCGGCATGGACGACGGCGTCGGCCGCGAGCGGGCGACCGCCGAAGAGCAGGAAGGCGCCCGTCTGGAAATCGGTGCCCGTGACGTAGCCTTCGGTGCCGCCCGTGGTGGGGCCGCGGCCGGGGAACACCTCGGCAAGTTGCGGCGGCGGGTCTTCGAGGAGATCGGGGTCGACGTACAGGAGCGCGTTGTAGAGCACCGCGGCCTGGCCGTCGGGGTTCGTGGCCCGAATGGCCGGCAGGTCGTCGGGAACCCCCGGCGGGGCCGAGAACTGGAGCGCCTCGCTCGTGAGGTACGTGTAGTCGTCGATGAGCGTCTCGCCGACTTGCAGCGCGAGACCGGGGGCGAGATGCCGGCCGTAGAGCAGCACCGGGGTGCCCCCGGACGCCAGCACGTAGGCCGGCTCGGCGGCAAAGAGTTGCGGCGGCAAGAGATAGGTGAAGCCGCCGGGCAGCGTGTTGGACTGCCCGTCGGGGTTGATGACCGTGAGGTCGGCCGCGCCTTCGCTGCCGGCCGGCGTGCGGCACGAGAGCACCTGGGCGCTCAGGAACACGACGCTCGTCGCATCGGCGCCGCCGATGCGCACGCGCGCGCCGTCGGCGAAGTGGTCGCCGGCGACCGTGACGATGGTGCCGCCGCCGACGGGGCCCACCGCCGGGTCGACCGCGTCGACGCGCGGGGCGGCCGCGTACGAGAAGCCACCCGGGATGAGGGCCACCTGGCCGTCGGGGTTGGTCCAGACGACGTCGGCGGCGCCCGGGTCGCCGGCGGGCGAAAGCGCCGTGGCGATGGATTGGTTCAGGCGCACGAGGTTCGGCACGGGGCGGTAGCCGATGTAGGCGAGGCCCCCCTGCTGGAAGCCCGAGCCCGTGAGGATGAGGCTCGTGCCGCCAAGGGCGGGCCCGCGGCTCGGCGTGATGCCCGAAAGCCGCGGCGCGGCACTGCTGGGCGTGACGTAGTGGTAGCCACCGGTGAGGGTGGCCCCCTGACCGTCGGCGTTCAGCACCGAGACGTCGACCGTGCCGGCGGCCTGAGCGGCCGGCGTGACGACGACGAGGCGGTTCGGGTCGACGATCTGCACGCGCCGGGCCGTGGCGCCGCCAAACAGCACGGTGGCGCCGGTCGTGAAGCCGCTGCCGGCGACGAGCACGACGCTGCCGCCCGCGACCGGGCCGACGTTGGGGGTGAGCGACGTGAGCGTGGGCGGCGGGTCGCCGAACGGCTGCTCGACGTACTCGAAGGCCGCGGCGAGTGTCGCCGACTGCCCGTCGGGGTTGAGCACGCGCACGGCGACGACGCCGGGCGCACCGGCCGGTGTCGTGGCCCGCAGCGCGTCGCTGTTGAAGAACACGACATCGCTCGCCGGACTGTCGCCAAACAGCACGTGGGCGCCCTCGGCAAAGCCGCTGCCGACGAGCACGACCTCGGTGCCGCCCGCGATGGGCCCGCGCGTGGGGACGATCTGGGTGATGGCCGGGGCGGCGAGCACGTAGGTGAAGGCCGCGGTCAGCGTGGCGCTGCGCCCGTCGGCGTTGACGACCGTGACGTCGGCCGTGCCGAGCGTGCCGGGCGGCACGACGGCCTGGAGGGAGCCCGTGCCGTCGAGTTGCACGTCGCTGGCCGGCAACGCGCCGACGAGCAGCGTGAGCCCGGGCAGGAATCCCTGGCCCGTCACCGTGACCGCCGTGCCGCCCGTGGTGGGGCCGACGGCGGGGGCGATGTTGAGGAGGGTCAACGGGGCGACGGGCCCCGTCGGGTCGTAGTAGGTGAAGCCGGCTTCGAGGGTGGCCGACTTGCCGTCGCCGTTGACGACCGTGATGTCGACCGGGCCGGCCGCGGCGGCCGGGGTCAGAACCACGAGGTGCGTGCTGCCGTAGCGCGCCGCAACGGGGGTGGGTGCGCGGCCCACGTAGACCGTGGCGTTGCCATCGAAGTTACTGCCGCGGATGGAGAGCACGGTGCCGCCGCTCGTCGGGCCGACGAGCGGGTGGATGGCCGCGATCTCGGGGAAGGGCGCGGGGCTCGCCGGGTCGTAGTAGAAGAACGCGTTTTCGATGGTGGCCGTACGCCCGCCTTCGAGCGCCACCTGCACGTCGGCCGGGCCGACTTCACCGGCCGGGGCCGTGGCGAGGATGGTCTGGGAGCCGGCGACCGCGACGTCGTCCGCAAACGCCGTGCCCACGATGACCGTGGCGCCGGCCTCGAAGCCGTCGCCCGTGAGGGTGAGCAGCGTGCCGCCGCTCGCGGGGCCGGCGTTCGGGGAGACGCGTTCGAGCCGGAGGGCGTCGGACGCGAGCAGGTACGTGAAGGCGGCGGCGAGTTGGCCTTCCTGGCCGTCGGGATTGCGCACGGTGACGGCGACGGCGCCGGCCGGGCCGGGCGGCACTTCGGCGGTGATGACTTCGGCCGTCTGCACGGTGGCGGCGGGGCTGTCGGTGCTGCCGAAGCGCACCGTGGCGCCGGGCAGGAAGTTTTCGCCGGACACGATGACGAGGTAGCCGCCCGCGACCGAGCCGCTGGCCGGGCTCAGGCCCGAGACGACCGGCGCCGGCTCGGTGCCCGGCTCGTAGTAGGTGAGCGCCGCCGTGAGCGTGGACGAGAGCCCGCCCGCGGCGATGACGGTGAGGTCGTAGCGGCCGGCGGGCCGTGCCGGGGCCTCGAACTCGAAGGTTTGGGCGTCGATGAACACGGCGTCGACGGGTTCGTCGCCGAGCAGCACGGTCATGTCGGCCGAGAAGTGTTCGCCGTGCGCCTGGACCATGAAACCGCCGTACGTGGGGCCGCTCACGGGGTCGATGTAGCCGAGGAACGGCGGCGCGACGAAGTAGGTGAACGCGGCGGCGAGCCGGTAGCTCTGGCCGTCGGGGTTCGTGACCTGGGCCGGCACGCTGCCGGCGGCGTGCGGCGGGGTGACGAAGCGCAGCGTGGTCGGGTCGACGTATTCGGCGTCGGCCATGGGCCGGCCCGCAAAGAACAGCAGCGCGTCGGCGGCGAAGCCCGTGCCGCGCAGTTCGACAGCGGCGCCGCCGGCGACGTCGCCGGCACTCGGGACGAGCCCTGTGATGACGGGCGACGGCGTCGAGCCGCTCGGGATGTAGTAGGCGAACGCGTCGACGAGCACGGCGCTCTGGCCGTCGGGGTTGGTGATGGCGATGTCGCAGAGCCCGGGCGTGCCGGCCGGGGTCGAGAAACTCAACTCGGTGGCGCTGTGCACCGCGACGTCGGCCGCGGGCCGGTTGCAGACGAACATCTGCGCGCCTTCGACGAAGTTGGCGCCGCTCGTGAGCACGGCCGTGTTGCCGGCCACGGGGCCCTCGTCGGGGCGCACGTTGGCCATGGCGGGGGCGGGGCCGGCCGTGGCCGGGTCGTAGTAGGTGAAGGCGCCCGCGAAGGTGACCGTGCCGCCGTCGACGTTCGTGAGCGTCAGGTCGGCCGGGCCGGCGGTGCCGGGCGGGGTCACGAGGGTGAGCGTGAGGTTGTCGAGCCAGTGCAGTTCCGCGACGGCGGCGCCGCCGAGTTCGGCGCGGATGCCTTCGAGGAAGTTCCTGCCGCTGACGATGACGCGCGTGCCGCCGCCGATGGGACCCCGTTCGGGCCAGATGGCCTGGATGACGGGCGGCGTCGGCGGCACGACGACGTCGGGCGCAACGTAGGTGTAGGCCGCGGCGAGCGTGGCGCTGCGCGTGTCGGGGTTGGTGACGGTGACGTCGACCGCGCCCTCGGCGCCGGCCGGCACGGTGACCTGCACGGCGCGCGGGCCGATGACTTCGACGGCCGGGGCGGCCGTGTCGCCGAACCGCACGGTGGCACCTTCGACGAAGCCGGAGCCGACGATCAGGGCCGTGTTGCCACCCGCGACGGGGCCCTGCGGCGGGACGACGCCCGTCACGGCCGGCGGCGGCGGTTCTTCGACGGCGCGGATGGCGAAGCCGGCCGGCAACACGTCGGCGAGCCCGTCCGGATTGACGACGCGAAGGTCGAAGGCCTGACCTTCGGTGCCGGGCGGGCTCGTGGCCGTGAGCGTGTTCGGGTCGACGAGGGCGAGATCGATGGCCGGATCGGCGCCGAAGTAGAGGGCGACGCCGTCGACGAAGCCGGCACCCGTGATCGTGAGGTCGGCGCCGCCGCTCGGCGGGCCCGAATTGGGCACCACGGCGTCGAGGCGCGGCCCGACGGGACCGTACGTGAAGGCGCCGGCGAGTGCCGCGCTGCGGCCGTCGGGGTTCGTGACCGCGAAGGCCACGGCGCCGGCCGGGTGGGCCGGGGTGACGAGCGCAATGGTGGTGGCCGTGACGTCGCCGAGCGCGTCGGCCGCAAGCGGGCGGCCGTCGAGGAAGAACACGAGCTCGGGGTCGAAGCGGGCGCCGAACACCGTGACGGCCGTGCCGCCCGCGACGGGGCCGGCCACGGGCACGACGCGCTCGATGAGCGGGGGCTCACCGGCCTCGGCGTGGTAGGTGAAGGCACTCGCGAGCGTGGCGGTGCGGCCGTCGGGGTTGGTGATGGCGATGTCGACCGGCGTGCCCGCGACCCCGGGCGGGGTGACGAAGGTGAACGTGCCGGCGTCGACGAGGTGCCACTCGGCGACCGGCGTGCCGCCGAGGAAGAGCTGAGCCGCCGCGTCGATGTTGGCGCCGGCGCCGGCGACGAGCGTGCCGCCGGCGGCCGGGCCCGTGGTGGGGCGCAGCCCCGTGAGGGCGGGCGGCGCGCCGGGCAGCGAGGCGTCGGCGACGTAGGTGAAGGCGGCGGGGAGCCGGGCCGTGAGGCCGTTCGGGTTGACGGCCACGAGCTCGGCCGGGCCGGCCTGGCCGGCCGGTGTCAGGGCCGTGAAGCGGCCTTCGGCGACGGTGCGGAGCCCCGTGAGCGGCGCGCCGCCGAGCGTCACTTCGGCGGCCGAGTCGAGGCCCTGCGCTTCGATGACGACGAGCGTGCCGCCGCTCGCCGGGCCGGTGGCCGGCGTGAGCCGCGTCACGGTGAGCGTCGGGCAGTCGGCGTCGGCCACGACCTGGCAGACGCCGGCCTCGGAGCAAGCGCGGTGCTCGCAGACGCCCACGGCAAGCGGTAGACAGGCCGTGTCGACGGTGTCGCCCGTGCAGGGGAAAAGCGCCGCGTCGACGCAGAGTTGAAACGTCTCTTCGGCGGCATTCGTGACCGTGGCGCACACCGTGCCGGGCGCGCAGTTGGCGGCCTCGGTGCAAGGGGCGTGGCAGGCCGCTTCGAAGCACTGCCAGCCCTCGGTGCAGTCGGCGGCCGTCTCGCACTCGTCGCTGCCGCTGCCTCGTCCCGTGCCGCCGCCGCAGGCCGTGAACGAGAGCGCCAACACCGCCAGAACCCAGATTGCGCCGAGTCGACTCATGACCCATTCCTCCCGCGGCCGGGAACGCCGCCCCGGCCGCCGCGTCTTGCGAATACGAGGAACGAGCGTAGCAGCCTCGGACGCGCGGGGCAACCCGCACGGTTCGGCGAGATACGAGCCTCGGACCCCGGTCGGGGAAGGGCCGGCGGGACCGATCAGCGGGCGAGGCGCAGGCCCCCGTCCTGCTCGGCGATCCAGGGGTGCAGGCGGGCGCGGTCCTTGAAGATGCAGGCCGCGAAGCGATTGCCGTGGCGGCCGGCGAGCGCGTTGGCGGCGCCGACCGCCGCGCCGAACAGCGGGGCGAGCAGCGGGGCGGGCAGCCGCCCGAGCGGGGTTCCGGCAAGCCGCCGGGCCACGCGCGGCCACGTGAAGTCCCACTCCCGGAAGAACCGCAATTCGGGCTCGCGCGCGGCGTCGAGCGAACGCACGAGCTTTTCGACTTCGCGCGGGGTCCAGCGGTAGACGTAGTTCGGCACCGGCGTGGCGTTGACGCCGCCGCCGTGGCCGCCCTGGTCGTGGATGGCGTTGACCTCGTAGTCGACGGTGAGTCCGAACCGCACGCCGAGCCGCAGCAGCCAGGAATCCTGGGACTCGAAGAAAAGCACCGTGCGCCGGGCCACGCGGTACATCTCGCAGACGGCCTGGTGGGGCCGATCCATGTGGTGCAGCGTGGCGTGGGCGAGCACGTGGTCGAAGTGGTTGTCGGGGTAGTCGAGCGCCACGGCGTTCTGGCGCTCGGCGTCGGGCGTGGCGGGGGCGAGGTTCGTGAAGGTCACGCGCGGGCAACCGAGTGCGCCGAGCACCGCCCGGTCGAACTTGCCGGCCCCGACCACGAGGATGCCGTCGCGCGGGCCGAATTGCCCGCTTGCGGCGAGCCGACCGAGCACGCGGAACATGAAACTCGTCGTGACCTCGCTCATCGGGCACTCCGTGCCGCTCGCGGGCGGCGCCACCGCTCTGCGACGCCGCCGGCATCGCGCGAGAGCATAGCCGAACGCCGGCGCTTGCGACAACGCGCCCGGCGCGCCGGTTTGCCCGCGGGCAGCGACGGCCCGTGGGCGATGGGGCCCGCACGCCAGAATCTGTCACCGCACCGAGGTCCGAGCGAGTGGAGGCGGGGCCGAGCGCGAGGAGGCAAGCCGATTTGGGCGCAGTCGTAGCACCGCTCCGGCGAGCACCAAAGCGGCGCGGCCGACACAGCGATTGGGCCCGGATCCGCTCGCGAATCCCGGTCTGGGTGACGGATTCTGGCACGGCGCGAGCCTTGCTTTTGGGGCCGGTCTGTGGCTCGTTGGCCGGGTGGCAGCGCGCCGAACGCGGGGCCCCGGGGGCTTGCGGGGGCGCTGTCCGCCCCGACTTCGGTGGAGCGCAGCGATGACGACGGTCGCACGGGCCTTGGTCCTGTCTTTCGTGGGATGCCTCGTGGCCGCACCGGCCCGCGCCGAGATCGACTACCGCGCCGACATCGCGGCGCTGGTCGCGGCGGTGTCGCGCGAAGCCCTCGAACCCGTGGTCAACGAACTCAGCGGGGCCGCCCCGGCGCTCGTGGGCGGCACTCCCTACACCTTCACCACCCGGTCGTCGTTTTCAGGCACGGCGATCGATCGCGCCGAACAGTACGTGTACGAACACCTTCTGTCGTACGGCCTGGACGCCGTCGCCTACCAGGACTTCCCGGGGGAAGACGGCGCGCCGCCGGGGCGCAACGTGCTCGGCCAGATCGACGGCACGACCCGGGCCGAGGAAATCGTCGTCGTCGGGGCACACCTCGACGACTATCCGTGGACCGGCCCGGCGCCCGGCGCCGACGACAACGCGTCCGGCGTTTCGGCGACGCTGCTGCTCGCCCGATCGTTTGCCGGCCGGCGCTTCGAGCGCACCATCCGCTTCGCGTTTTTCGGCGCCGAGGAGAACGCGCCGTGGGAATGCGAACGCATCGGCTCCGCCGGCTACGCGGCCGCCTGCGGGGCGGCGGGCGACAACGTCGTCGCGATGATCGCGGCCGACTCGCTCGCCTTCGACCCACCGGAAACAGCCGAACCAATCGTGGAAATGAACACCCGCGACCCGGCCGACGACCCGGCCGGCGTCGACGCGGCCATCTTCAGGCTCTGGCGCGACGCCATCGACACGTACGCCATCACCGGCCTCGTGCCGCAGGAGGTGGCCATCAGCGACAACTGGAGCGACCACGGCAGCTTCTGGAACGAGGGCTACCCCGCCGCCATGCTCATCGCCGAGGAGTTGGACTACTACAACCCGTATTGGCACACCGCCGAGGACACCGCGGCGCATTTCAACTGGCCCTTCTACGTGCAGGTGACCCGCAGCTACGTGGCAGCGGCGGCGCACCTGGCCGGGCTGGTTGGCGAGGCGCCCGACGTGGCCGAGCCCGGTGCGGACGTGGCCGATGGCGGGTGGGAAGTGGCGGACGACGACGGTGGTGCGGACGCTGCGGCCGACCTCGCCGAGCCCGATGCCTGGGGCGCCGACTCGTCCGGCAGCGGCCCCGGCGGCTCCGCGGGCTGCGGCGCGCCTGCGCGGGCACCGTCGGCCTGGGGGCTGGCGCTGCTGGCGCTGGCGGTCGGCGTCACGGCCGGCGCCGCCCGGGCGGCGCGCCCGGCGCTCACAGATGCAGGGACAAGCCGAGAAGACCGAGCGGCGCAAGCTGCGGACCGTTTTCCACCTGGTTCCAGCGGCCGTACACCCCGGCGCCGAGCCAGAGCGACACGGGTCCCGGCCGGCCCGGCGTGAACTCGACCCCGGCGAGGGCCGACCACCAGAGCGTGCTCGGCACGTGCCGGGCGGCCGAGACCTGCACGCGCTCGTTCAGGAACACGGCAAACCACTGGGCGACGTAGTACGCCTGGCCAAAACCGAGGTACGCGCCGCCGGCCGGTCGGTCCCAGGATTCGATGCCGTCCCATTGCGCCGCGTCGGAGTCGTGGCCGCCGTCCTCCCAGTGTCGGATGCCGCCGACGCCGGCGCCGAAGCCGAACTCGCCGTCGAGTACGAAGCCGGCCCCGTCCTCGTTGCGCCAGTCGCCGAGCGTGCTGCGCAGCCCGGCGAAGCCGAGCGCCCAGCCGTAGTCGTCGCCCTCGTCGTCCTCGTGTTCGATGACGGAGAGTTCGGCGCCGAACTCCACGGCCAGGCGCGGGTGCACCCGCACCGCCGCGAACGGCCCACCGTCGAGGCCCAAGGGCGCGTTGATGGCGCCCCCGACCTCGAACCGCTCGTCGGGACGCAGCCGGCCGGGCGCGCCGTAGCCGGGCCCGCGCAGCGGTGGGGCGAAGGTGGGGGAACAGGCGGACGCGATAAGCAGCGCCACCCCCAGGGAGCAAACCGTGCGACACCGGCCGGGATGGGACATGGGAGCCTCCTCGGCTACGTCGCACGAACCACAAGCAGGCAACGTGCCAACGCGCCTGGCGCCGGATTCCGCCTCGTGCTTCCGGCCTGGGCCCTGGGGCGGCCGCCCGGCGGAGCAGCGGGCTCGCGCCGGCGCGGGTGGCGCGCCTGGAGTGCGCCCCTACCGCATTGGTGTAGCGCTCTACCGAATCGATGCGCGGGGGGAGGCGGGGCGGCCGCGCCGCCGCAGGGCGTTCACAGCAGCGGGATGCCGGCCGCGACGCACGCCCGGCGCATCTCGTCGGGCCAGAGACCGACCTGGATCTCGCCGATGTGGGCCTTCTGCAGGACGTACATGCAGAGCCGGGACTGCCCGAGCCCGCCGCCGATCGAGAGCGGCAGGCTGCCTTCGAGGAGTCGGCGGTGGAAGTAGAGGCCGCGGCGCGCTTGCTGCCCGGTGAGCCGCAGTTGCCGGTCGAGGGCGGCGGCGTCGACCCGGATACCCATGGACGAGAGTTCGAAGGCGCGGCCGAGGATCTCGTTCCAGACGATGATGTCGCCGTTGAGGCCCTGGTAGCCGGCCTCGTTCTCGCTGCTCCAGTCGTCGTAGTCGGGCGCGCGGCCGTCGTGCGGCTGGCCGTCGCCGAGCGGGGCGCCGATGCCGATGATGAACAGCGCGCCGTACTCGCGGGCCAGCGCGTCTTCGCGTTCGCGCGGCGTGCGGTCCGGGTAGCGTTGCCGCGCCTCCTCGGCGTGCACGAAGGTGATGTCGGCCGGCAGTGCCAGCGGCAGCGCCGGGTAGAGGTCGTGCATGCGGAATTCGAGCCGCTTCAGCGCGGCGTAGATCTTGCGCACGATGGTTTGCAGAAACGCCAGGTTGCGATCGGCCGGGGCGATGACCCGTTCCCAGTCCCACTGGTCGACGTAGAGCGAGTGCAGGGCATCGAGTTCCTCGTCGGCGCGGATGGCGTTCATGTCGGTGTAGAGCCCGAAGCCGACCTGAAAGCCGTACTCGGCGAGCGCCAGCCGCTTCCACTTCGCGAGCGACTGCACGACCTCGGCTTGGGCCTCGCCGAGGGCCTTCACCGGGAAGGCCACCGGCCGCTCGATGCCGTTCAGATCGTCGTTGAGCCCGGTGCCCGACAGCACGAAGAGGGGAGCGGTGACCCGCGTCAAGTTGAGCTCGGTCGCGAGGCTCAGCTGGAAGAAGTCTTTGATTTCCTGGATGGCCCGTTCGGTCTCGCGGACCCCCAGGAGCGGCGTGTAAGACGTTTTCGCGGCAACGGTCATGGCGACCTCCTGCGCCGGCATGGTGACCGACCCGTTCGGTGGCTGTCAACGCGCGCGGGCGAACCGTGGCGGCCCCGCTCCGCACGGCCCGGCGCAACCCGGGCTTGACCGCGGCCGCGGCGTTCCGGCTACAATGCACGCGCTTCGAGGAGGGGACCATGCCGAAGATGACGCAACTGTCCGTGTTTCTGCCGAACAACCCCGGCGAGCTGCTGCGGCTCTGCGACGTGCTGCGGGCAGAGCACATCAACATCCTGGCCATGAGCATCCAGAACGCCGGCGACTACGTGGCCGAACTCTTCCGGGCGCGCGAGCGCAGCGGGCGTCGGCTGGTGCTGGCCGAAAGCTACCGCGGCGTACTGCGCGAATCGGCCGAGACGTCGGTCATCCGCCTGGTGGTCGACCCGCCCGACGGCGCCGAAGCCGTTCTCCGGGCGGCCGACTACACGGTCGACGTGGCCCCGGTGCTGGCGCTCTCGCTCGAACACCGCGCCGGCGTGTTGCTGGAAGTGGCCCGCCGGTTCGCCGAAAAGGGCATCAACATCGACTACGTGTACGGGTCGGCGCTGGCGGGCGACGGGCGGGCGCTGTTCGTGTGCCACGTGGCCGATGTCGAGGCCGGCCTGAGCCTCTTCGACCCATCCGGCAACGTGCCCTGAGCGGCCGCGCCAGCGGACGGCGCCGGCCGGCGGTGCCCCCAGCGTGCAAGGTCGCGCGGTTCACATCCCCGGGGGCGGGCCGCCCTGCGGCACACAGAAGCCTTGAGGACCGCAAACGAGCGTCTGGCCGGGGGGCTGCGGGCAATCGGCGCTGGTCGTGCAACTCGGCACGCAGAAGCGGCCGGTCGGCGTCTGCGCGCACGTGCAGCCGAGCGTGGCGTCGGGCGGGCAGGCCCCGGCGGCGTCGCAGTCGGTTTCGACGGTGCAGGGCGTGGGCCCGCTGCTGCCGCAATCGGCCGGGCAGCTCGTCTCTTCGCCCGCGGCGCACACGCCGTCGCCGCACACGGGTTCCTCGACCGCCGGGCACTCGGTCTCGCCGGCCGCCGGGGTCACGTCGCCCGCGCGCACGCAACGCACGAAGTTGAAGATGCGGATGGCGTCGCCCTGCGGGCCGTGCCCCGTCGGATAGTCGTCCGGGTCGCCCGCTTTCGGGTCGCTGCGCTGGGCGCCCGCCCCGTGCACGTCCATCCAGCTGCCGTTCATGTAGCCCATGGCGCGGCCGAACGCGACGTAGGCCGCATTGCCGCCTTCGTGGCCGGCAGTCCAGTTCGCGTGCGTCGTGCCGCTCCAGTAGCAGCCGTAGTCGGTTTGCCCGGCTTCGTTGGTGATGGGCGTCGCATCGAAAACGGGGTCGAGGGCGGGGGAAGCGGTCGTGTCCGGTGCCCGCGCGTAGTCGACGAGGCTTTGCAGTTCCTTGGCGTTCGGCAGGCGCCAGTCGGCATGGCCCGCGAGGTCGAGGGTTTCGCAGTAGTCCAGCGCTTCCTGCCAGACCATCCCGGCGCCGCTGTCGCCCTGCTGCCACAGGAGCCCGGTCGCGCGGTCGCTGACGGTGCCGTCGCCGTTGTCGTGGAAGTCGTTTTCGCCGTAGCCCGCGCCACCGCGCACGTAGATCGCGAAGTAGCCCTGGCCGGGCAGGGTCTGCGTCGGGTAGCACTTGATGCGTCCGTCGGCGAAGTTGACGCCGAAGAAGCACTGCGCGCCGCCCATGACCGTGGCGGTGTAGATCGAACGCGTGACCCACTGCGAGTCGATGAGGCGCTGGCCGGCGCCGGTGTCACCGTACGCGAACACGAACACATCGGCATCGATGAACGGAAGGAGCCCCGTCGGGTCGCTGCCCGAGTAGCCGCTCGGGTCGAGCCCGCTGAAATCCACGAGAGAATACAGTTCCTTGATGGTGGGCACGCGCCAGTCGGTGTAGCCGCCGAGCGATGACGAGTCGGCCCCCGCCACCGCGGCGCTGTAGGTCTGCTTCGCGCCCGGATCGCGCTGCCACATGAGCCCCGTGACGAGGTCGCTGACGGTGCCGTCGCCGTTCACGGCGTAGCGCGGCGCGGCGCTCGCGTACTGGGCATCCTGGCCAGAGAAGGCCGCGGCCGGGCAGGGCATGCAGGCGTCGGCGCCGTAGCAGCGCGTCTGGTTCGTGTCGACGAGGGGGTAGGTCGGCGTCGGCGCGCAGGCGCCGTCCTCGTCGCGGTCGCCGTCGCAGTCGTCGTCGATGCCGTCGCACGTGGCGTCGTTCGCCGCCGGCAGCCCCGGTTCGCACGAGTCGACTTCGGCGCCGGCCGAGCAAGTGACCTGCCCCGACCGGGCGCAGGCGCCGACGCCGCAGTTCGAGCCGCGGGCGGCGAAGTCTTCGTCGGTGAGCCCGTCGGCGTCGTCGTCGCGGCCGTCGCAGGTCTCATCGCCGTCCGGCGGCGGCTCCGTGGGGGGGCCGCACGTCCCTTCGGCCGAGCAGACGAGCGTCCCGCCGGTGGGCGGCACCGGGCAGTCGGCGTCGGTCAGACAGGCCGGCATGCACACCGACTCGCCCGTGGGTGCCTCGCGGCAGACGCACCCGAGGGCGGCATCCGGCGGGCAGGTCTCGGGCAGCGTGCAGTCGAGATCGCTCACGCAGGGGGCAGGGCCGGGCGGGCAATCCTGCAGGCAGGTCGCCGCTTCGCCCGGGTCGCACACGCCGTCGCCGCACGTGGGCGTGACCGGGCCGCAGTCGGCCGGGCAGGTCGCCTCGGTCTCGCCCGGGTCGCACACGCCGTCGCCGCACGTGGGCGTGACCGGGCCGCAGTCGGCCGGGCAATTCGCGGCCGTCTCCGGGCCGTCGCAGATCGCGTCGCCGCAGCACGGCAAACCTGGCGGCACGGCGTCACAGGCAACGACTTCGCCGCCGGGGCAGTCGTTCGGACAGGAGGTGGCGTCCTCGCCGACGTCGCAGATGCCGTTGCCGCAGTCGGGCACAACAGGGCCGCAGTCGAGCACGCAGTTGTCGGCCGTCTCGGGCCCCCCGCAGATGCCGTCGCCGCAGCACGGCAGCCCGGCCGGCACTTCGCCGCAGCCCGGGACTTCGCCGCCCGCGCAGTCGGTGGCACAGGTCACGGCGTCCTCGCCCCCATCGCACACCCCGTCGCCGCAGAATGGGCCATCGGGCTTCGCGAAGCCGTCGGCCGGCGCCACGCCGTCGGTGCCGCCTCCATCGCCGCCCGGCGCGGCGTCGGGGTCCGGGACGCCCGCGCCGTCCGGTACGAGGTCGCCGCCGACCGTGTCGCCGCCGGCGTCGGCGGGGCTCGTTCCACACGCGGCGAGCCAGAGGAACCCGCTCAGCAAGACCACTCGCCACCCGAACCGTGCTGCCTGCATGGTGCTCCCCTCGTGCCGGACGCGCACCGGCGCCCTGCCCGTCCCTTTTGCAGCAGGTCTGCCGTTTGGGTCAACAGGGGCCGCAGCCGGGAGGCGCCGCCGGGGCCGCTGGCAGCGGCAACGGCGGGGGCATGAAGGCGTCTCGGGCTGCCGCCAGGGGGTGGGCGGGCCCGGCTAGGCGCGGGCCGTCGGTCGGGCCAGGAGCCGGGCACGTGGGGGCGCGCCGGAACCGCCTCCGCAGACCCGCTCGACTCACCGCGCTGGAGGCGGCTCGGGGCAGGCGGGGTTCAGCATGCCGGGTGTGCCGTGGCAGATCGCCTCGCCCGCGGTGCAATCGTCTTCGGCACGGGCGGGGCACCAGCGGGCGGGGTCGTCGTTGGCGGCCGCCGAGAACGCGGCCGGGTCAAGGCTGAGGCTGGCGTCCTTCGGCATGGTCGCGACGCCGCCCTGGTTGTAGGCCACCTCGTCGACGAGGAACTGGCCATCCGCGCAGCCGTTGCCGCCGCCCGGGTCGCACGGCGTGCACTTGCCCGCGAGGCGCGCCGACTCGGCGCAGGGGCAAAAAAGGCGCACGGCCACGTCGTCGGTGGTGCGCGGCAGGTCGACCTCGCCGTAGCTGGCGCAGGTCGCGGCCGACTCGGCCGGGCAGTTGCCGCCGCGGCGCAACAGCACGTAGCCGCCCGCGCCGACGGCGATGCTCGGCGCCTCGGGGAAGGTGTAGCGCTGCAACGTGCCGCCCGACTGCCGCACGAGCGTGCAGCCCTGCAGGTAGCGCGGCCCGCCGTCGCCGGCCACCGAGTAGAGTTCGATCCAGTCGTTGGCCGTGTAGGCCTGGGCGTTGAGCTCCGTGAAGAGGAGTTCACCGCGCGGCACGACCGGCACCGCGCACGACGGATTGGCCGCGCCCGGGGAGCCGTATTCGGAGCGCTCGCCGCTCGTGCAGTACGGGGCCTCGGCCGCACTGACCGTCTTCCATTCGGCGCCGTAGCCCAAAGCGCTCGCCGCGTCGGGGCAGCGGGCGAGCGTCTGCCCCTTCGGCCGGCCCGTGAAGTCGTAGGAAGCGCGCGCGATGAGGGTGTGGGCGACGCCGTCGTGGTCGATGGACTCGGCGTCGGCGGGGACGCGCTCCGCGGGCAGCACGCAGGCGACCTCGACGTCTTCGGGGCCGCTCACGATGAGGGCGAGGCTGCCGAATTCGTAACCGAGCGCGAGGCCGCACTCGGCGGCGAAGGCGTCCTTGCCGAACACCACGTGGGCCCCCGGGTCGATGCGCACGTCGTTGCCGAGCGCGTGGACGTGCTCCGTGCCGCCCGTGTCGCGCAGGATGCACGTGCTGGCCCGCAGGCAGCGGGGTTCAGGGCCAGGGTTGTACACCTCGAACCAATCGGACGAGAACTGCCCGTTGGCCATGACCTCGGTGACCAGCAGTTCGCCAGGCAGAGGAAGCGGCGCGTCGGCGCAGGCGTCGGGGTCGTCGGGGTCGCCGGCGCCGCGGCAGGCGGACGGGTTCGGCAGGCCCGGAGAGGGCTCGCGGTCGCAGAAGTCGCGGACGTTGTCGCCAGTGTCGCTGCCCCGCGGGTCGCGCGCGAGGGCCCAGCCGCGCTCGCTCGTCGGGGCCGGCGCACCCTCGCCGACGGCCGCGCCGCACGTGACGGCGCCGTCGTTTCCGTACGCCACGGCATCGACCACGGCGTCGTCGTGGGCTTCGTCGACGAGCAGGACCGCGTCGGGTCCGTTCTGAAAGTCGGCCCCGGTGTCTACCACGTCGGAAGAGGCCAGGCTCGAAAGGGCGCCGATGACGAAGTAGCCGTCGATCGGCATCTTCATCCCGCGCAGCTCCATTCGGGCGTACTCGGCGCACGTGCCATCGCCCTGTCGGCCGACGATGGCGAGCGGGTGCAGGTCGAGGTTGGGCTCCCCGAGGAGCTCGACGAAAGCCACCTCGCCCTCCGCGGGTGAGTAGTGGACCTCGCTGATGACCACCTTGCCGGCGTAGTCGCCGCTGCCCGGGGCGAGCCCATCGCTCGTGGAACCGGCCCCGCACGCCCCAAGGCCCGCGACCCACACGAGGCCCAGCAACCGAAGCACCCACCCGCGCTGCATCATGACCGCGCTCTCTTTCCGGCCCGTCGGCCCGTGGCCCGCGGTGGCGCAACCGGAGCCCCGGGCTGGCAAACTAGCAGAAGCAACGCAGGGCGTCATCCTTTTTTGCAACATAAGTAAGTTAATTCGTCGGGCGCTCGGCCCGCGCACCCGTTTCTGCTATCCTCCGGGGTGTCCGCCCGGCCCCGCGCGGTCCGTCCGGCCGGCGAAAGGAGGTTCAGCGATGGCTGCCGTTCATCCCCTGGCGCGTGTCACCCCCAAGCGCCCCGCCACGTACGCCGACATCGTGGCCCTGCCCGAACACCTCGTCGGCGAAATCATCGCCGGAGAGCTGCACGTGAGCCCGCGGCCCGCCCCGCCCCATGCCGTCGCCGGCTCAGTCATCGGCTTCGATGTCGGCGGTCCGTTCCACGGCCGGCCCGGCCGCCCCGGCGGCCCCGGCGGCTGGTGGATCGTCGACGAACCCGAACTCCACCTCGGGCCCGACGTGCTCGTGCCCGATCTGGCCGGCTGGCGCCGCGAACGCATGCCGCTGCGACCGCAGACGGCCTTCTTCGCGCAGGCGCCCGATTGGGTGTGCGAGGTCGTCTCGCCGTCGAGCGGCCGGCGCGACCGCGTCCTGAAGATGCCGCGCTACGGGGCCGCCGGGGTGAGCCACCTGTGGCTCGTCGATCCGACGCCGTGCACGCTCGAAGCCTACGCCTGGCTCGCTGACCCCGGCCGCTGGACGCTTATTGGCACGTGGGGCGGCGACGAGCCGGCCGTGCGCGTGCCGCCCTTCGACGCCGTGGCCCTCGATCTGAGCCGCTGGTGGGATGCCGGCGAGGAACCCGCGCCCGCCGCCGCCGCCGCTCCGCCCGACGCCGCGCCCGCCGCTCCCGAGACGCCCTGACGCCGCGCCCCGCGCGTGGGCCGCGACAGCGCACGGCCGAGCCTTTGGCGTTCCGGCTCGCGGTCGAGGAAAGGCCGTCGCATCGTGACCTCCCGGTCGAAGTCGGCGTCAACGGGAATTCGGTTCGAGGAGCATGATGTCGACAAGACGTAGTTCTGCGGTTCGGGCGGCGCCGGGGGCGCGGGCACGAGGGCCCGGCAGGGCTCAGGGCGAGGTGAGCGAGAGGTCGTCGACGAGCACCGTGCCGGCCGCATCGTACGTGCGGAAGAACACCTTGGCGTACGCGGCGTTGGCCGGGGCGGTGCGGGTGTAGGTGTAGGTCGTCCAGTTCGGGCTGTCGGCCGAGTACACGCTGCTGTAGTCGCTCCCGGGGCTGATGGCGTTGTTCGCACTGTCGTAGAAGCGCAGCGCCTGGCGGATGCGGCCGGCCCCGGTATCGAGGACCCAGTACGTGAAGGTGTACGCCTGGCCCGGAATGACGGGGAACGGGTACAGCGTGTACGTGTCGTAGCGCGTGTTGGCCGCGTACACGACCTGGGCGGCGCCCGTGCCGCTGTGCGTCGAGGTCGTGGTGTAGTTCACCTGGAAGCCGCTCGGCGTCTGGGTGTAGCCCGACGGCACCGTGCCCGCTTCCCACGGCACTTCGAAGCCCAGGTTGGCCTCGGGATCGGGCGCCACATCGAACCCGTAGCCGGCGAAGGTGAGATCGTAGCCCAGGTCGGCGGTGGTGGCGCTCAGCACCTTCAGGTAGCGCACCATGTAGAAGGGCGACGTGCTGTTGTCGATGACGACGGTGGTGAGGTCGGCAGCGCCCTGGATCTGCTGGGCCGGGTCGAACGAGGCGGTCTGGTAGGTCCAGAGGCTGGCCGCGCCCGCACCCACGGGGACCACGGTGACCGTGACCGCCGTGTTGCCCGGGATGACGACGGCGAAGCGGTCGTCGTCGTTGTCGGCGGCGCAGATGGCGCCCGCGACGACGCCGTCGGCCCAGACCTGGAGCGGCGCGGCATCGTCGGCGGCGTCGCTCGGATCGGGGCAGCGCTCGGCCTCGCATTCGTCGGCGCAGTCGGGGTCGGCGCAGTCAGCGAGCAGGTCGCCGTCGTCGTCGAGCGAGTTGTCGCAGTCTTCGACGTATTCGGTCACCTGGAGCGTGAGCGTGAACTGCGGGATGCGCGCGGCGCCGCTGTATTCGTCGACCTTGACGTAGTAGGTGCCGGCCGGCAGCGCCTCGGTTCCGCTGAGTTCGATTCGCGAGAAGTTGCCGATGCCGGTGTCGTCGTCCCAGGCGATCTCGGTGACACCCTGGTCCGAATAGAGGTACATGCGGGTGTCGCCGCTCGGGCCGGCGGTTTCGAGAATGACGTCCGACAGCCGCGTGAGTTGGAACCGGAAGTAGTCGATATCGCCCGCCGGGCAGATGCCGCGCGGGAGCGTGCCGACCGGCAGCGGGGTGGGCGCCGCGTAGGAGTCGGGCTCGTTCGTGTCGCCACAGTACAGGCAGGCCGGGGCGCTCGCGCAATCGCCGTCGGCGCAGTCGGTGGCGCCGTCGAGGTCTTCGTCGATGCCACCCGTGCACACCTCGGTCGTGGGGAAGCCGAGGAAGATGTCGTAGGCCAACACGGCGTTGTCGCCGTACTCCTCGACCTCGACCACGTACGAGCCGGCGGCGAGCGTGCGGTCGATTCGCGAGAACATGTCGGGCCCACCGTCGTCGTCGAACGCGACCTGCGTGTGGGCCGCGTCGAAGAGCCGCATGTAGGTGTCGCCCTCGGTCTGTCCGGCCGGCGGGCGCGTTTCGACAATCACGCGCGTCGCGGCGGCCAGCGTGAACCCAAACCAGTCGCTTTCGCCCACGGGGCAGATCTGGCGGCTGGCGAGGCCCGCGGTGAGCGGGGTCGGGTCGGCGAAGGCGTCGGGTTCGAGGGCCGCGTCGGCGCACGGGGTGCACTCGGGCGCCGCCGCGCAGTCGGCGAGGTCGAGGCAGTCGGTGAGCCCGTCGCCGTCGTCGTCGCTGCCGTTGCCGCAGTCTTCGGCGCACGTGATGACGACGTTCAATTCGTAGGGGTTCACCGAGCCGGCCGTGTAGTTGTGGACGAGCACGAGCAGTTCTTCGGCGGCCCCGGCGTTGGTCCACGTGACGGACTCTTCGTCGTCGTAGCCTTCGCTCGCGTCGAGCGGGGTCGTCGGGTCGGCGGCGGAGAGCAGGAACAGGTCGAGGTCGCCCTGCGCGTGTGCGAACGCGATGCTGACGTCGATAACGCCCCCGGCGCACAGGGTGTAGGCGTACCAGTCGTCGTCACCGTAGGCCGACACGAGGTCGGTCGGGTCGAGCGGCCCGGCCACGGCCTCGGCGGCGGTATCGTTGTCTTCGAAGTCGTCGTCGGCGCAGGCGGCGTCGGCCAGGCAGTCGGGGTCGGCGCAGTCCGTGAGGCTGTCGCCGTCGTTGTCGCTGCCGTCGTCGCAGACGAGTTCGATGCAACCGGGGTCGGCCGCACAGTCGGGGTCGGCGCAGTCGGCAAGGTCGTCGCCGTCGTTGTCGACGCCGTCGTCGCAAACCTCGGGGCAAAGCGCGATGAGGAACAGGAAGTAGCGGTTCGAGACCCCGGCGGCGCCCGCAACCTGCAACGCGAAGGTGCCCGCGGCCGGCACGTCGTAGGCGATCTGCTCGCCGTCGTCGGTCGGGGCGCCGGTCGCAAGGACACTGCCCGTCGCGTTCGTGAGCGTGAGGTTCAAGTCGCCGTCGTCAGCGAGGAAGACCAGGTCGGCGACGAGCTCGCAGCCGGCTTCGAGGGGCAACGCGAACCAGTCGGCGTCACCGCTGCACGCCACGGCGCGCCCGAAGAACGGTGCCGTGACCGGCGTGGCCGCGGCCCGGCTGTCGTTCGGCTCGAAGCCGTCGTCGGCCGGGCAGGCGAGCGTCGTCGTCGTGAGTTCGATGTCGTAGGACGGGATGCGCGAGCCGTCGTAGGACTCGGCCGTGACGAACCAGACACCCGCCGGCACCTCGTAGATTTCGAGGCGCGAGTAGAAGCCGACACCGGCGCCGTCGTCGTCGGTGAACAGCGCCTCGCCGTCGGCATTGTAGAAGGTGAGGAAGGTGTCGTAGCCCTCGGGGCCCGACGTCTCGATGACGATGTCGGCCGGCTCGTCGAGAACGAAACCGAGCCAGTCGATGTCGCCGTCGGGGCAGATGCTGTGGGTCTGCGGGACACCCGGTTCGAGCAGGCGGGCGTCGACGGGAACGTCGTCGTTTTCGTAGTCGTCGGCGATACAGGTCCAGGCGCTGAGCGTGTAGGCCAGGATCTCGGTTTCGGGGTCGAACGCGCGGGCCTGGACCGTGTACGTGCCGGCCGGAAGCGCCAGGAGGCGCACCCGGGAGAACAGGTCGTAGGGGAAGTCGGCGTCGTCGTTTTCGGCGACGAGCGCGCCGGTGTCGTCGAAGACCGCGAGCACCGTGTCGCCAAGCGCCCCGGCCGTCTCGATGGTGACGTCCTCGGCGGCATCGAGCGTGAACGTGAACCAGTCGGCGTCGCCGTGGCAGAGCGACAAGTCGAGCGGTGCATCGAGCCCGAGCGGTTTGGCCGCGGCGGCCGTATCGTTCGGTTCCTGCGGGTCGGCGTGGCAGATGCAGATGTCTTCGTCGGCGCAGTCGGGGTCGGTGCAGTCGGCGAGCCCGTCGCCGTCGTCGTCGAGGCCGCCTTCGCAGTCTTCGACCGAGGCGCAGGCCGCGAAGCGCACGTTGAGCGTGACGGGGCCGGCCGCATCGGCGTAGCCGTCGACCACCACGTACGCGGGGCCGTCGGCCGGCATTTCGAATTCGATCTGCGACGCGCTGCCGGCGCCGAAGTCGTCGTTGCAGGCGAGTTCGGCGGCAGCCGGCTCACAGGCCGCGCGCGCCGTCAGCACGGTGTCGAATTCGGTCGCGAGCGTGTCGACGCAGACGATGGTGCCGGCGTCCGCCGTCACCTCGAAGACCGCCTCGGCGCCGGTGTCGGGCTGGCACGTGGCGTCGAACGCGTCGGGCATGCCCGTCGTGTCGATCGCGTATTCGCCCGGAAGCGTGATGGGTTCGGGCTGTTCGCAGGTGTAGCCGCCGACGCAGAGCGGCGCCGTTTCGCAGTCGAGGTCGGCGCAGTCGGTGGCCCCGTCGAGGTCGTCGTCGAGTTCGTCGCCGCAGTTCGTCTCGGTCGTGGGGCAGGCCGAGTGGTCGTACACGCAGCCCGCGTCGGCGTCGCAGCTGTCGGCCGTGCAGGCCACCCCGTCGTCGCACACGACGTCTTCGCGGTCGCACTGGCCATCGACGCAGGCGTCGGTGGTGCAGGCGTCGTCGTCGTTGCAGTCGAGCGCCGTGTGCGTGCATTCGCCCGTTTCGGCGTCACAGGCGTCGACCGTGCAGAGGTCGGTGTCGGCGCAGTCGGCCGCCGTGTGCGTGCACTCGCCCGTTTCCGCGTCACAGGCGTCGACCGTGCAGAGGTCGGTGTCGGCACAGTCGGGCGGCGT
>CAYRCM010000022.1:0-48398 GCA_964422715.1 uncultured Myxococcales bacterium | reverse complement strand
CCAACGACACGCTGTGCGACAACGGCGACTTCTGCGACGGCGCCGAAACCTGCGACACCGTCGCCGACTGCCAGCCCGGCACGGCGCCCGCCATCGACGACGGCGTTGCCTGCACCGACGACGCCTGCGACGAAGACAACGACGAGATCGCCCACACGGCCAACGACGCGCTGTGCGACAACGGCGAGTTCTGCGACGGCGCCGAATGGTGCAGCGTGGCGGCTGGCGACTGCGCCCCGGGCCGCGCGCCGGCCGAGGGCGCCGAATGCCTCGCCGCCGAGCCCGAGGGGGTCCACAGCATCTGCATCGCGGGCGCTTGCGCGCTGTCCGACTGCGGCGACGGCTTCGTCGACCTCGCCACGGGCGAAGAGTGCGACGACGCCAACACCGACGAGAGCGACGGCTGCTCCACCGCGTGCGTCGCGCTGGCCTACTGCGAGGGTGCGGCCGGCTACGCCGAGTTGAGCGGCGAGACCACCACCTTCACGGCCACGGGCACCACCTCGGGCGCAAGCGACTTCGCCGGCACCTGCGGGTCCTCGGGCTACGCGCCCGACGAAGTCTACGGCGTCGCGCTCGACTACGTGGCGGGCTCGTTCACGGTGTCGCTCGCGGGTTCCGGCTACGACACCGTGCTCTATGTGCGCCAGGGCGACTGCCTGACCGGCGCGCAGCTCGGCTGCAACGACGACTACAGCGGCGTCCAGTCGTACCTCGCGTTCAACTGCCTGCTGCCCGGCTTCTACTACGTCTTCGTCGACGGCTACAGCAGTTCCTCCGGCAACTACAACCTGGCCATCGAGGCCACCCCGCTCGCCGAGGGCGAGAGTTGCTGCGGCGACGGGGTCGTCGGCGGCGAAGAAGCCTGCGACGACGGCAACCGCATCCCCGACGACGGCTGCGAACCGGACTGCACCATCACGCCCTGCGGCAACGGGGTGCTCGACGAAGGCGAAATCTGCGACGACGGCAACCGCATCGACGGCGACGGCTGCGAAAGCAACTGCACGCCCACCCCGGAGTGCGGCAACGAAGTCGTCGAGGCCGGCGAATGGTGCGACGACGGCAACGTCGAGCCCAACGACGGCTGCGACCCCGACTGCACGCCACCCGACTGCAACGACGGCATCGACAACGACGGCGACGGTCCCATCGACGCGGGCGAAGACCTCGGCTGCGACAGCCTGACCGACAGCACCGAGTGGCCCGAAATCGACGACTGCGTCGACGGCATCGATATCGACCACGACGGCGAGACCGACGAAGACGGCGTCTGCTCGAGCGCGCCGCCCACCGCCGTCTGCCCGGGCGATGTCGACGTCTACGTGCTCCAGACGGTGACGCTCGTCGGCGAAGTCGACGACGACCACTTCGTCGACCGCGTGCAGTGGGAAATCACCGAGGCGCCGTTCGGCTCGTCCTGGCAGCCGACCAACCCCTGGAACGTGCAAACCGACTTCACGCCCGATCTCGCGGGCACGTTTGTGCTCACGTTCCACGTGTGGGACGACATCGGTCAGGAAGCGACTTGCACCACCACCATCAACGCCGTCATCGGCGACGACTTCCGCGTCGAACTCTTCTGGAACCCGGGCGTCGAGGGCGACCCCACCGACATCGACCTGCACCTGCTGCACGCCAATGCGCCGGCGTGGTTCAACAGCGAGTGGGACTGCTACTACAGCAACTGCGTGGGCGGCTTCGGCGGTGGCACGTGGGGCACTGAAGACCCGAACGCGCGGCCGCGCCTCGACATCGACGACACCGACGGCAACGGGCCCGAGAACTCCAACATCCTCGTCGTTCAGCCCGACCTGCGCTACCGCGTGGGCGTGCACTACTACAGCGACGACGGCTGGGGACCTTCGCAAGTCTACGTGCGCATCTTCTGCTACGGCATCGAATCGGCACTGTTCGGGCCGGTGACCATGAACGGCGGCAGCGGCTCCAACAGCAACGACTTCTGGCGGGTGGCCGACGTCACCTTCAGCGACACCGGCTGCACCGTCGCCGACCTCGCGGTCGAAGGCGTGCCCAACATCGTCCTCGCGAGCGAGGCGCAGACGACTCCCTAGCGTCGCCGCCCCGGCCGCCCCCGCGCGGGGCGGCCCGCTGCGCCCGCACCGCCGCAGCCGCCCCGCCCGCACCGCGGCCGATCCCTCGCCCCAGCAAACGAAACTTGCTTCCGCCTCGCGACTCTGCTGCAATTCCTCCCGTTCGGCTACCCCGCGTGTGGCCGCCGAGGAGGACTGCCGTGTTGCGCCTCATCCTGCCCGCGTCGTTTCTGCTCGTCGTGCTCTCGTTGTCGGCCACGGGCCACGCCGGCCCGGCCCCGGCCGAGGCCCCGCCGCCGGTTCTCGACAGCCCGGCGGCCGTTCCCGAGCTGCCGCCGCCGCAGACGGCGCCCGGAACCGACGGCGACCCGCTCGACAACCTCGAACCGCCGGCCGTCCTCGTGCCCGACCCCGCAGCCCCCGAGGCCGAGCCCGCACCCGAACCCCCGCCCCAGCCGGAAGCGCCGCCGCCCGCGCTCGACTGGGGCGAGGTCAACGTGGCCATCGACTCGGCGCTGGCGCAGGCCGCCGGCTGCCTCAACGCCGGCGACGTGCCACCCGGCGTCAAACTGCGGCTCCGCGTGAGCCCCGACGGCCGCCTGGCACTCGTCGGCTCGTCACCCGCGATCGGGCCCCAGGCGCTGCGCTGCCTGAAGTGGGCGCTTGCCCAGGTCGACGTACCCACGTTCCAGGGCCCGCCGCTCATCGTCGACCGCGATCTCGAACCCGAACCCGCCGCGGCGCCGCCGCCGCCGCGCTACCGGCGCTACCGGCTGCCACGGCCGAATTGGCTCAGCGAAACGCGGCCGCCGCTCGTGGCATTCGAACTCGCGACCGCCGTTTCCATGGGCTTCTGCCTCCAGAACGGCAACGCCGATTGCGACTACGGCAAACTGGGTGTGGGCTTCGACCTCGCGCCCATGCTGCGCGTGTTGTACTTCGCGGCGGGGCTCGACGTCATGGCCATCCCGCTCACGGCCGGGCGGCAGGGCTCGGGCTGGGACACCATCAACACGTTCGTCGGCGCCCGCCTGCGCTTCTCCTATCTCTTCCGTCGGCTCGAACCCTTCGTCGACCTGCACGCCGGCTACGCTTGGTACAGCACGTCCGACCAGTTCGACGCCTCCGTCGTCAAGGAAGGACCCTACTTCGGCACCTCGCTCGGTCTCCAGTACCGGCTGAGCCGCACGCTGTTCATCGGCGGGCATTTCCGCTTCCTCACGCCGTGGCTCCACACGCAGTGCACGTCGCCCGGCGACAGTTGCCAGCACGACGGAGATTTCGGACGCATCGAAGTCGACGGTGAGCACATCCTCGAATTTGGCTTCAGCGCGGGCATCCGCCTGTACTGACAGGGCCCCTCGCGACCGCGCCGCACGGCGCGTTGACACCCTACCGAGCGCTGGCTAAGGTTTGGGCCACGGGAGCCGGTGTCCCGGCCAGGCCAGCAGCGCTTCCGCAGTTCGCGGTTCAACCCGGCCGGCCGGCCGCGGCGCACGGGTCGCGGGTGCCAGCCGCCCGCGGAGAGCATGCCATGACAGGGCCCACAACCGCCCGTCGGGCGCCCACGGTCGGTCGTCTGCGGCGGCCAGACGGCCCGGCCGGCCGGCGTCGGCGCGGGCAGACCCGCGCTCCCGGCGTGGCCGCGGCGTTCTTGGCCCTGGCGCTGCTCGGCTGCACCTTCGACCCCTTGTCCGACTTCACCCCGCCCCAATTCGGCTCTTTCGTCGTCGGCGATGCGGTCTCAGGCGGCTCAAGCGACGGTAGCCCCGCCGATGCCGGCCAGGCGCCGGCCGATCCCGTCATCCAGGCGGTCGTGCCCGACCGGGATCTGCCGGCCGGCGGTCTGCGCGTCGAGATTCGCGGTCGCGGCTTCGAGCCCGGCGCGCGCGTCTTCTTTGGCACGGCGGCCGGCCTCGAACCCGCGCTGCAGGGCGACGACACGCTGTTCGTGACGACCCCTGCGAGCGACCCCGGCCTCGCCGACGTCGTCGTCGTCAACCCCGCCGGCACCAGCGCCCGGCTCGACGCGGGGTTCCTGTTTGCCGACCCGTTCCAGATCGCCGCGGTCGAGCCCGTCCGCGGCCCGCTTTCGGGCGGCACACCGGTCACCATCCGGGGCACGGGCTTCCTGCCGGGCACCCGGGTGCTGTTCGGCACGGCGCTCGCCATTGCCCAACAACGCCTCGACGAAAGCACCATCCTGGCGGTCGCGCCGGCCGGGGCCGCCGGTCCGGTCGACCTGCTGGCCACCAACGTCGCCGGCACGGCCCGGCTGCGCGACGGGTTCCGCTACGACGCGGCGCCGCGCCTCGTCGACGTCCAGCCCCCGGCCGGCAGCGTGCGGGGCGGCAACGCCGTGCGGCTCACGGGCATCGGACTCGCGGCCGACGGCGAAGTCTGGTTCGGCCCGAACCGCGCCCCCATCGTCGAGGGCAACGCCGAGGCCACGGCGCTCACGGTCACGGCCCCCCCCGGCGCCGCGGGCGCCGTCACGGTGCGGGTCACCGGGACTGCCGGAGCCGTGCGCGCCGAGCGGGGCTACGTCTACCTGCCCGACCCGGGCGGACGCCTGCAACTCTTCCGCGTCTGGCCGGCCGAGGGGACGACCGAAGGCGGCAGCGACGTCGAACTGCTCGTCTGCGGGGTGCCCGCCGACGCCGCGGTCGACGTGCGCTTCGGCACGGCCGCGGCCGGCGTGCTCGCGCGCGACGAGGCGGCCTGCCGGCTGCGCGTGCAGACGCCGCCGCACGCTGCGGGCCCGGTGGCGGTCACGGTGCGGGCCGGCGACCAAGAGCACCGCTTGGCCGCGGCCTTCACGTATGTGCCGCCGCTCGTCCTCACGACTGTCACACCGCCAAACGGCCCCGCGGCCGGCGGCACGGCCCTCGTGCTCCGCGGCGCCGGCTTCACGCGCGACCTGCGGGTCACCGTCGGCGCCCTGCCGGCCACCGACATCGCCGTGCAGAGCGCCGACACGGTGACGGCCATTGCGCCGCCGGGCAGCCCGGGCAACGCCGACGTCGTCGTCGAAACCGCCCACGCCCGCGCGCGCCTCCCGGCCGGCTACCGATACGAGGCCGGCGGGCTCGCGCTGTACGCGGCATTGCCCGACCACGGGGCGCGGGCCGGGGGCACGTTCCTGACGGTCATCGGCGCCGATTTCCCTGCCGACGCCCGGGTGCGCATCGGCTCGCGGCTCACCGCGGCGACCGTGCGGGTCGACGGCAACCGGCTCGTCACCCATTCGCCGCCGCTGCCCGAGGGCTTCCACGACGTAGCCGTGCTCGGCGCCAACGGCACGGCCGTACTGCGTCGCGCCTTCCGCGTCTTCGACCCGGCCGGCGCCAACGCCGGCACCTGGGGCGAGCCCATCGAGGGCGCGGTCAACGTCACGGTGCTCGACGCCGATAGCCGCGAACCGTTGCCCGACGCCTTCGTCATCCTCGGCGGCGATGACGCCACGCCCTACCAGGGGCTGACGAACGCGCAGGGCCAGGTCACGCTCAGTGGAGCGGGGCTGCTCGGGCCTGTCGACGTCCACGGGGCGAAACGCGCCTACTCCGCCCAGAGCATCGTGGGGTTCGATGCCGAGAACGTCACCCTCACGCTCGTCCCCGACAATCCGCCCACGCCACCGGGAGGCGGCGGCACCGGCGAACCGGTCGAGGTGCTGCCGCCGGGCCAGGTGAGCGGTGATGTCACGGGGCTCGGCAAGTACCTGGTGCTCCCCGACGGGGAATGCCGCGACAAGCAGCGCAGCGACTCTCTCTGGTGCCGCCCGTGCGTCGACGACGCGGGCTGCGAGCCGGCTGCCGAAGACATCGCCGACGTTCCGCAAGGCGCGGGGTTCGCCTGCGCCGAGGCGGCCGATGGCCGCTTCTGTCTGCCGAGTTGCGTGCTGCCCGGCGACTGCCCCGACGACTACCAGTGCAGCCTGCGGGGCGACGGGCAAGCGCGCTGCGTGCCGCTCGCCGGCCGGCGCACGGTGCGCTGCACGATCTCGCTGCCCTCGCTCTACGCCGCGCCGTTTCAGCCGAGCGCCGACGACCTCACGGGGGCGGGGGGCAGTTACTTGCTCACGAGCCGGCTGGGCGACGTGGCCATCGTGTGTTTCGGCGGCCTCGAACGGCTCGACGACGGCACATTCGAACCCTACGTCATGGGGGTGAGGCGGCACGTTTTCGCGCTGCCCGGCGAAGAGGTGTCCTCGCAGGACGTGTGGCTCGACATCCCGCTCAACGGCGACTTCGAGGTGGCGTTCGACCCGCGCCGCCCTGGGCCGACCGAGCCCGCCGACACGCGCCTCAGCGCCTACCTCGACCTCGGCTCCGACGGCGTCATCCCGTTGGGGCTCGACCTGCGCCCCGATGCCGACGGCCGCTTCCGGCTGCAACACGTGCCGGCCGTGCTCGACGGCCCCATCTACGACGCACACTTCTCGTTTTTCGGGGGGTTCTACAACGGGAGCGATGCGAACGGCGTGCCCTACTCCGTCACGCTGCACGAAGGCGTCGTAAGCCTCGCCGGGCCACGCATCGTCGAGGGCGGACCGGCCGACGCCTGGCGCAGCGCCACGGGCTCACCCGACCACGATCTCTACGCGCTGTTCGAGATGCTTGGCGAACGCGTGGCCGTCGGGGCGGGCGGGCGCATCGTGCGCGCCACCCCAGGCGGTCCCTGGGCCGCCCAGCCGAGTCCGACCGACCGGCCGCTCTTCGCCGTGCACGGCGTTGCCGGGGGCCCGCTGTTCGCCGTGGGTGGGGCCGGCACAGCGCTGAGACGCGACGGCATCCTCTGGCACGACCTCGGGCCGCTCACCGACCGCGACCTGCACGCCGTCTTCGCGGTGGGCCCCGACACCTTTTTCGCGGCGGGCGACCACCGCATCGTGCGCCACGAGGCCGGCACAAGCCAGGTCTTCACGCTCGCCGGACGCTTCCGCGGCATCTCCGGCTACGCGGCCGACGACGTGTGGTTCGTCGGGGCGGGCGGGCTCGTCCTGCATTGGGATGGGAGCCAATTCGAGCACGTCGCCGGCGCTCCCGAAAGCGATCTCCACGCCGTGCGCGCGCTCGGCCCGGGGCGCTGCGTTGCCGTCGGGGCCGAAGGGCTCGTGCTGTGGCGCCGGGACGGTGCCTTCGAGAGCGAGTCGACGGGAGTCGGCGTCGACCTGCGCGCGCTCGCCGCCGCCCCCGACGGCACGCTCTACGCGGGCGGCGACGACGGCCTGCTGCTGCGCTACGACGGTTCGCACTGGCTCCCACTCACGGGGGTACCGGCCACGCTGAGCCTGCGCGGGCTCGCGATGGGGGCGACGGCCCCGCCGACGGGCGTCGGCTCGCACACCACCGTGCTCGGTCCGCTCCTGCCGGTGCCGCGGTTCACGACTCCGGCCGACGACCAAGTCTGGGACGTGCGCGACCTCGCCTGGACGCTCGGCCCGGGAAGCGAGCCCCACATTCTCTCGCTCGCTCTCTCCGATTCGTCGTACGACGTGCGCTGGCGGCTCGTCGTGGCCGGGGCGCGACGCGACGTGCGGCTGCCCGACCTCGCGCGGCTCGCGGGCATCGACCCGTTTGGCACGCCGGGCCAGTACTCGGCCTACGGCGTCTATGCCCCGGGCCTCAGCATCGACCGCTACGACGCGCGCCAATTTGGCTTCGGCGACTGGACGAGCTGGACCTTCGACTTCGGCCCACTCGGCGGCTACTGAGCGGCGCGGGCGTCGGGCGGAACGTCGTTCGCAACCGCGGCAAGCGCCTCGCGCGTGGCCACAAGCGTGCGCTCGATGTCTTCGTCGGTGTGCGCCGCCGAGAAGAAGAGCGCCTCGAACTGGCTCGGCGGCAGCCATATGCCCCGTTGCAGCATGGCCTGGAAGTAGCGCCCAAAACGCGCCCGGTCGGCTTTCCCGGCCGCTTCCTCGTTCCCGATGGGGCCCGGCGCGAAGAACAGCGTGGCCATCGAGCCCACGCGCTGCACGCAGCCGGCCACGCCGGTAGCCCGCAGGGCCTCTTCGCAGCCCCGCTGCCAGCGCGCCGCGAGCGTTTCGAGCCGCTCGTAGACGCCGGGCGAAGAGGCGAGGATGTCGAGGGTTTCGAGCCCTGCCGCCATGGCCAACGGGTTGCCCGACAGCGTGCCCGCCTGGTAGACGGGGCCGGCCGGTGCCACGCGTGCCATGATGTCACGCCGGCCGCCGTAGGCCCCCACCGGCAGCCCGCCGCCCACGATCTTGCCGAGCGTCGTGAGGTCGGGACGGACGCCGTAGAGCGCCTGGGCGCCGCCGAGCGCCACGCGAAAGCCCGTCATGACCTCATCGAAGATCAGGAGCGCCCCGTAGCGCGCAGTCACGTCGCGCAGCCCGACCAGAAACCCCGGGTTGGGCGGGACACAGCCCATGTTGCCGACGACGGGCTCGACGATGACGGCCGCGATCTCGTCGCCGCGGGCGGCAAAGAGGGCCTCGACCTCGGCGAGATCGTTGTACCGCGCCACCAACGTGTCGCCGGCGACGGCGGGCGTCACGCCGGGGCTGTCGGGCTGGCCGAGTGTGAGCGCGCCGCTGCCCGCCTTGATGAGGAAGCTGTCGCCGTGGCCGTGATAGCAGCCGGCGAACTTCACGATGCGCGGCCGGCCCGTGAAGCCGCGCGCGAGCCGCACGGCGCTCATCGTGGCCTCGGTGCCCGAGTTGACCATACGCACGACTTCGACCGCCGGCATGAGCGCCGTGATGCGCTCGGCCAGTTCGACTTCGAGCGCGCACGGCGCCCCGAAGGTGGTGCCGTCGGCCGCCGTGCGAACGATCGCCGCGATGACCCGCGGGTGCGCATGGCCGAGGATGAGGGGCCCCCAAGAGCCGACGAAGTCGACGTACGCGTTGCCGTCTTCGTCGACGAGGTGCGCGCCGAGCGCCCTCCGGACGAACGGTGGCTCGCCCCCCACGGCGCGAAAGGCGCGGACCGGCGAGTTGACGCCGCCCGGCAGAACCTTCAGCGCCCGGGCAAAGAGGGCGCGACTGCGGTCGAGTTTGAGCATGGTGCGTTCCCCGTGCGCGTCTCGGCGCTCTGGCTCAGGTTTCGGCTTCGAGGATGGGGTGCGCGCCCCGTTCGAGCAATCGTTCGGCAAGCGCCCGCCCAAGCGTCGTGGGCACGCCCGCCCCGAGCGCGGCCTCCATGCGGTCGCCGACGACTTCGCTGCCGTCGCGCCGTGCGACGCGACCCGTGAGCACGATGCGGCCCGCCGCGACGGTGGCGAGCGCGCCGATGGGCACGCGACAGCCGCCTTCGAGTCGCGCCATGAAGGCGCGCTCGGCTTCGGTGGCCTGGTGCGTGTCCGGATGGTCGAGCGCCGCGACCCTTTGCGCGGTCGGCTCCCCGGCGCGCGTCTGGAGGTAGAGCGCACCCTGCCCCGGGGCCGGCAGCATGATGTCGGGCGACAGCACGGCGCGAATGCGCTCGGCGAAGCCCAGGCGTTCGAGCCCGGCGCGCGCCAGGATCATGGCGGACCAGGCATTTTCGTCGAACTTGCGCAGTCGCGTGGGAACGTTGCCGCGGAGATCGAGCACGTTGAGGTCGGGTCTGAGGTGCAGCAGAAACGCCCGGCGGCGCATCGAGCCCGTGGCCACCGTGGCACCGACGGGCAGATCGTGCAGCGCCCCGACGGTGCGCGCCACCAGGGCGTCTTCGACCGGCCCGCGTTCCGGCACGGCCGCCAGCACGAGCCCGGGGGCCGTGACGGACGGCACGTCCTTCATGCTGTGCACCGCCAGGTCGATGTGCCCTGCGCTCAAGGCGGCTTCGAGCTCCTTCGTGAACGCGCCGATGCCGCCAAACGCGCTGAGCGGGATGTCGCGCTGCCGGTCGCCCTGGGTGCGCAACACGACGAGTTCGACGTCGAGCCCCGGATGGGCCTGGCACAGGGCGGCCTGCACGGTGCGCGCCTGCCAGAGCGCGAGCGCGCTGCCGCGGGTTCCGAGCCGGATTCGCGTTGCCATCCGAACGCCCCACGTGGTGCGGGCCGGGCCGCAGCCATTCCCGCCGGGGAAGGCCGGGCGCCGCCATCCGAGAACGGGGGCGATTGTGCCGAATCGGGGCGGTGGCGTAAAGCCGGAGGCCGCGGCCCCGGCCCCGGCCGCAGCGGCGGCGCCGCGGGCGGGGCGTAGCCGCTGGGTTAGCCGACGGCGGGCGTAGGCGCGGGGGAGCCGAGAGCGGTCGCTGGCCCGAGCCCGCTGCCGGGGTCGAAGTGCGAGAGCCGCTGGCGCAGGGCCCGTCGGCCGCGGAAAAGCCGAGACATCACGGTGCCGATCGGCGTGCCGCATATCTCGGCGATTTCCTTGTAGGAATGACCGCGAAGGTCGGCCAGCACGACGACCTTACGGAACGTGCCCGGCAGCGCGTCCAGAGCCGCCTGGACCTCGCTCGAAAGGCGCGCCCGAAAGGCGTGCGTCTCGGGATTGCCGAAGCGCTCCTGGCAGTCGCGGCTGCTAAACAGGTCGGCGAGTTCCCCGTGGGCCTGCCGCTCGAGGATGTCGCGTTCCTTCCTGCGCCGCCGATAGCCATTGATGAACGTGTTCGTGAGGATGCGCAGGAGCCATGCCCGACAGTTCGTGCCTTGCCGGAACTGGTCGAAGCAGGCGTGCGCCTTCAAGTAGGTGTCCTGGACGAGGTCTTCCGCGTCGCGCTCGTTCTTGGTCAGGCGCAGCGCCGCGCCGTAGAGGTCGTCGAGCCACGGCAGCGTCAGTCGCTCAAACGTCCCGCGATGGGAACCATCTTTTGCTCTGAGAAACATGTGTCGTCTCCCCATCCGTTGGCGTCCCGTCCTGCCCTCTTTCAAACTCTGTGCCATCGACTGAGCCGGCTTCCCGGTGCACGGTTGCGCGCCCCGCGACGCGGTGTGGGCGCTTGGCCACGCGTCGGGCGTGGCTGCGCGGCCACGTTGGGCGGACCCACTTCGCTGTAGACGCACGATCGCCGCCGCGGTTCTGCGCCCGGTGCAGCCGCCCCCGGTGACGCCCCGGCGGCCTCCGCGCCGGGCGACCCGGCCGGGGCGTGCCAACCTGGCGATTCTCCCGGCGCTGGCCGTGCCAACCTGGCAGAGCGCCCGCGCACGACCGGCCGCGGGCGGGGCTCAGCGCGCCCCACGGGGGCCAAGGCGGAGGCCTCCGCAGGGGGCAAGCGCCGGGCGCCTCCGGAATCCGTCCCGCACACCGGGCCTCGCGAGCGGATCCGGGGCCCATCGCAGGGTCGGCCGCGTCGGGTCGGTGCGCGCCGCGGCGTTGAAACAACGGCGCCCAGATCGACCCGCCGCCCTGCGCGTGAGCCCGCCGCCACCCGCTCGGAGCGCGGCGCCGTGACGGATGCTGGGCCTTGCGTTGTCTTGCCTTGAAACGACGGTTGTGTTAGGGACATGCGGAGGTTCGGCCGACAGAGCAGCCCGCGGCTGCACGGATGAATCAGCGGCCGACGCGGAGCACGCGCTGATGCTGACCGTTCAAGTGCGCGACTCAGAGGGACGGGTCGTACAAGTTCCGTTCGATCGCCCTGAGGTCACGATCGGTCGCCAGGACGACTGCGTGGTCCACCTCCCCGAACGCAACGTGTCGCGCAACCACGCTCGCCTCGTCCAGGAGCGCGACGCCGTCTATCTCGAGCCAGTGGCCCCCCGCTACGGTATTGCGCTCAACGGACAGCGTCTGGCCGGCCGCGACCGCGTCCGGCTGCAGGCTCAGGACGAAATCCGCATCGGCGACTACGTGCTCACCGTCGAGGGGCTGCGGGGGCCGGCGCCGGCTCCGAGCACCAAGGCCGGGGGCACGGCCGTCGTCGACATTCGCCAGGTGCAGGCAGCGGTCGGTGCCGAGGCGGCCACCGAAGTCGAGCCGCCCCACCGCATGCACCTGTTCGTGGTCAGCCAGAACCTGGCAGGCAAGCACTTCGTGCTCGACCGGGCGCCGCTCGTCATGGGGCGGACGCCCGACAACGACATCGTGCTGAAGCACCCATCCATCTCGCAGCACCACGCGCGCATCACATTCCACAACGGTGCGTTCAGCATCGTCGACCTGGGCAGCAGCAACCGGGTGCTGGTCAACGGCGAGCCGTACGCGCAAATCGAACTCCGCGTCGGCGACCTCATCGAACTCGGCCACGTCAAACTGCGCCTCGTGCGCCCGGGCGAGTCGGCGTCCATCGTTCAGGAGCCCGAAACCTCCGAAGAGGGCCCGGCCGAAACGCCGCGCAAGAAGCGCACGCTGTTGCTGCTCCTGCTCGTGCTGGGGCTGTGCGGCGCCGTCGCGGTCGTGTTCTTCCTCTACTTCTGGCCGAAGGACACCATCGAGACCGGACTGCCGGCCCATCCCGACGAGGTTCGCGCGGCGGCCATCGACGCAGGCGGCCCGACCGCCCCGGCGGCCGACGTCCGGCCCGCCGCCGCGGCCGACGTTGCAGCTGCGCCAGCCGCCCCCGACGTGCGCCGTGCTTCCGATGTGCAGGCCCGCGCCCCCGAGGCCGCGCCTGCCGGCGAGCCGCCGCAGCTCGCCGAGGCCCGCGAACTGCTCAAGGCCGAAGAATGGGGCAAGGCCGCCGAACAACTGCGCGCGCTCGCTACCAAACGTCCCGATCTCGCGGTCGTCAAGGAGCTGTTGGCCACCGCCACCAAAGAAGAATCCATCGGCGATAGCTACTCCAAGATCCAGAAGTTGGCCGAACGCAAGCAGTTCGACCAGGCCTTCGACGCCGTGCGCAAGCAGTTCGACTTCCTGCCGAGCACGAGCGTCTACTTCGAACGCTTCCAGCAGTTGCGCGACCAAATCAAGGCGAGCGTCGTCGCCGAGAAGGCGGCGTTCGCCAAGCGCCAGCTCGACGCCAACAAGGTCCCGCAGGCGGTTGCGGCCTGTAAGGAAGCCCTCGAACTCGAACCCGACGACCGCGCCTGCAAAGCCATCATGGCCGAGGCCCGGCGGCGACAGGGCGGCGGCGCCAGCGAACCCCAAGCGGCCGGCACCGACCTCTTCTCCGACCCCGTGCTGCTGCTGCGCGAAGCCAAGCAGGCACGACGCGACGGCGACTGCCATCGGGCGATCGAGCTGCTGCGCTATGCCCTCAAGATTCGCGGCTCGCGCGACGTGTGGTCCGAGATGGCCCAGTGCTATGACAGTCTCGGCCAGCGCACCGAGGCCATCGCCGCCTACAAGCGCGTCATGAGCATGACCAAAGACGAAGGCCAACGCGAACGCCTCATCGAGCAGATCCGCGCCCTTGGCGGCACGCCCTGACCTGCCCCGCGTTCAGGCCGCGCGACGGCCGGTAGCCACGATGCCGCTCGTCCGATTCGTCATCCGCCGTCTTCTGCATGCCAGCGTGGCCATCGTCGGCGTCGTGACCGTGGTTTTTCTGGCCCTTCGCGTCGTGCCCGGCGATCCGGCCGACAACATCCTCGGCGAGCAGGCCAGCGAACAGGACAAAGCCGAATTCCGCCGCCAGCTGTGCCTCGACCGGCCGCTCCACGAACAGTACTTCGCTTGCCTGTGGGCCGACATCCTCGGCGGAACCCTCGGGGAATCCTACAGTTTCGGCGGCCGTCCGGTGGCGGTCTCCTCCCTCATCGCGGAACGGCTGCCGGCCACGCTCGAACTCGCCCTGGCCGGCCTGTGCGTGGCGCTGCTCATCGCCCTGCCGCTCGGCCTGCTGAGCGCCCTCCGGCCCTACTCCTGGCTCGACAACGGCGCCATGCTGTTCGCCATGGTGGGCGTGGCCATCCCGGGGTTCTGGCTGGGTCCGCTGCTCATCCACCTGCTGTGTGTGCGCCTGCGTTGGCTGCCCGGCCCGGCCGACGACCTCCAGGGGCTCGCCACGCTGGTGCTGCCCGCCGTCGTGCTCGGCAGCGCGCTGGCGGCCCGGCTCACCCGCATGATCCGAGCAAGCGCCATCGAAGTGCTGCGCCGCGACTACGTCGTCGCCGCGCGCGCCCGAGGCGTGTCCGAACGCCGCATCCTGACGCGCTACGTGCTGAGAAATGCGCTCATTCCCGTCGTCACCGTGCTTGGCATGCAGCTCGCGGCGTTGCTGGCCGGCACCATCGTCACCGAGAAGGTCTTCGCGCGCCCCGGAATCGGCACGCTGCTGCTCGAAGCCATCGCCAAGCGCGACTACGCGCTCGTTCAGGGCTGCGTCATCGTCGTCGCGCTCGGCTACGTGCTCGTCAATTTGGCCGTCGACATCCTGTACACCGCCATCGACCCGCGCGTTCGGGTCGGGGCCGGAAGCCGGGCATGAAGCGACGGCGCGGACGGGGCCCCTTCCTCGTCGGGGCAGGCGTGACCGGCCTCGTGCTGGCCGTGGCGTTGCTGGCCCCGCTCATTGCACCCTACCCGGTCGACCTGGCCGAGGCCGGGGCCGTGCTCGCCCCGCCCTCGGCCGCCCACTGGCTCGGCACCGACGAAGACGGTTTCGACCTTCTCACCCAGGTTCTCTACGGAGCCCGCGTCGCGGTACTCGTGGGCGTGCTGACGGTGCTGCTGTCGGCACTGCTCGGCACGGCGGTGGGGCTCGTGGCCGGCTACTTCGGAGGCTGGCTCGACGACCTGCTCATGCGGCTCACCGAGGTCGTGCTGTCGTTCCCGGGGATTCTGCTCGCCATCCTGCTCCAGGCGGTCTGGCGCCAACCGGGCCTCTGGAGCGTGGTGCTGGCGCTGTCGGCCACGGGCTGGGCAGGCTACGCGCGACTCGCGCGCGGTCAGACCATGCAGGTGCGGGAACTCGACTTCGTGCACGCCGCCCGCGCGCTGGGCGTGCCCGCGCCGCGCATCCTGCTGCGGCACGTGCTGCCCAACATCGCGGCGCCGCTCCTCGTGCAGGCCACGTTCGGGGTGGCGGGCGCCGTGCTGGCCGAGGCGAGTCTGTCGTTTCTTGGGCTCGGCCCGCAGGGGCTGCCGAGTTGGGGCGCGCTCCTGGAGCAGGGCGCCGTGCTGTTCACGAAGTCGCCTTGGGTAGCCCTGTGTTCGGGCCTGGCCATCGTGGTCACCGTGCTCGGTATCAACTTCCTCGGGGACGCCGTGCGCGACCGCCTTGACCCCCAGGCCTAGTGCGGTGGAACACAATGGGCATGCCCGTCTCTCCGGTCCTCGTCACCGCCGGCTGCGTTGCTCCTCCTCGAATTGGCGCTGCCCGGCCTTCGCCGTGGTACCTGGGCGGCGGCGACGATCCCTCGGAGATGCGGTGCCGCTCCTTCCGCTCCCCTCCACGAGTGCTGCCCTCGCGCGCGCCGCGACAAGGTTTGACGCACCCATGCCGGGCGTCTACAGTGGGGCCGCCGGAAGGGAGAAGGGCATCCCACGCATGCTTCGGGCACGACATTCTTCGCGGTTGCCGGCCCGGTGGGCCATGGCGGTGCTCATCCTGCTCGCCGGCCCGCTTGGCGTCACGCACGCGGCCCCGAACCACTGGAGCGTCGCCCCCGAATGGGCGCCGCTCGTCCACGCCGGCTCTGCCGAACTGCATGCCGGGCGGCCGCTCGTTGCGGCCGACCTGCTCTCCGTGGCCCTGGCCACACGCGACGACCTGCCCATCCGGGCCCTGCTGGCCCATGCACTGGCACGCGCCGACCGCTGCGAAGAGGGCGTCGACACGCTGCGACCGCTCGTCAACATGCTCGCTGCCGAGCGGCTGGCCACGGCGCCGGCGGGCCCCGCCGAGGCCCTCGCGGCGCTGAACGCCGGCGACTTCGCCCGCGCCGCCGAACTGGGCCGCGCGGCGCTCACGGCCGAGGCCTCACCGGCGGCGCGGGCCGTCGCGGGCCTGGCCGCGAGCCTGCTCGGCCAGTGCGCCGAGGCCGGCCGCGCCCTCGGACCGCTCGCGGCCGACACCGATGTCGAGGACCGGCCGGCCGACTGGAAAGACGTCTACCTCGCCGGCTTCGTCGCCCTCGAAGACGGTCAGGCGGAGCGGGCCGAACGGCTCGCGGCACTGGCACGCAGCTGGCGCGAAACCCCCGGCAACCGCCTCCTGCACGCCCGGGCGTTGGCGGCGCTCGGCCGCTGCGGCGACGTGCCCCCGTTGCTCGCCGACTTCACGCCCGCGCAGTTTGGCCCTTCGGCCCAGGCCGCCGAGGTCCGCGCACAGGAAGTCCGCGCGCTCTGCGGTCTCGACATTCGCCGCGCCCTCGCCGCCAACGACCACCCGGCGGCACAGCGTTCAGCGGAGGCGGCCCTGCGGCGCAGCGGCGCGCCGGTGTTGCGCTTGCTGGCCGCAAGGGCTGCGGGGCGCGCCGGCGATTGCGAAGGCGCCCGCACGCTGCTTGGCACACTCTCGGCAGGCGATTTTCCGGCGGTCTCGGCGGCCACACTGCAGCCCGAACTCGACGACGTCCGGCAGTCTTGCCCCCTGACCACGACCTTCGCGCTGCCGGATCCAGAAGATCCGGCCGACCGCTGCCCGGCCGACATGGCGTTCGTGCCCGCAGGGCCCTTCAGCATGGGTGCCAACGCCCCGGCCGGACTGGCCGACGAGCAGCCCGCGCACGAGGTGCAACTCGACGGCTACTGCATCGATCGGACCGAGGTCAGCCAGACCGCGTACGCCCGCTTCATCGCCGCCACGGGCCGCGGAGAGCCTGGCTGCGGCTGGGGCGGCAACGCGCAAGGTGGCGACCCGGTCGTCTGCGTGTCCTGGAACGACGCCGACGCCTACTGCTCCTGGGTTGGCCGACGGCTGCCGACGGAAGCCGAATGGGAGAAGGCCGGACGGGGGCCGGACGGTCGCCCCTATCCCTGGGGCGACACGCCACCGTCGTGTCAACTGGCTGTCTACGAAGAGGTCTCCGGCCAGCGCGGCTGCGGGCGCAACTGGCCCGCGGCGGTCGCGAGCGCGTTCGACCGCTCTCCGTATGGCGTCCTGCACCTCGCGGGCAACGTCAGCGAATGGGTGGCCGACCGCTTCGCCGCAGACTACTATCGCGTGGCCCCGCTGCGCCGCCCGCGGGGCCCGGCGCAGGGCGCCCTGCGCACGGTTCGGGGGGGCAACTGGGTCGCCCAGGCCGAGCAGCTGCGGCTGTCCCGGCGCGCCGCCGACCCGCAGAGCGAACGCCGAGTCACGTTGGGCTTCCGCTGCGCGCGTGAGGCTGCCCCCGGTCCATGAGCCGCTCAACCCCGGACGCCGGTGGCGCTTGTCGCGCAGCGCGCCTGCAACCGTGACCGAGGATCCGCCATGAACCCAAGCGAAACGCCCGCTGCCGTCGCGCAAGGCGCCGTTGCGGCCGACGACACGCAGCAGTTCGAGACGCTGCTCACCGAGCTCGAGGCCATCGTCGAACGCCTCGAACGGGGCAACATCCCGCTCTCCGAAAGCGTCAGCGCCTTTGAGCGCGGCATGGGCCTCGTGCGGCGGGCCGAGGCCGTGCTGAGCCAGGCCGAGGAACGGGTCGAGCAGCTCCTCGCCGACGCTGCGGGCAACGTCCGGCGGGTTCCGTTCGACGCCGGCCCGGACGCCGATGGCTGAGACGTCCATGCCGGCCCCGAAACGCGCGCGTCTCGATCGGGTGCTGGTCGATCGCGGCTTGGTCGAGAGCCGCGAACGGGCGCAGGCCCTCATCCTTGCGGGCCAGGTCGTGGTCGGCGAGCGCAGGGTCGACAAGCCGGCCTTTCCCGTGGCCGCCGATGCGCCCATCCGTCTCCGCGGCGAACCACCGCCCTTCGTTTCGCGCGGCGGCCTCAAACTCGCCCACGCGCTCGACACGTTCGGCATCGACCCGCGTGGAGCCGTCGTGCTCGACGTCGGCGCCTCCACGGGGGGCTTCAGCGACTGTCTGCTGCAGCGCGGGGCGCGCCACGTGTATGCGCTCGACGTCGGCTACGGCCAGCTCGCCTGGTCGCTGCGGCAAGATCCGCGCGTCACGGTCATCGAGCGCACCAACATCCGCGACTACGATGGGTCACAGCTGCTCTTGCCGGTCGACCTGGTCGTCGTCGACGTCTCGTTCATTTCGCTGCGGCTCGTCTTGCCGGCCGTGCGCCGCCTGCTGCCGCAGGCCCACGACCTCGTCGTCCTCGTCAAACCGCAGTTCGAAGTGGGCCGCGGCGGCGTTGGCCGGGGCGGCGTTGTGCGCGACGAGGGTCTGCGCCAACAGGCCGTGGCCGACATCGTCGCCTGCGCTCAGCAGCTCGGCTTGCGGGCCGACGGGGTGACGCCCTCGCCCATCCTCGGCCCCGCCGGAAACGTCGAGTTCCTCGTTTGGCTACGCTCGGAAACGTCCGCCACCGCGAAGCCGGAGCCAGCCGACGCACCGCCCGCCGCCGGGTCGGAGCATGCGGCCGTTCCGCTACGCGAGCGCGGCCCGTGAAGGGGTTTCCATGGACATCCTGCGCACCGTGAGCGACATGCACGGCCAGGCGCGTGAATGGCGTCGCGCCGGCCTTTCGATTGCCCTCGTACCCACCATGGGTTCCTTGCATACCGGCCACCTGAGCCTCGTGCACACGGCGCAGCAGCACGCTGAGCGCATCGTCGTCAGTCTGTTCGTCAACCCGACGCAGTTCGGTCCCACCGAAGACTTCGCGAACTACCCCCGCGACGAAGCACGCGACGTGGCGCTGCTCGAACCGCTCGGCGTGCACGTGCTCTACGCCCCGAGCGCCGCCGAGATGTACCCGCCCGGCTACCAGACGACCGTGGCCGTGGGCGACCTCGCGACGCCGCTGTGTGGCCGCAGCCGGCCCACCCACTTTCGGGGGGTCACGACCGTTGTCGCCAAACTCTTCGCCGCCGTGCAGCCCGACGCGGCCGTATTCGGCGAGAAGGACTACCAGCAGTTGCAGGTCATCCGGCGCATGACGCGCGACCTCGACCTGCCCGTGCGCATCGTTGCGAGCCCCACGGTACGCGAGGCGAACGGGCTCGCCATGAGCAGCCGCAACACGTACCTCACGCCGGCCGAGCGTTCACGCGCCGGCGTCCTCTACGCCTCGCTCTGCTGGGCGCGCGACGCGGTCGCGGCCGGCGCCATCGACCCGGTTGCGCTCAACCTCGAAATCCGCGCGCGCATCGAAGCCCAGGGCGGGACCATCGACTACGCCGAGATCCTCCACCCCGAGACGCTGCACCCCGTAGCGTCGCTCGACGAGCCCGCACGCGCGTTCCTGGCCGTGCGCTTCGGCCGCACGCGGCTCATCGACAACCTCGCGCTCAACCCGACCGCAGCCACGCGCTGATGCCGTTGAGCCTGCCGCGCCGCCGTTTTGCGCGGGCCTGCGTTGCGGGCCTCGGGGTGTTGCTGCTCTGCGTCGGCCGACCGCTTCTCGCGGCGCCGAGCCCCCCCGTCACGGTGCACACGGGCGAAGTCGCCGCCGGGTTCCACCTCATCGACGAACTCTCCGCCTGGGCGGCCCCAGGGCTGCCGACCGACAGTCCCGCCTGGCGTTACTGGCAAGCTGCCGGCCTCGCACGGCCGGGCGATCGCGACTGGCTTGAGCGGTATCGCGGCATCCGCCAACGGGTCCGCGCCGGCGTCGCCACGCCGCCGACCGGCGACCCGGACGCGGCAGGCTTCGCCTTCCCATTCGATGTCGCCCGGGACCGTCCGCAGCAGCGCTTCGCGCGTGCCTTTCTCCTCGCCGCCGACTGGCGGGCCGCACGCCGCGCCGTGGCCCCGCTCCTCGCGGCGGCCGATCGCGCGCAACTCGACGGCTTCGTCGCATATGTCCGGCCGCGCCTCGCAGCCTACTGGCGCGCCGCGGACGGGCTGCGCCTGACGACCGCACGGCTCTCCGAATGGCTGCGCGCGCACGACCTCTCAGGGTACGTGGCTCGCCTCGAACGCCTCTTCGGGCTTCGGCCGGGGCAGGCACCGGCGCTGCGCATCGTGGTCGTGCCGCGCGCGGCCCTGGGCGAGGGGTCGCGGGCCACCGTCGAAGCCGACGTGGCCGTCATCGAGGCTTTCGAGGGCCTGGAGTTGCCTCACGCGCTCGCCCAGGTGAGCCACGAATACGCCCACCGGCTCTACGAGCGCATGCCGCACGCGGTCGCGGCCCCGCTCACGCGCGCCTGCTTCGCTCCCGGCGTTGCGCCGCGGGTCGGGGCCGCTGTCTGCGCCAGTCTCTACGAGGCGGTGGCCACGGCGGTCGGCCAGGGCGACTTCGTGGCGCGGTTCTTCGGCGTCGACCATCAACCCCGGCCCCGTTGGTACGATGACGCCACCTACGACCGGCTGGCCCGCGCCATCGAGCCGCTCGTGCGCGCCCATCTCGACGCCGGTCGGCCGCTCGACCCGGGTGTCGTCGCGGCGGCCCTCTCGGCCGCAGGTCCCCTCGGCGTGCGTCCGGGCGACGCATTTCGGGTGGCGCTGCTCGCCGCGCCCGGACAAGTCCGCGGCGCCGTGTTCGACGCGCTGCGAACGACGCTCGGCGGACGGCGCTACTTCGCCCACGACCCGGACGACGCGGCAGGCGCGGCACGCCGGCTTTCCGCCTATCCAGGCCTCGGGCTCGTGGTCGCGGTCACCCCGGCCGACGCTCCGGCGCTGCGCGCCTGGACCGCCGACGCCCGGCTGTACGGCGTGTTCCGCGCCGCCGAGGCCCGTCCGCTTCCCCAGGTTGGCCTGTTTGCCCGCCAGAGCGGCGCCCCGCTGCTCGTGCTGCTGGCCGCCGCCCCCGACGACCTGCCGGCGCTTGTCCGGAGCCTGGGCCGCACGCCCGCCTGGCCCGAGGGCTGGTTCAGCCCTGGCCGGTAGGCCCCACCGCGGCGGGTGCTTCCACTTCCCGGGCAAGCGCCGCGAGCACGCCGTCGCGGCCCGGGTCACCGAACAGCGCCCGCAGTGCGCCGTCGAGGTCGACCGGCGGCGGGCGCCAGAAGCGGAGCGTGACCCCGCTCACCGGGTGTTCGAAGCCGAGCGCAAAGGCGTGCAACGCCTGGCGATCGAGGCCCTCGCGCAGACGTTGGACGAGGGGCGGGGGCGTGCGACCGTACGTCGGGTCGAGCAGCAGCGGAAAGCCCTCGTCGGCCAGATGCACCCGAATCTGGTGTGTGCGCCCGGTTTCGAGCGCCACGATGAGCGCCGCGACCCCCGACCCGCGCGCGACGACCCGCCAGTGCGTCGCTGCGTCTTTGCCGCCACGCGCCGCCTTGGACGTGAAGCGCTTGCGATCGCGCGGATGTCTCCCGATGGCCCGCCTCACGGTGCCCGTTGCGCCCAACTGCGCCCCGGCCGCGACGAGCGCCAGGTAGCGGCGAAACACGCTGTGCTGCGCGAACTGCGCCGCCAGCGCGGCGTGGGCGCGGTCGTTCTTGGTGGCGACGAGCAACCCGCTCGTGTCCCGATCGAGCCGGTGCACAATGCCGGGTCGGAGGGCACCACCGATGCCCGAGAGGTCGTGGCAGTGGTGCAGCAGCGCGTTGACGAGCGTGCCGGCGGCGTGCCCCACGGCCGGGTGCACGACCAGACCCGCGGGCTTGTCGACCACGACGAGGTCCGCGTCCTCGTAGACGATGTCGAGCGCGATCGGCTGCGGCTCGGCGCGGTCCGGCTGCGGCGGTACGATCTGCAGTTCGACGCGCTGCCCGGCCCGCAACGACTCACCGGCCTTGTGTGCCACGCGCCTGTCGATGCTGACGCGGCCCTCGTCGATGGCGCGCCGCACTTGCGCCCGCGTCAAACTGACGGCGACGCTTGCCAGATACTGGTCGAGCCGCGTGCCGCCGTCCGCCGCGCCCACGACGAACGTCTGTGCCGGATCCTCACCGAACGTCTCGAACGCACGCACGATCGTCCCCTCGCTCGCCCGCGGCCTGCGGCGGTTGGTGCACCGCCTACGCACCCGCGCGGCCGCGCCGCTGCCGCGCCCCATGCTATCATGCGCCCCGATTTCCGACTTCGTGGAGGTCCCATGCCTGAGGTCGCGCACTTCCGAGCCATTCCGAAGGTCGACACCGTGCTCGGTGCCCCCGATCTCGCCGATCTGCTCTCGCGGCTGCCCCGCGCCCTCGTGCTGGCCACCGTGCGGCGCGTGCTCGGTCAGTTCCGCGAGGCTTTGCGGGCCGACCCGGCCTCGCCGCCTCCGACGTTGGCACGCGCGGTCGCGTGCGTGCAGGCCGAACTCGTGCGGGCGCTCACGCCGAGCCTGCGCCCCGTCATCAATGCCACGGGAGTCGTGCTGCACACGAATCTCGGCCGGGCGCCGCTGGCCGAAGAGGCCATCGTGCAACTCGCGGCGGTCGCCCGCGGCTACAGCAACCTCGAATTCGACCTCGCGGCGCGTGCCCGCGGCTCCCGCCAACTCCATGTGGAGGGACTGTTCCGCGACCTGACCGGGGCCGAGGCCGCCCTGGTCGTCAACAACAACGCGGCGGCCGTGCTGCTTTTGCTCACGGCCTTGGCGGCCGGACGCGAGGTCATCGTGTCGCGCGGCGAGCTCGTCGAAATCGGCGGCAGCTTCCGCATGCCCGACGTCATGGCGGCCGGCGGCGCCATCCTCCGCGAGGTCGGAACCACCAATCGCACGCGCGTCGGCGACTACGCCGCAGCCATCACGCCCAACACGGCGCTCATCCTGAGCGTGCACCCAAGCAATTTCGCCGTCGTCGGCTTCACCGAGTCCACCCCGCTACCCGAACTCGCGGCGCTTGCGCACGAGCGCAACGTCCTGCTCGCCTTCGACCAGGGCAGCGGCACGCCGGTCGACCTGCGCCCGCTGGGCTTGCCCGAGGCCGCGTGGGTCGGCCAGCCGCTCGCCGACGGGGTCGACCTCGTGTGTTTCAGCGGCGACAAACTCCTCGGCGGGCCGCAGGCGGGCATCATCCTCGGCCGGACGGCGCTCGTCGAGCGGCTGCGGCGGCACCCGCTGCACCGCGCGGTGCGGGTCGACAAACTCACGATCGCCGCGCTGCAGGCCACGGTCGCCGCCTACCACGATGGCTCGTACGCCTCGCGGGTGCCAACCATCGCCATGCTGGCGCGTTCCGCGGTCGAATTGCGGGCAGAGGCCGAGCGGTTGTGTGCGGCCCTCGAGGCGCTGGCACTTCCGGGCGTCAGCCTGCGCGTTGCCGCCGGCGTGTCGCGCGTCGGGGGCGGCTCCGCGCCCACGACCGAGCTGCCAACCTGGCTCGTCGCGCTGCGCCCGACGGCGCCTTCGGCCTCCGCCCTCGACGAACGCCTGCGTGCGCGCGCCCCGGCGGTGCTCGCCCGCGTTGCAGACGCCGAGCTGCTGTTCGACCCGCGCACCCTGCGCGGCGACGAGACGGCCGCGCTCGTGGCTGCCGTGGCCGCTGCTTTCACCGTCGCGCCGAGCGACGCCGGCGCGTCGGCCGACGCCGGCCACGCCGTGGCCCTTGACAAGCCCCGGAGCGACGTCTAAAGTCTCGCTTCCACGAGTTCCGGGGGGCGCCGCGCGCGGCCTGGAGCGCACGCACCCCGCCCAGGCAAACCCATGAAACGTTGGGTGGTTGCCCGGAGCAGCCCGACCTCGAAGGATGGGCTGCAAGTGCTGTGGCCTCTGGAGGAAACGATGGCAGTGAAGTTGCGCTTGGCACGCTACGGCAGCAAGAAAAACGCTTTCTATCGCATTGTGGCTACCGACGAACGGGCGCGCCGCGACGGGCGCTTCATCGAGCAGATCGGCACCTACGACCCCAACAGGAATCCGGCCGCCGTCGCGCTCCATGCGGAACGCGTGCGCTACTGGCTCAACCAGGGCGCCCAGGCCTCCGACACGGTGCGTAACCTGCTCGACATCCACCTCGTCGCCGAAAACGCCTGAGGGCGCCCCGGCGCCCGATGCCGCGGCCCGAGACCGTGGGTGTCCCACGCGCTCGTGCGGCCGTGGCCTTGTCGTGCGTGCGGCCGGTCGATCTTGGCCGGGTAGCACGACTGACGAGAACACGCGTGCGGGACGGACGGGCGAGCCTGAGGCCGTGCCGTCCAGCCGAACCGGCGGCAGCGCGGGCCGTCAGCCCAGGGGGGGACCATGAAAGAACTCATCGCAGTGGTCGCGCGGGCCCTCGTTGACAAGCCCGACGAGGTCAACGTTTCCGAGGTTGAAGGCAGTCACACGTCGGTCATCGAGCTCAAGGTCGCGAAAGAAGACCTCGGCAAGGTCATCGGCAAGCAGGGGCGCACTGCGCGGGCCTTGCGCACCATCCTCGGCGCCGCCTCCGCCAAACTGAAGAAGCGCGCCGTCCTCGAAATCGTCGAGTGAGCCGCCGCCCGCGATTGCCGGCCGGCCGCCGCTAGGGAACGTCGTGCCTCAACGCGCGCGTCCTCCACAACCTCCGCCCACCGCCGCGTCCGACGCGTCCGGCCCCAACGACGGGGCCGATTTCGTCGCCCTCGCGCGGGTTGGCCGCCCCGTTGGCCTCGATGGCTCGGTCGCTGTCTTTCCGCACAATGCCGACAGCCAGCTGCTGGGTGTTGGACAGTCCCTGCTCTGGCGCGGCCCCGACGGCACGACGAGGCGCCACACCATCGTTGCCGTCAAGCCGGGGGCGCGCCGCACGACGCTGCGTTTCGCCGACGTGACGGGCCGCGCGGCGGCTGAGTCGCTCACGCACGGCGACCTCGGGCTGCCTCGCGCCGAATTGCCGGCGCTTGCGCCCGACGAGGTCTACCTCGAAGACCTGCGCGGCCTCCAGGCTTTCGATTTGCAGGGCCGCGCGCTTGGCGAGGTCGTCGGGTTCATGACCACCACCATCGACATCGTGTTCCTGAACGGGCCGGCCGGCGAAGTCCTGGTCCCGCTCCTCGACAACGTCATCGTCTCCGTCGACCGCGTCGCCGGGCGCGTCGTGCTCGACCCGCCGCCGGGCCTGCTGGACCCCTGATGCGCTTCGACGTGTTGACGCTCTTCCCTGCGATGTTCGGCGGGGTCATCGAGCAAAGCATCCTCGGCCGGGCACAACGCCGCGGGCTGCTCACCGTCGGCCTGCACGACATTCGCCACTGGACGCACGACCGCCACCGCACCTGCGACGACGTCCCTTACGGCGGCGGCGGCGGCATGGTCATGAAGGTCGAGCCGCTCGTTGCCGCCATCGAGGCGGTCGCGGCCGAGCATCCCCCCGACCGGGTCATCGTCCTGAGCCCGCAGGGCCGACTCTTCTCGCAGGCCATCGCGGCCGAGTTGGCCTCGCTGTCGAGCCTCATGCTCATTTGCGGCCACTACGAGGGCGTCGACGAACGCGTCAGTCTCGGCTGGGCGCACGACGAGTTGTCCATCGGCGACTATGTGCTCACGGGCGGCGAGCTCGCCGCCCTCGTGGTCATCGACGCCGTGGCGCGGCTCGTACCGGGCGTGCTGGGCAACGCGCTCGCTCCCTGGCGCGAGTCCCACAGCGCCGGCCTGCTCGAACACCCGCAATACACGCGCCCGCCAGTCTTCCGGGGCCTCGCGGTGCCCGATGTGCTGTTGTCGGGCGACCACGCACGCATCGAACGCTGGCGTCGGCGCCAATCGCTGTTGCGCACCCGCGAGCGCCGGCCCGACCTGTTTGCCGCCCTGCCGCCCGCGCCCGACGACGCGGCGTTGCTCGACGACCATGACGCCTAACTACGCGATCGCGCTGGTTCATCACCCGGTCTACAACCGCGAACGGGCCATCGTCACCACGGCTGTGACGAACCTCGACATCCACGACCTGGCGCGGCTCGGGCGAACGTTCGGCGCGCAGGCGGTGTACATGGTGACGCCGGTTGCCGCGCAGCGCGAACTCGTCCAGGCGGTCGCCGACCACTGGGCCTCGGGCGCAGGCGCGCAGCGTAACCCGTGGCGTTCCGAGGCGCTGCAACGGCTGCGCGTCGTCGACAGCGTGGCCGCGGCGCGCGCGGCCTTCGCGGCCGTCACGGGCGAGACGCCTTTGCTCGTCTGCACCAGCGCGGTGGGCGGGCCCCGGACGATCGAGCACGGAGCCGCCCGGAGCCAATTCGCGGCGGGCGTCCGGCCCCCGCTGATTCTCTTCGGCACCGGCTGGGGTCTCGACGCGCAGCTCGTGCGCGCCTGCGATCTGCAGCTCGCCCCGGTATTCGGAGTCGACGGCTACAACCACCTGCCGGTCCGCGCAGCGGTCGCCATCATTCTCGACCGCCTGTTCGGCGTCGGACGCAACGAAACGCAATTTCCGCTTGACGGCGCGCCGACGTCTGGCTAGCCTCTCGCACTCGCGGCTTCCGCCGGCTTCAGGAGGGCGGTATGAATCTGATTGAACTTGTCGACCAAAAGCAAATGCGCGAGTACGTGCCCGACTTCCGGGCCGGCGACACGCTTCGCGTGCACGTGCGCATCATCGAAGGCGACAAAGAACGCGTTCAGGTTTTCGAGGGCGTGTGCATTCGGCGTCACAACGCCGGGGCGCGGTCCACGTTCACCGTGCGCAAGGTTTCCTACGGGGTCGGCGTCGAGCGCATCTTCCCGGTGCACTCCCCGCGCATCGAGAAGATCGAAGCGGTGACCCGAGGGCGCGTGCGCCGCAGCCGGCTGTACTACCTCCGCAAGCTCAGCGGCAAGGCGGCCCGCATCCGCGAGTTGCGCTAGCCCCCTCCGTGCCCCGGCATCCCGCTCAGCTCACTCTCGGCTTCCAAACGGCAGGCGCCGAACGCATCGGCACGGTCGAACGCCAATCGGCAGCCGCGGGTCTGCACCGCCTGCTTGGGGTCGACGAGGTCGGCCGCGGATGCCTGGCCGGTCCGGTTGTCGCGGCGGCCGTGGCGCTGCCCGCCGACCACGGGCTCGTCGGCATCGACGATTCCAAATGCGTCCCCAAGGCGGCCCGCCAACGCTTGGCCGAGCAGATTCGCGCCAGTGCCGTTGCGCTCGGGGTGGGCGAGGTCGACGCCGGCGTCATCGACGAGGTCAATATTCTCCAGGCCTCGCTGCGCGCCATGGCGCTGGCCGTCGAAGCGGCCTGCGCCCGCGGCTTTCGCCCCGAACTTGTCCTGGTCGACGGCAACCGCAGCGCGCCGCTCGCCTGGCCCCAGCGCACGGTGATAGGCGGCGATCGGCTGTCGCTCAACATCGCCGCGGCCTCCATCGTGGCCAAAGTGCATCGCGACGCGCTTATGACGGCAGCGCATGCGCACTACCCCGCCTATGGTTTCGCTCGGCACGTGGGCTACGCGACGGCCGGGCACCTGGCAGCGCTACACGCCGCCGGCCCCTGCCCGCTCCACCGGCGCAGTTTCGCGCCGGTGGCCGCTGTACTGGCCCGTTCCGCCGCAGCAGCCGCCGGCGCCACGGGCGCTCCGCGCGCAGCCCCGGACGCCGTGGGCTGAGAGGCGCGCGTTCCGAGGCAGCGGCTGCCGCGCGACGCCGCTTCGCGGAGGAGACGAACCCGTGGTCCCGCTTCCCGCGTCCCCTGACCGCCGCCTCGCCGCCGGGCGTGCCGGCGAGGCCCTGGCGCTTGGCCACCTCGAAGCCCACGGTCTGCGCCTCATCGAGCGCAACTATCGATGTCAACAAGGGGAAATCGACCTCGTCATGCGGCACGACGACACCCTTGTTGTGGTTGAGGTGCGCACGCGCAGCGTCGCGGGCGGGCCCGTTTCCCCCCTCGAGAGCATCGACTGGCGCAAGCGGCGACAAATCGTGCGGGTGACGCGCCGCTACCTGGCCGAGCGGCCGGCCGACTGGCAGCGCGTGCGTTTCGACGCCGTGGGCGTGTACCTCGGGCCGGAGGGGCCGCGGGTCGAGTGGGTGCCGGATGCCTTCGACGCAGCCGATGTCCGCTGAGCGCTGGGCCGCGCACACCGAAGGCCGCCGCGGCTCGCCCGGCTGGCAGCTGGCGGCTGCGCCGGGCCGGGGACGGGGCGCGCCGGGCTGGCGCCCGGGGATGCCACCGTCCGGGGCGCATTCTGCCGTCGCATCCAGAGGTTGAGAGGTTGTGGGCAAGGGCGACCGCCCGGGCAATGCTGCCGCCGGATTGCCGCAGTCGGGGAGCCGTTCAGGGAAGGGCGAGTTCGGACTTGACGCAGTAGTACAGGTCGACGCGGTTCTCGATGTCGAAGAGGTAGAAGACGCACTTGCCGTTTTCGGCGCAGTCGTCGGACTGCACGCACTCGATGCCGGATGCGCACTGATCGTCGCGCTTCGCGCATTCGCTCCACGCGCAGAAGACGCGCTCGACGCGCTCGACGTTGCTGCCCGCGGAACGCTCGACGGTGGCCCGGTCGCAGGTCTCGCCATCGCCCGTGCAAGTGGCGCAGGCATTGGCAACACGCTCTTCGGCGTCGGTGGCGTCGCTCGGCACCTCGGTCACGAAGCGGCTGAACGCGATAGGCCGGAAGCCCTGCGCGGCGTCGCAACCGGCGGCCGGCCGCGGCTGCGTGCTCGTCGGGCCGCACTTGGACGTGCAGAAGGATTTCTCGCCAAACAGCATGCACGCGTCAGTGGTGCACTGCGGATGGTCGGCCACAACGCAGGTGCCGGCGGTCTCGGGCGCGCCTTCCTGCAGCGAGGCCATTTCTTCGCAGAGGTTGATGATGTTCGGCGACATCGGGCAGGACTCGTAGGCGGGGTCTTCGACACAGCCGCCGACAAGCCCGCCGCCAAACGCCGCGAGCACGACGAGAACGGAAGTGCGCATCCTCATCTGGGCATCGTCCTTTTCGAGCCGCCAGTGGCGGCCTGGACCCCGTTTCGGGATCGGCCAGCCGGCATTGTAGCCAAGGCGTGCCACAGGTCAACCTGCCGAGCACGCCCCGATTCCCACGGGCGTCCTGGTCCGAGCAAGTTGAGGCGCGCCCGGGTGCCAGGAGGCAAGCCCCTTCGGGCGTAGGCGTGGCCGCGCCACGTCGAGCACCAAACGGGCACAGCCAACACCGCAACAGGGCCCGGTTCCGCTCGCGAAACGGGCGTTGGGTCGGGAATTGGGGGACCAGGCGGCGCGGCGCGACGACTTGCCTCCGACGCGCCGGCCGGAGCGCAGCCCGGTTGCGGGGCGGCTGGAGCGCGCGCTCGCCGGAAATGCTGGTTGCCTCCGGCGTCCTGCACTATAATAGCCGGCAGCTTGGCATCTGCCGCAGCGAAGCGTCTGCGAGGGGCTTACATGGTGAACACGATGGGTCGCGCAGCGGTTTTCATGGTGGCCGTTCTTGTGCTTCTGTCCGGCGGGCTCGCGTTGGGCCAGCCGGCTCCGGCGCCCGATCCGGGCGCCGCGGCGCGTTCGTCGCTGCCGGCGGGGGCGTTCGAGCAGAAGCTGCGCGAAGGACGGGCACTGGCCAACGACCGCAAGTACGCCGATGCGTGCGCGGTCTTCTCGCAGATCATGCGGGTCGGGTCCGACGTTGAGCGCTACTTCAAAGAGGCCGAATTCGAATTGGGGGTCAACCTCTACAAGCTCGGCTTCTTCCAGTCGGCCTTCCTGATGTTCGAACGCATCGCCGATGCCGGCTCATCGCACCCGCACTACGTCGACACGCTGCGTTGGCTGTTGCACTTGCAGCGCAAGATGCCGGGCGACCAGGCCACCCTCGAGAAGCTCGCAAGCTACGACCCCGAAGCGTACCCCGACGACATCGCCGACGAAGTCGCCTATCTCGCGGGCCAGTACTGGTACAACGAGATGGACCTCGACCAGGCGCTGACCATGCTCGCTCGCGTCCGGCCCGCCACCGCCGACGTCTATCTGCGCGCGCGCTTCCTCACGGGCGTCGCGCACGTGCGCCGCAACCAGGCCAAGCCGGCACTCGAAGCCTTCAAGGATGTGCTGCGATTTGCCCCCAGCAGCGGGCTCGGCCGCGAAGAGCGTGAACGCTACGAGCAGCTGGCCTACCTCACGCTGGCACGCGTCTTCTATTCCACGCGCCAGTACGCGACGGCCATTCGCTACTACGACCGTGTCGAGCGGTTCGGCCCCTATTGGCTCGACGCCCTCGGCGAACTGAGCTGGACCTACTTCCAGCTCAACAACTTCCCGAAGGCGCTCGGCAATCTCCACACGCTCAACTCGCCGTACTTCGAAGACCAGTACCTGCCCGAATCGTTGGTCTTGCAGGCGGTCATCCTGTTCACCAACTGCAAATACGAAGACACGCTGCAGACGGTCGACCACTTCATCAAGGAATATTGGGAAGTCAAGAAAGAGCTCGAAACGCAGCTGTCGTCCTATACCGACCCGAACGAGTTCTACGCGTTCCTCGCGCGCCTCAGCCGCAAGGGCAGCGACTTCTCGCTCAAACTCAAGCGCATCTTCAACGCCGCGCTTGCCGACAACCGGCTGCGACGCCAGCTCGGCTTCGTCGTGCAGCTCAACCAGGAACTCGAAGGGCTCCAGAAACTCACGAACTATGCGCCGGCCAAGTACTTGGCCGACCAGATGGTCGGCGAAATCATGGCCTACCGCGAGTTGGTCATCGGCAACGCGGGCGAACTTGCGCGCGCCCGCCTCGAACGCGTCCATCGCGAGTTGAAGGAACTGCTGGCCCAGGCTCTCAAGGTCAAGTACGAGACGCTCAACGCTCAGAAAAACCTCATCGAGGCTGGGGCGGGCGACGCGGCGGGCCGCGGGGTCGTCGTGGCAGAGCCGGCGGTCGACGCCGAGCACCAGCGCTGGCCGTTCCGTGGCGAATACTGGAAGGATGAATTGGACTCCTATTTCTTCATCATCCAGTCGGAATGCCGCGAGTAGTCTTCTCACCACCCCGGCCGGAAACGAATGAACGTTCCACTCCCCCAGCACGCGGCCAACGGAGCGCGCCGTTCTCCCGAACGGAGGCCACCGGTCTTGGCTGCCGCGGGCACCCTTCCTTCTTGCGAATTCCGGCGCGCCGCGTGTGCATCCGGCGGCAGCCGGTTGGCCATGCCGGCGCGGTCTGCTGCGCCTACCGTCGAGGTCCCGGACGGGCCGCAGGCGGCGCTCGGTGCGCCGCCTCACGCGCTCGACCGTTTGCAGTCCCGAGCCCCAAAGCACCTATCGAAAGAGCGAACGCCGCGTCGTTCGCGGAGACAGGTTCAAGCCATGCGGAGATACGCGGGAAGTCTGGCCCTGCTGGGCGTTCTTTTGGCCGTGTCGGCGCCGAGCGCCCTCGCCAAGCCCAAGACCGAGGCGCCCCCCATCAAAACCTTCCAGGGCACCAAGGAAGAACAGAAGGAAGACCGGCGCGCGGGGGCGGCCAAGATGGAGGTCCCCACCATGCGCCGCGAGGCCACGGGCCTCGCCGATGAGAAACGCGAAGCGCAGATCACGACGCTCGCCGAACTCATCGACATGACCGACGACACGAGCCCCGAGAAGCCCGAGTACCTCGAGCGCATGGCTGGGCTTTTCTGGGAGAAGTCCGAGAGTTTCGAGAAGCGCGCCTACTCCAACGAGCTCGAACAGCAGATGTTCGCGGCTCAAGAGGCCAACAACGAGCAGGAGGCGCAACGGCTCAAAGCCATTCAGGAATCGTACTTCGATCAGCAGCGCAAGTGGCAGAACCAAGCGGTCGAGATGTACAAGGAAATCGAACAGAAGTTCCCCACGTACAAAGACCTCGACATGGTGCTCTACTACCTCGGCTACAACCTCAACCTCATGGTTCAGGGCGACCAGGCGCTCCAGTACTACGTCAAGATCGCCCGTTCCTTCCCGAACAGCCGCTACCTGCCCGACGCGCTCTTCAACATCGGCGACTACTACTTCGACATGAACCAGTTCGACAACGCGCTCATCTTCTACGAGAAGGTCGAACGCTTCCCCGACTCGCTGGTGTTCGGCTACGCCAAGTACAAGAAGGGCTGGGCGCTCTACAACATGGGCGAATACGAGAAGGCCCTCGGCTCCTTCCTGCAGGTCATCAAGTACACGAACGAGATGGAGGCCGCCGGCCGTCCGCTGCCCATCGAGCTGCGACGCGAGGCGCAGAAAGACCTCGTCACGACCTACAGCCAGATCGGCACGGCCGACAAGGCTCTGCCCTTCTTCCGCGGCTTCGCCCCCGACATCTACCTCGAGCTCGGCGCCACGCTGGCCGAACTCTACTCCGACCAGGGTCGCTTCGACGAATCGAACCGCCTGCTGCAGCACATCATCAAGGCCGATCCCAAGTCGCACCGCGTGCTCATGTATCAGCGCATCATCGTGAAAAACGCCAAGAACCGCGGCAACAAGAAGAACACCGCGCAGGAAGCCGAACGCCTCGTGCAGCTCTACCAGACGGTCGGCCCCACCGCGCCGCCCGAATTTGTGCGCGAAGAACGCGGCCGCATCGACGAGCTCATCCGCGAACTCGCCACTACCTGGCACAAGGAATCCGAAACCGCGGCCGACCAGGCCGAAGCGCGCGAGTCGGCGCGGCGCCTCTACGGCGTCTACCTGAACCTCTTCCCCGACACGTCCGAGGCCTACGTCATGCACCGCAACTACGCGGTGTTGCTCTATCAAGAGAAGCGCTGGGAAGAGGCGGCCGCCGAATTCGAGAAGGTGCTGCAGCTCGACGCGCAGGGCGAATACACGGAGTCAGCGGCCTACCAGTCGCTCATGTGCTACCTCAAACTCTCCGAGGCCAAAACCGAAGTCGTCACGAAGAAGGAAGAAGACGACCTGCGGCCAAAGGAACTCGGTGAATTCAACACGCGTTTCATCAGCGCTGTCGACCGCTACGCCAAGATCGCGGGCGCGCGCGCCGAAGAAGACGACCTCGTCGCGGCCCAGGCCAAGGCCGGCATCATGCTCTACGAGCACAACCGCTTCGACGACTCCGTGGCGCGCTTCAAGGACATCGTGCGGCTCCACGAGAACCATCCGCTGGCCCGCGATGCCGCGCGCTTCATGCTCTCGGCGCTGAGCCTCACGCACAACATCCGTGCGCTCACCCGCTGGGCCGAGGCCATCTCGCAGCGTCCGGCCCTCATGGCCGGCGACCTCGTCGGCATCATCCAGCGCATCCGCGACCAGGCCGAGTTCAACAAGTGCTTCGACTACGAAGTGCAGAAACTGTACGTGCAGGCGGCCGATTGCTTCGTGTCCTACACCGAGAAGTTCCCCGACACGCTCCAGGGCGACAAGGCGCTGTACAACGCGGCGGTCAACTACCAGAAAGCGAAGATGATGCAGCGCACGCTCGAGGCGTACTTGCGCCTCGTGCAGCAGCGCGCCAAGTCGCCGCTCGCGCCGAAAGCCATGTTCGCCATCGGTCAGACGTTCCGTGACATGGCCGTCTACTCCGAGGCCGCCAAGTTCTACGAAGCCTACGTCGAGCGCTACCCGAAGCACGACTACGTCGAAGAGGCCCTCGCGCGCGCTGCGCTCTTCCGCAAGTCGCTCGGCGCGTCCGACCCCGCGCAGTACGATTTGGCGCTCAAGGACTACGATCTCTACGTCAAGAAGTTCCCCAAGAATGAACGCCTGCCCGAGGTCGTCTTCGACCAGGGGAACATTCTGGAGCTCCAGGGCAAATACGAAGAGGCCATCCGCCATTTCGACAAGGTCTACATCGCCAAGTGGGGCAAGCGCGGTCCGCTCGACCTGCTCTTCCTGGCTCACCTCAAGGTCGGCCTGCTCTATCGCAAGACCAAGGCGCGCAACGCCGAGGAACTCGCCACCGAGTGGTTCAAGAAGGCCGTCCAGGCGTTCGAGACCCTGACCCCCGAGCAGATGCAGACCGTCACAGCCCGCGGGCTGGCGGCCGTCGCCGAGGCCAAGTTCGCCGAAGGCGAAGTCGTGCTGCTGCGCTACCAGGCGGTCAAGTTCACCGACAAGAACCTGCAGGAAGCCACGCAGGAGAAGATCGGCATCCTCAAGCAGGCCCAGGACATCTTCGGCGCCGTGTACGGCTACCAGCACCCCAGTTGGCAGATCGCTGCGCTCAACCGCATGGGTATGGCTTGGGAAGACTTCGCCGACTCCATTGAGAACGCGCCCGTGCCGAAGACACTCAAGAACCAGATGCAGCGCGAAGAATACAAGCAGTTCCTGGCCGATCAGGCCAAGCCGATGCGCGACAAGGCCGTCGAGATGTATCGCAAGGCCATCGAGACCGCCAACCAAGAGCACTGGTACAACCGCTTCTCCGAAGAAGCCGAACAGCGCCTGGCAAAACTCGACTTCGAGTTCCGGTTCACGAAGGAATTCCGGGCGCGGCCGAGCTATTCGTTCCCGAACGCCAACCCGGTCACCTTCCGCTTCAAGCCCTACAACCCGGATGAACAGAAGGGCCAGCAGCCGTCAGGGGGCGCGAAATGAAAGCACTGTACATCCCACGAATGGCCGGCATCGCGGCCCTCGGCACCCTTCTCTTCCTGCGCAGCGCCGCGGCCGCGCCGGCCGCGCCCGCACCCGCACCCGCACCCGCACCCGAAGACGCCCCGGCCGCGGCTGCTGCACCCGCGGCGCCTGCGGCCGCCACGGCCACCATGCCCGACATCGACGCAGAAACCCGCGTCGAAGGCCGCGTCTACCCGCCCGGGCCTTACGGCGAAGCGCAGAGAATGCTCGACGAGCAGGGCCAGGGCAAGGCGCTCGACGTGGCCAAGTTGAAGGGCCTCCTCGAACAAGCGCTTCAGCAGCAGCCCAACAACGCCGAAGCACACTACAACCTCGGCGTGGCCTTCATGAGGCTCGGACAGGGGCCGAAAGCCGAAGACTCCTTCCGCAAGGCGCTGCAAATTGACCCCAACTACGCCGACGCCAAGGCGCGCCTCGGCATGGCGCTCGTCCACCGCGGTGCGGTGGCTGAGGGCATCGATCAGTACATCCGGCCCGTGCTCGCGGCCGACGAATTCCATCCGCTGGCCAACAACGTGCTAGCCGCGCAGGCGCTCGAACGCGCGCAGCAGGAACGCAAGAAGACCGACCGCGATGCCCGGCTCACCGAGGCCATCACGCTCTCCCGCAAGGCGCTGCTCGGCGACCCCGAAAACATGAACGCCTACCTCAACCTGGCGCTTGGGTACTACAACCTTCCCGACTACCAGGTCGGCCTGCTGGTTTGCCGCAACGCCGTCGCCCTCAACCCCGAGGCAGCCGCCATCTACAATGTCATGGGCCTCATCATGCTGGCCCAAGACGACAACAAGGCCGCCATCGAGGCCTTCCAGAAGGCCGTCGACACCAATCCGGGCCTGCTCGAGGCCCACATGAACCTCGGCTCCACCACGCTCGACTTCGGCGACTTCGAGACCGCGCTCAAGCACTTCGACATCGTCATCGCGGCACAGCCCGACAACATCGACGCCATCTTGAGCCGTGCCGTTGCGCTGCGCGGTCTTGGGCGCTTCGAAGACGCGCGGGCCGGCTACCAGGCGGTGCTCCAGAAGCGCCCCGACGATCTCCGACCTCGCTACAACCTCTGCGTCCTGCTCATGGAGTACCTCAACGACCCCAACAACCCGGCGGCCGCTCAGGAACGTGCGCTGGCGCAGTGTGAAGACTACGCCAATCGCCTTCCCAAGAAGGACCCGAAGGCGAACGAGATGCGCTCGCGCATCAAGAACATCAAGCAGACCCTCAAGCAGCTCAAAGCCATGGAAGAAATGGAACGGCAAGGCGGCGCCACGCCGCCGCCCGCGGGCGGCGGCGCGACGGCCCCTGAGAACGAACCCGCGCCCCCCGAAGGCGGCGCCGAGACGCCGAAGCCCGATAGCGACGACGCGCCGGCCGCGCCCGAGGGTGGCGCCGACGCGCCTGCCCCGGGCGGCGATGCGGCTGCGCCCCCCGCGGCTGAGAACTAGTCAGCTCGCGGCCTCGACCCGCGCCAGGGAACTTTTCGCGGGTCCCAATGTCGATGGTTGCGTGTTGCGGTCGCCGCTCCCATTCTCAGGCGCACCGCCAGTGATATGATAGGCGCATTGCTCTCCCGACGTGGAGGTGGACCATGTTGCGCAAGGTCATCGCAGGGTTGGTCGCGGCCGGCTTCGCGACGGTTCTCTTTGGCGCCGACCTGGCGGCCAAGCCGAAGCCGCGAACGGGCGCCGACGAGCCGAACAAGGTGTTCGACTTCGAGGGCGACACCATCGAGACCGACTTCCTGAAGCCCGATGCGGCGATGGTCGAATCGATCGTGCGCGAGAAGAAGCACAGCCTGATCAAGATTCGTACCGATTTCATTGACGAAATCGTGAAGTCCGTCGAAGACCTCTGAGACGAGGGTGGCCGCGCGCGCCGACGGCGGCCACACGAGGCACGAAGCCCCGCGGGCGGAGCAACCGACGCGACCGGAATGCGGTCCGTCGCCGGCAACACCGGCCTGAGCCGGGTTGGGTGAAATACCATGGCGCAAGGCGAACGCATCATCAAATTCTCCATCTTCCGAGACAACAAGCTCGTCCAGGAAGAGGCCTTTCGGCGTGACATCATCACCATCGGCAAACTCGCGCGCTCCGACCTGCGCATCGACGACGATGGCGTGTCGCGCCGCCACGCCGAGATTCGCGCCATGGACGACGGTCGGGTGGTCTTGCGCGACCTCGGCAGCACCAACGGCAGTTTCGTCAACGGCGAGCGCGTCGAAGAAGCCCTCCTGAAGAGTGGCGACACCATCGAAATCGGCGGGGCGCGGCTGCTCGTGTCCATCGCCGAGGCGGGCAAGGCCGACGCGGCGCAGGCGTTTCTGCGCCCCGAGGAAACGGCCGTCGAAGCCGAAACCGGCGGGCGCATGGCGCTCGAGATCGGCATGTTCTGGGAGTCGAGTCTGCTCGCGGTGCACCACTTCACCAAAGCGCAGCCCGTGCTCGTCGGCGAAACGAAGGCCTGCAAGTACTTCACGCCCGAGGACGTGCTCAAGACCCGCGAGTACGCCCTGGCGGTGCCCCACGGCGACCGGCTGGCCATCAACCTCGCCAATCCGGCCGTCGAGGGCGACGTGATGATTGGCGACCGCATCTACACGGTTGCCGAGTTGAAGGCCGCCAACCTGCTCCAGGAACGCAGCCTGCTCGTCGTCGACGAAAATACGAAGTGCCGGCTCAAACTTGGCAGCGTCACGTTCCTCGTACGGTACGTGCCCCTGCCCGCGCGGCCAAAGGGCGCGCTGTGGGCCTCGATCAACATCCAGCAGCAGATCTACACGAGCCTCTCGCTCATCGCGCACATCGTCTTCCTCATCATTCTCAGCCTCATTCCCGAAGAAGCGCTGGTCGCGCGCCGCGACGCCGGTGGAGCGCGCAACAAAGCCTTCAAGGTCATGAAGATGGCCGAGATGGAGAAGATCCAGAAAGAGAAAGAGGAAGAAGAGAAGAAAGAAGAAGAAGAAAAGAAGGAAGAGAAGAAAGAAGAAGTCGCCACCGAGGCCGCCGCAGCCGAGGAAGTGGTCGAGGAGAAGACCGAACGCAAGACCAATGCGCCCGACCCGTCCAAACTGACGCCCTCCAAACTGCGCGAGTTCAACCGCCGCGTGGCCCTCGAGACCGGCGTTGCGAAGGTCCTGAACCAGCAGACCGATCTCATCCAGAACATGATGGACGGCTCCGGCATGTGGGGAGCCGGCGGCGACCGCGGCCTGCGCGTGATCGCCAGCCGTGGCGCGGGCGGCGGCTTCTTCTCGGGCGCGGCCGGCGGCGCCTTCGACCCGTTCGGCGGCATGATGGGCGCGGGCGGCGGCGGCGGTGGCTTCCGCGGCACGGCCATCACCGAGTCGGTCGGTGGGCCGGGGGGCGGTGGCGGCGGGGGTGCCATCGTTGGGCTCACCCGTGAAGACATGGCACGCGAGAGCGGCAAGGTTACGCTGCGCGACCGCGACGAAGAAGTGAAGGTCATCACGGGCGAAGCGTCGGTCACGGGCGGCCTCGACAAGGAAACGGTGCAGCGCTACATCCGCTCCAAGATGGGGCAGATCCGGTGGTGCTACAAGAATGAGTTGCAGCGCCAGCGCGACCTCGCCGGCAAGGTCATCGTGCAGTTCCTGATTGCTCCGGCAGGCCAGGTCATGAAGCCCGGCATCGCGTCCACCACGATGCACAACAGTGCCGTCGAACAGTGCATCCTCGGCAAGGTGCAGATGTGGCGCTTCCCGCCTTCCAAGTCGGGCGGCTCGGCCCTCGTCCGCTACCCGTTCATCTTCAAGTCGCGCTAGCGCGCGCTGCCGCGGGGCCCGCCCGGGACGCCGGGCGCGCAACCGGAGGGGAGAGTCAGCATGCGACAGGCGACCTTGAGCCACCGGACCCGCGCGACACTCGCCGGGCTTCTCGCATGCAGCGCGTTGGCGCTGGCGTTGCTGGGGTGCCAGAAGGCCCAGAACGATTCGGTTGCGCTCGTCAATCGCGGTGTCGAGGCCCTCGATCAAGGCGAATACGACACCGCCAACGACTACTTCCGCAAAGCCATCGACCTCTGGCCACAGAACGATCTCGCCTACTACCACCTTGCGCTCGTGGCGCTCGATCGCCACAACGACACGTTGGCCACCCAGTACCTACAGTCGGCCTACAAGATCAACCCCGACAATGCCGACACGTCCTATCACCTTGGCGTGCTGGCGTTTCGGGCGAGCAAGCTCGACTCGGCCCAGCAGCATTTCGAGCACGCCCTCAAGGCCGACGCGCAGCACGCCGCGGCGCACTACCAGTTGGCGCGCGTGTTCGAGGAGAAGGGCAAACTGCCCGAGGCCGACTCGCACTACCGCGAAGCGATCCAACTGCAACCGACCTCCCCGCCCGCTTTCGTCGATCTGGCGCTCATGTATCTGCGCTTCGGCGCCGTCGACGAGGCCGTCGGCGTGCTCGAGGAGTGTCTCCGGCTGTCGCCGAACGATGCCGATGCGCACGACGCGATGGGCGGAGCCCTGCTCGAAAAGGGCGACGCCAAGGGCGCCGTCGACGAATTCCGAGCATCGTTGCGCCAAGAGCCGGAGCGCATGCTGACGCTCTTCAATCTCGGCACGGCCCTTGAGACGGCGGGCAAGAAGCGCGAGGCCCTCGACGAACTGCGCAACTTCATCAAGCGTGCCCGTGGCCAGTACGGCACGCAGGTGCGACTCGCGACCGCCATGGTCGACTCGCTGCTCATCGACATCGACCTCGAACAGCAAGCGCGCGAACTCGAACAGGTCGAGCGGCCGAAGCCCCCCGAGGGGGGCCCCGACGCCGGAGCCGCTCCCGCCGCCGCGCCGCCCCCCGCCAAGCCGTGACCCGCAGACGTTCGGCGCCGTCCGCAACATCGTGCGGCAGGCGCATTCTTGGAACGTTGCCCGGGGGCCGGGCGTTGCTCACCGGGGCCGCCGTGCTGCTGTGCCTGCTCGCCGCGCGGCCCGGCAGGGCCGAACCGCCGCCCGCCGCCGGCGACCGCATCTGGACCGAACTTCCCGTCCCCGCAACGCAAGGTCCGCCGGGAAAGGGGGCCGTTGCGCTCCGTTCCTTCGCGGATCTGGCCGCCCGGGCCTCACCGGCCGTCGTCAACATCAGCGTTGGGCAACGGTTGCGGCCCGCGTTCGCCTCCCCGTACGGCGACCCATACGGCAACCCGCAGCTCCGGCAGACCCAACCGCGCGGGCTTGGCACCGGCTTCATCATCCACGCCGATGGGTACGTCCTGACGAACGCGCACGTCGTCGAGGAAGCCGACGTTCTGCAAGTGACGCTCGCCAACGAGCACCGCTACTCTGCGCGGCTCGTCGGCATCGACCCGCGCGTTGACGTGGCGCTGCTGAAGATCGAACCGACCGAGCCGCTCGCTGTGGTTCCGCTCGGCGACTCCGACCAGCTGTCCATTGGCGAATGGGTCATGGCCATCGGCAACCCGTTTGGGCTGAGCCACACCGTGACGGTCGGCATCATCAGTGCCAAGGGCCGCTCCGAGGTTGCGCCGAGCGGACGGCACATGATCGCGAACTACCTGCAGACCGACGCCTCCATCAACCCGGGCAACAGCGGCGGCCCGCTCCTGAACACGCGAGGCGAGGTCGTCGGCATGAACTCGGCGGTCAACGCGGCGGGCCAGGGCATTGGCTTCGCCATTCCCGTCAACATGCTGAAGCACCTGCTGCCCATGCTGCGCGAGGGCCGGGTCGAACGGACCTGGCTCGGCGTGCTCGTGCGGGACATCGACGAGGAACTCGCGGCCGCGCTGGGGCTCCCTACCGCGCAGGGCGCGCTCGTCGAGGCCGTCGTGCCCGACGGGCCGGCCGACAAGGCGGGGGTGCAGGCGGGCGACGCGATAGTCGAGTTCCGCGGGACGCCCGTGCGCAATCGCGCCGACGTCCTCTGGCAGGCGGCGGGGGCGGCCGTTGGCGAACACGCGCGGCTCGTGGCCTACCGCAACGGGCGCCCCATCGACCTCGCCGTGGTGCTCGAACGCTTGCCCGACCGGGCCGCCGGGCTGGGGCGGCCCAGCGGCGTCGAAGCGGCGCCGGAAGCCGCCGGCACCGGACTGCAACTGGCCGATTTGACGCCAGAACTCAGCAAGCGCCTGCGCGTGCCGAGCACGGCCGGGGCCGCCGTCGTTGCCGTCGAGGCCGGCAGCCCGGCCGACCTGGCAGGCCTTCGGGCGGGCGACGTCTTGACTGCCGTCGGCGCCGTGCCGGTGCGCGACCGCCAGGCAGCGTTGAAGGCGCTCGCCGGCGTGAAGCCCGGGCAGATCGTCTCGCTCGTCATCCTGCGCGGCGGCCGCCGCTACCTCGTGGTGTTCCGCCGCGAGTAGTCAGGCTGCGCCACCCACGAAACCGCAACCGTGTCAGGCTTTGGGGACTTTCTGCCAGTCGGCGAGAAACTTCTCGATGCCGAGGTCGGTGAGCGGGTGCTGGAAGAGCTGTTTCAGCACGGGGAATGGGATGGTCGCGATGTCGGCGCCGATGAGCGCCGCTTGGAGCACGTGCACCGGATTGCGCACCGACGCCACGATGACCTCCGTCTCGAGGTCGTAGTTCTGGAAGATTTGGTGGATGTGCTCGACGATCTCGATGCCGGTGGCGCCGATGTCGTCGATCCGGCCGATGAAGGGGCTCACGTATGTGGCCCCGGCCTTGGCCGCCATGAGCGCCTGAACCGGCGTGAAGACCAGCGTGACGTTCGTGGCGATGCCCTCGCCCGAGACCGTGCGCACGGCGCGCAACCCATCGGTCGTCATGGGGATTTTCACGACGATGTTTTCGTGCGTCTTGGCGATGGTGCGCGCCTGGGAGACCAGCCCCTCGTAGTCGGTGGCCGTGGCTTCGACACTGATGGGGCCGTCGACGACGGCCACGATCTCGTCGACCACGGCTCGCAGGGACTTGCCGGTCTTGGCCACGAGGGACGGGTTGGTCGTGACCCCGTCGCACATCCCCCACGCGGTGGCCGTACGGATTTCGTCGATGACTGCAGTGTCGAGAAAGAACTTCATGCTTCACCTCGCGTTTGGCCGCGCCCAGCCGGACACCGCCGAGCTGCGGGACGGATGTCGGGTTGCGGCGGAGGCCCGACGCCGCGGACGCGCCGGGTACGCCGCCTGCCGCGTGCGAAGCCCGCGGCGTGTCGGCAGACTGTCGACGTTTGGGGGGGCGCTGTCAACTCTCCCCGTGGGCTCGGGGGCTGCCCGCCCGGAGCCGCGCGTCACGCTTCGCCGGGAGCCCGCGCGTTCAGGGGCAACGCTCGCTCGGCGCGCTGACGTCGCCGGAAAGCCCGTCTTCGCCCTTGAGGATGGCGGTGGAATCGCCGCCGTAGCCGCCCGTGCCGCCGAGTCCCTGAGCGATGTAGCGGTTGTCGACGCACAGCGGGTCGGCCTGTAGCGCCAGGAAGACGCCGAACGCGTGGCCGCCGGCGCCGCCGCCGCCGTGACCGCCGCGGCCGCCGTTGCCGCCGGGGGCACCCGCCCCACCGGCGCCCGAGCTGCCGTAGTTGGCTCCACCGCCGCCGCCGGAACCGCCGGAGCCGCCCGGCCCGCCGGCGCCGCCGCGCCCGCCATTGCCGCCCTGGCGATAGGTGATCTCGTTGTCGCGCAGCACCGGGTTGGCGGAGATGACGAACACACCAAACGAACTGCCGCCACCCGTGCCGCCCGTTCCCGGGGTTCCCCCGCACCCGCCGGCGCCGCCGCCACCCCCGCCGCCGCCGTGCGACGCTTCGCTGAGCAGCCCGTTGTCATGGCCGCCGCCGCCGCCGCCGCCGCCGCCGCCGCCGCCGGGTGCGCCGGCCGTGCCGTCGCCGCCCACGGCCGCCACCCAGAGGCCGAAGACATCGACCGCCCCACCCCGGCCGCCCGTGCCATCGTCGCCGCGTGCGCCCGAGTCGCCCGTGCGGCCCGAGGAACCGACACCCCCGTTGGGCTCGCCCGCCGTGCCGCCGGCGGCGCCCGCGGCGCTCGTGGCACCGTTCTGGGCGGCGTAGCCCTCATCGCACCAGAACCAGGGGAACGTGGAGCCAGGAGATCCCCAGCCACCATCGCCGCCACGGCCCCCCGACGCGTCGAAGGAACCGCACGTGCGTTCGCCCGCCGCGCCGCCGAACACGGCGAAATCATAGGTGCAACTGTCGTTCTTGCCGTTTTCGCCAGCCGTGCCGCGCGGCCCGTCCTGGCCCGGCTGCCCGTCGACGCCGTCGGCCCCGGCCGAGCCGGCTCCGGCGCGGACGCGATTGCCGCGGAATTCGAGGTTCTCGCCGCAGTGGCTGACGTAGACGGCGTAGGAGCTGCCGCCGGGCCAGGGGTTGTTGGTGGCCTCGATGCTGAAGCCTTCGACCCGGGTGGGGCGCGTCAGGCCCTCGGCAACCACGGTGCGGATGGCGCCCGCGCTGACCCCGTCCCAACGAATGACGGTTTCGTGCACCTGGGGGTTGTGAACCCAGCCGGCCGCGGCGTTGAAGCCGCCAAACAGGTTGACGCCGTCGACGAGCGTGAGTTGCTCCTGGTACGTGCCGACGGAGACGTAGACGGCCTTCGGCGGGTCGTAGCCGGCCGCACGCTGCATGGCGTAGCCGATGGAGCGGAACGGCAACTGCGGCGTGCCCCAGTCGTTGCCGGCGTCCTGTCCGTCGAGCGAGACGAAGACGGCCTGGTCGATGTGGCCGTCGATGCCATCGCAGTTGGCGTCGATGCCCAGCGGATCGGGCTCGTCGACGGGGCCGGTGACCGTGCAGGCATACTCGCAGCCGTCGTCGGCGCGGTCGTTGAGGTCGATGTAGCCGTCGTTGCAGGAACCCATGCGGCAGTCGCCCTGGATGCAACGGGGCTCGGCATTGTCGTAGTGGCACGCCCGGTCGCAGCGCCCGCAGTGATCGGGGTCGGTCTGGTAGTCGATATCGGGGCCGCAGACGCAGCTGCCGCTGTCGGGCAGGCACTGGTACGCGCTGTCGCCGCTGGCCGTCTGGACGGCCGTGCACGTGTAGGCGTCCGGGCAACGGGAGTCGTCGGGGCCACCGGCCGCGCCCGCGCAGTCCTGCGAGCACCAGCCCGCGTCGTCGATTTGCAGGCACAGGTCTCTCGGCCCGCCGCACTCGCTGTCGTGGATGCAGGTCTTCTTGCAGAGGTAGTCGACCTGGGGCAGGCAGAGAAAGATGGGGTCGGGCAGGGATCCGGCCTGGCGGCAGCCCCAGCCGGGAGGACATTCTTCGACGCAGATGCGGGTGCAGACGTACTGGAAGTCGGCGTCCTGCACGCACCAGCCGCTACAGCAGTCGGCGTTGAACTCGCACGGGGAGAAGTCGCGCACGCAGGTGCCGCCAAAATCGGTGCTGAGCTCCGTCGGGACATCGTCCGCCACGTCGAGCGTGTCGTTCGGCGGCAGAAAGTCGACGCGGAAGTCGGGGGGCGTCTCGGTGTCGACCGGGCCCTGGTCGGGCAGCGGGCCGAAGTCGATGAGCCCGCTGTCGGGGCCGCCCGCGTCGCCCCCGGGGCCTTCCACCCCACCCCCGCCACAACGGGAGCCGCTCAGGGCCAGCACTACGATGAGCACCCAGCGTGTCCGTGGCATGCGCCGTTTCCTCCGCGCCGCTCGTGAGCTCCGGACGGTCGCGCCGCCGGGGGCGCCCGCCGGGCGTCATCTTAGGGGCGAGCGGCACACCCTTTCAAGCCCGACGGGTGCGACCCGGCGAGCGGCGCGGGGCTGCCGGTCGCGGTACGTCCGTTGCAGGCCGCGCCGCACGAGATCGTGACAGACTCGTCGTGATTCTGGGTGCTTGCAAAACATGGCGAAATCCGATATAGCCGCGAAGAACCTCTTGCGAACGACCGTCGTCGCACCCCGGCGGCGGACCAGGGACCCCGGGACACAAGGAGAAATACGATGAAGAAACTTGCGCTGGTCACTCTGGTGGGCGTGTTGTTGGCAGCAGCCCCGGCCTCGGCCCGCAACATGAAGGGCAAATTCGGGGTCGGCTTCGACCAGACGCTCGCGGGCGTCTCCGGTCTGAGCGTGACCTACTGGATGACGCCGTACCTCGGCACCGACGTGACCCTCGGCCTCGGCGTCGCCTCCTACTCGCCCGACGCGGGTGCCAACGACTACACGCCGTTCGAATTGGCCTTCTCGGTGGGCATGCGCTACAACATCGCCCGCAGCCAGCTCGCGAATCTGGGCATCGGCATTCGGTTCTCCGGATCGTACCTCAACGAGGATGCCAACCCCACGCCCGACCAGACGGGCAAGAGCCAGGGCACGTTCCACCCGGCGATCGAGATCCCGTTCACGTTCGAGTTCTTCTTCTCGGACCACTTCGCGATCCGCATGGCAGCGGGCATCGTGTTCGACCTTGTGCCGACCACGGGCCGGGCGCTGACGCCGGTTGGCAAGTTCATCAACGACTCGTCCACGTCGGGCGCAGCGGCCGGCACGGGCACCGCGGCCAAGCCGGGGCGCTCCGACAACGACGAACTCGGCTTTGGCTTCGGGCTCGGCAACGGCGGGCTCTTCGGCTCGGCCGGCTTCTGCTTCTACTTCTAGCCCGCCCCGCGCGCCGCCCTGCGCGGCGCCGCCCACCGCAGTTCAGCGACGCCAACAGCCCTCTACTGCGCAGCGCCGCGCGCCACCCGGCGCGGCCTCCTCGCGCCACGACCGGTCCGTGCGCCGATGCAACGCATCGACGCGCCGGATGCGAAACGCTACGAGCGGAGCAGCAGGACGAGCAGCAAAGTGACCAGGGCCAGTGCCCCAGCACCGATGGCGAGCCAGGCCCAACGCGGCAGGCCGCCGAACGAGACGTCGCGCGGGTCGGCGACGAGGCCCAGGTCGGCGTTGAGATCGCGGCCTTCGAGGCTTTCGCTGAGCCCCAACGTGCCGCGGCTTGGCGAGGCCGCGACACCCGAGGGACGCTGCGGATCGCCGGCCCAGAGCGCCGCGAACGAGTACTTGGACGACACCGAGGCGAAGGCGGACGCGTCGAGGTCGAGGGGCTGGCCGCCCTCTTCGGCGATGCGTTGCAGCTCGCCGATGCTCGCCAGGTTGGCGATTTCTTCTTCGATGAGGCCACGGATGCGCACCGCCGGATGCGGCCGGTGCAGCCCCTCGGGGTCGTCGAAGAGTGTGCGCAGCATGGCCGCCAGGTCGTAGGCGGTGACCTTGACGTTGTGGCTGACGAGGAACGAGGCCAGTTCCTCGCCCAACTCGCGCGCCGACTGGAAACGCCGGCGCGGGTCTTTGGCGAGGCTGCGCCGCACGATGGCGTCGAAGTCGGGCGGCACCTCGTGGTTGAGGCGCGAGAGCGGCGGGGGTTCCATGGTGCGGACTTGTTCGAGCGTCTCGGCTTCGTTCTGACCACGGAAGAGTTGCCGATTGGAGAGCAGTTCGAACAGGATGGTGCCCGCGGAGAAGATGTCGGCGCGCGCGTCGACGAGCTGGCCCTGCGCGGCCTCGGGCGAGAGATACGAAAACTTGCCCTTGACGATGCCCGGGTCGGTGAGTTCGACCTGGGTGACGGCCTTGGCCAGGCCGAAGTCGACGATCTTGACCTCGCCCGAACGCGAAATGAGGATGTTGGGCGGGCTGATGTCGCGATGCACGATGCCGAGCGAGCGGCCGTTTTCGTCGCGCTTCTCGTGCGCGTGCGCGAGGCCCTTGCAGACTTCCATCATGATGAAGCTGGCGAGCGGCAACGGGATGCGGAAGCCGAGTTCGCTCGCCCGCGAGAACACGCGGCGCAGATTCCAGCCGTCGACGTATTCCATGACGATGAAATACGTGTCGGCCGCGCGGCCCACGTCGAACACCTGGACGATGTTGGCGTGGGTGAGCAGCATGGAAAGGCGCGCCTCGTCGAGGAACATGCGCCCGAACTTGGGCTTCTTGGTGAGGCTCGGCAAGATGCGCTTCACGGCAACGGGCCGTTCGATGCCGCCGACGCTCATGGCGCGTCCGACGAACACTTCGGCCATGCCACCGGAATCGAGACGCTTCTCGATCTTGTATCGTTGCCGCTCGACCATCGCCTGCCCTTGTGCTGAGAAACCGCCGGTGGCGCGTGTCGGTGCGCAACGGGGCGGCGCCGCCAGCGATCCCAAACGGCCGCCGCGGGCGCCCCGCGGTCCGGGCCCCTGAGGCCCGACCCCTGTCCATAGCGGAAAGCCGGGGCCGCTGCAAGACCCCAGCGCTTCGGCCCGGATCCGTTCCATTCGCGAAACCGGCGTGGCTGGGGAATCGGCGGAAGGGTAGGCGGGCGCCCGCAGACCCGGGCCACTTCCGGCCGGCGAACGGTTGACGGGCCGCCGCGAGTGCGTAGCCTTGCTCCCACCGCAGCGGCAGCCGCGCGCACGGGCGGGCGCGGGCTGCGGCCCCGGCGGAAGGGAGAGACGCCGTGTGGAGCGACCTCCGGCAGGACCACGCCGGCGACGAATTCACGGTGCGCGAGGCGCGCCCGGCCGACGCAGCGGCCGCGCTCGACCTCATGAACCGGCTCGTTCTGGAAACACCGTACATGTTGGTCCAGCCGGAGGAACTGTCGAGTTCGGTAGACGCCGAGGCACGCTTCATCCGCGCGCTGCGCCGCTCCGGCAACAGTTTGATGCTCCTCGCCGAACGCAACGGCGCGCCGATCGGCCTGCTGACGCTCACCGGCGGCACACTCAGCCGCATCGCGCACACCGTGGCCCTTGGCATGGGGGTGCTCGAAAGCGACTGGGGCCGCGGCATCGGGGGCGCGCTCGTCGACGACGCGCTCCTGTGGGCCGGGGTCCACCCGCTCGTGCGCAAGGTGACCTTGCAGGTGTACGCCTCGAACACGCGCGCGCTCGGCCTCTACCTGAGCCGCGGCTTTGCGTTCGAAGGTCGCCTGGCCCGCGCCGTCCTGGGCGCCGAGACGTTCGAGGACTTGTATCAACTCGCGCGCTTCGTGGATGAGCCGCTCGGCCCCTGATCAGGGATGCGCGCCTGCACGCGGCGGCGCCGGCCGGCCGGCCGCGCCCTCGTCGGTGATGCGGTGTTCGCCGAGCGTGAGCGTGCGTTTCACGCGCCGTCCGGCGTGCACGACGTCGAGCCGGACACGGCTGCCGGGTCCGGCCTGCGCGACGCGCCGGGCCAGATCCTGCGGCACATAGAGCGGTTGCCCGGCGAAGGCCAGGAGCACGTCGCCGGGCACGAGGCCGGCGCGGTCGGCCGGGCCGCCGGGAACGACATCGATGACCCGCAGCCCGCCCCCGCGTAGGCCGGCCGTGTAGGCGCCCAGCCAGGCGCGGCGCGCCGGTAGTTTCGCCAGCAGCCCGGGCAGCACGCTGCGCACCGTGCGCGCGGGGATGGCGAAGCCGATGCGCTGGCCATCTTCGGCCACGGCCGCATTGATGCCGACGACTTCGCCCTGGACGTTGCAGAGCGGCCCGCCGGCGCTGCCGGGGTTGATGGCCGCGTCGGTCTGGATGTACTCGAGGGGGTCGCCCGCCGGGCCGGCGGCACGTCGGCCCATGGCGCTGACGACGCCGCGCGTGAGGGAGTCGCTGAGCCCGAACGGGTTGCCGATGGCCGCCACCCAGTCGCCGACCCGCAGCCGGTCGGAATCTCCGAACACCGCCGTCGGGTAGACCCGCTCGGCCGGCAGGGCGAGTGTCGCGAGCCCCGTCTCGAGGTCGACGCCGACCACCAGCGCGCGCAACTCGGTACCGTCGAATAGCCGCACGCGCACGTCGGCGGCGTTCTGGATGACCTGCGCCGTGGTGAGCACGTAGCCGCGCGGGTCGACCAGGATGCCGCTGCCGAGGCTTTCGCCCGCTTCCCCCGGCCTGGCGGCCCACCCGGGGGCGAAAGGCGACGCGTAGCGCCGGCGCAGCTGCGTGGTGTAGAGGTTGACGACCCAGGGGGCGGCGCGTTCGTACAAGGCCACGAAATCGGGCAGCAGCCAGTCGGATGGAGCCGCGCCGGCAGCGGCGGGAGCGCCCCCGAGGATGTCGCTCGTGGGCCCTGCGGGAGCGTCGGCGGGCGCCGCGGCCGTGGCGTCAGCGCCGGCCGGACGCGGGGCAGCCTGGACGTCGGCCGGAACCTGGACGTCTCCGGCAATCGGGGCGCCGGGCGCGCCACCGGCCGCGTCGAAGCGGGGCGGGGCATAGTAGCCGTCGGGGCGCGCGGGTCCGCCGG
>CAYRCM010000021.1:0-48643 GCA_964422715.1 uncultured Myxococcales bacterium | reverse complement strand
CAGCCGTCGTCGCCGCACTCGCGGCCCTCGCACCACGGCGTGCACGTCGTGTCGCACTTGCCCCACGGCGAGCAGTAGAAGCCCGGGGGGCAGTCGCCGCAGGAGCCGCCGCAGCCGTCGTCGCCGCATTGGCGATCGGCACATGCGGGCTCGCAGCCGGGCGAGCAACGGCCCCAGTCGGTGCAGTACCAGCCGACCGGGCACTCGCCGCAGGAGCCGCCGCAGCCGTCGTCGCCGCAGGAGCGGCCGTTGCAGTCGGGCTGACAGCCGGGCAGACAGCGTCCGTCGGCGCACTGCCAGCCGGGCGGGCAGGTGCCGCAGAGCCCGCCGCAGCCGTCGTCGCCGCAGCGCCGCCCACCGCACTGCGGTTCGCAACCGGGCACGCAGCGGCCCGTGTCACCGCAGCGCATGCCGTCCGGGCATTCGCCGCAGGAGCCGCCGCAGCCGTCGTCGCCGCACAACCGCCCGAGGCAGTCGGGCACGCAGCCGCAAAGCCCGTTCGGACTGCATGGCTGGTTGCCGCTGCAGGTGCCGCAGGAGCCGCCGCAGCCGTCGGGGCCACACACGCGGCCGCGGCAGTCGGGCACGCAGCGGCAGACGCCCTCGACGCACACCTCGTCCGCCCCGCAGGGCAAGGGGTCGCCGAAGCCGGAGCCGTTCGCACGGCAGACCGCAACGCCGCCCGCGAGACACGTGCGCGCCCCGGCGGTGCACGCGTCGGCGGCGCAGATGCCGCCCGCGCAGTATTCGGCGAGTTCGCATTCGTCGTCGGCGAGGCAGGCGACGCACACCCCCTGCTCGAACACGCAGTACATGCCTTCGGGACAGGCCCCGAGCGCGCCGCACGGCGGCGCCGCGTACGTGCAGACCGAATCGACGCAGCGGTAGCCGTCCGGGCATTGGTCGTCGTCGACGCACGGCACGCAGTAGCCGGTCTTGACGTCGCAGATGCCCTCGGCGCAGACCCCATCGACACATGGCCGCAGCGCCACGCACTGGTTTGCGATGCACAGGTGGGCCGCCGCGCAGTCGTCGACCGTCAGACACGCAACGCACACGCGTCGGGTCGTGTCGCAGACGCTGCCGTCCGGACAATCGGCGTTGTTGAGGCAGGCTTCGGGCGTCGTCGTGTCGCCGGACCCCGTGTCGCCCGGACGGGCATCGGTCAGGCTCCCGTCGGCATTCGCGGCGTCGGGGCCGGGGAACGTCAGCGGAAGCTTGCCGCCCCGCGGACAGCCGGCGAAGCTCGCCGCGAGGAGCAACACGCCAAGCACGAGGCCAGTTCTGGTTTTCATGGGCGATCCTTCTTTCAGGCGGTAGGACGGCGCTTTTTCGCCATCCCCCATGCTAGCGAATGCACCGGGCCCTTTCAATGAGACCGGCACGGTCGTTTCGTGGGGCACCGGCGGACGGCGGCGGCGGAGGCGGCGGGCAGCCGCCCTCGGGAGGGCGGGGGCGCGGTCGGTCGGGCAGCCGCATCGGCTCAAAGGCTTTGAAGATATCGACGTTCGTCGCGAGGCGTACGCCTGGCGGAATGGCTGTAAGGAGCGGGGGTGCACGAAACCCGAGACGTAACGCGCGATGCGTCGCAGGGTTTCGGGGGTCCCCGTGGGGCCGCAGACGTCCGACAGGGGCAGCCGCAGCAGAACGGAGATTGTTTCGCTGCCTCTCAGATCACGACGGTCTCGCGATGGCTGCCGTAGACGCGGCGCAGCGCGTCGGTCATTTCGCCGAGGGTTGCGCCGACCTCGGCGCCTTCGATGAGCAGAGGCATCAGGTTCGTCGTGCCGCGGGCGGCCTGCTCGACGCGTTGCAGCACGGCCTCGACGCGACCCGCATCGCGCCCGGCCCGCCACTTCTCGAGCCGCCGCTTCTGCTGGCTCTCGATTTGCGGGTCGACGCGCAGCAGTTCGCCCGGCTCGGGCTCTTCCTGCTGGAAGCGGTTGACGCCGACCACGACCTGGCGGCCGGCTTCGACGTCCATCTGGTAGCGGTAGGCGGTGTCGGCGATTTCTCGCTTGATGAAGCCGTTTTCGATGGCCTTCACCGTACCGCCCTGCTCGGCGATGCGGTCGAGGTAGGCGAACACGCGGCGTTCGATGTGGTCGGTGAGCGCTTCGATCGCGTAGGACCCGCCGAGCGGATCGACGAAGCCGGCCACGCCGGACTCGTACGCGACGATCTGTTGGGTCCGCAGCGCCGTGAGGGCCGCGGCCTGGCTTGGCAGTGCCAGCGCCTCGTCGCGCGAATTCGTGTGCAGCGACTGGGTGCCGCCGAGGACCGCGGCGAGCGCCTGCAGCGCCACGCGCACCACGTTGTTGTCAGGCTGCTGGGCCGTGAGCGTGACCCCGTCGGTCTGCGTGTGGAAGCGCAGCATCCAAGAACGCGGGTCTTTGGCCCGGAAGCGCGTGCGCATGAGCCGCGCCCAGCAGCGCCGTGCCGCGCGGAACTTCGCGATCTCTTCTAGGAAGTTGTTGTGCACGCCGAAGAAGAACGTGAGCCGTCCGGCGAAGTTGTCGACGTCGAGCCCGGCGTCGATGGCCGTCTGCACGTAGGTGACCGCGTTCGCGAGCGTGAAGGCCACTTCCTGGACCGCATCGGCGCCCGCCTCCCGGATGTGGTAGCCCGAGATGCTGATGGTGTTCCACTGCGGCAGCTCGGCCTGACAGTACGCGAAGATATCGGTGATGATGCGCAGCGACGGTTCGGGCGGGAAGATGTAAGTGCCGCGCGCCACGTATTCCTTCAGCACGTCGTTCTGGATCGTGCCGCGCAGGGCGCTCGGCGCGACCCCCTGGCGGCGCGCCACGGCCACGTAGAAAGCGAGCAGCACCGCCGCCGTGGCGTTGATGGTCATGGACGTCGACACCTGGTCGAGCGGAATGCCGTCGAACAGGATGGCCGCGTCTTCGAGACTGTCGATCGCGACGCCCACGCGGCCCACTTCGCCCATCGCCCGCGGGCTGTCGGAGTCGTAGCCCATCTGCGTGGGCAGGTCGAAGGCCACCGAGAGCCCCGTCTGGCCCTGTTCGAGCAGGTATTTGAAGCGCGCGTTCGTCTGCTCGGCGGTGCCGAACCCCGCGTACTGACGCATGGTCCAGTGGCGCCCGCGGTACATGCTCGGCTGTACGCCGCGCGTGAACGGGTATTCCCCCGGAAAGCCGATGCGCTCCTCGGCCGGTTGCGGCGGCAGGTCGGCATCGGTGTACAGGTCGGCCACGGCGGCGCCGTCGCTGAGGCGCAGGTCGCCCCCTTTGCGCAGCGGCTGACGCGCCACGGCCGGCTGCAACGTTTTCTCGCGCCAGCGGAGCAGCGGGCTCAGCTTGTCGGTGTCGTCTGTCATGGCATTCTCCTCGGGCGACCGCGAACCCTCGTCCGGGCGGGCGGTCGCGGGGGCCGCGGGCGCGGCGGCCCGCCGCCTGGCCGGCCCCCGCGGGTCGGCCGTTGCTGGGTCAGTCGACGGTCGAAAACGTGGGCAGCGGCGCCACCCACGGCACGTAGTATTCGACGTCGGCGCGCGGTGCGGCCGCGGCGTCGCAGCCCCCCGCGAGCCACACGAGCCCGTCGGGCAGCGCGAGGGCGGCATGCCCCGCGCGCGCCCCGAGAAGCGCCAAGAGTTCGACGCTGTTCCAGTGGCCATCGTCGTCGCGACGCAGCCGCTCGGCGGTGGCGAGCGGCTGGCCGGCGGCGTCGCGCCCACCGACGACGAGCACTTGGCCGTCCGGCAGCGCCGTGGCCGTGGCGCCCGCGCGCGCCGTTTGCAGCACGTCGGCAATCCCGTGGAGACCGAGACACGTCGCAGCCGCTCCGGCGCATTCGGCGCGGAGCACGAGCGCGTCGCGCCCAGGTGTTCCGGCCACGCTGCCACCGACGACCAGGGCCTCGGTGGCCAGGCTGACGGCCGCGGCCGCCTGGCGCTCCGCCGCCGCCGGGGCAGCGGCCGGCGCGAACGCCCCGCCAACCTCGCGCGCGACGAGCACGGGGTTTGAGCCGGCCGCCCCGCCACCGACGATGGCGTGCCACGCCTCCTCGTCGCCGGCCGCCTGCACGCGCACCATGACGTGGCCCGCCCGCGCATCGGGCAGTTCGACGCCGAGCCTTGCCGCGCCGTCGGCGCCGACGACGAGCGATTGCCGCGTGGGGGCGGCGGCGCCCGTGCGGCCTCCCGTGATCCAGGCCCCACCGGCGGGCAGCGCCAGCGCGGCGGCATCGCCCAGTTCGGGCCCGGCCGGCCAGTCGTCGACGGCCTGCCAGGCCGTGGCTTCGGGTGCGAGCCGTTCGGGGGCGCGGAGGGATGTGGCACCGGCCGCCCCGCCGAACCCGCCGACGCACAGCGCCCCGCCGTCGGCAAGCGGCACGAGCAGTGGGGCCCGCCGCGCCGTGAGCAGGGCGGGCACCGTGACGAAGCGTTCGTCGGCTACGTCGTAGAGCGCGGCGGCGGAACTCGGGGCCCCGGTGGCCGTCTGCCCCCCCGCCAGCAACCCGCCGTAGTCGGGCAGCCAGGCCGTCGCCAGTTCGCAGCGCGCGTCGGCGAGCGTGCCCAGGGCCTCGATGGCGGCCGAGAAGCGCCCCACGGGACGCACGACGAGGCTCACGTCCTGCGACGCGCGGGCCGTGTAGCGGACGGCCGCCGAGCGGCCGCGGCAGCGCACTTCGCCGTCGGCGTCGTATCCTTCGACGTCGAGCACGTGCCACTGGCCGTCGACGGGCAGGCCCGTCTCGAGCGAGAAACTGGCCACGTCGGTGGGGGTTGCCACAAGCGTGTCGGCCACGACGGCCGCGCCGTCGTCGTCGCGGTAGTCGGTGAGCCAGATCTCGGCCACCCCCGTGAAGGGGTCATCGCCCGGCGGGACCACCACGCGCAGCCGCAGCGTGGCCTGGTCGCTGCACGCCACCGCCGCGCAGCCCGCAAGCAGCACCGGGACGAGCCACCGCCGTTGAAACTCGGTCGCGCCGTGCATCACTTTCCTTCGGGGGCTTCGCGGAGAGCCCGCAGCGCCCGCCTGACCGAACGGCCACCACCATATCGGCGCCGGGCCGGCGACGCAAGGCGCGTGGGGCCCCCGCGTTTGCCAAGTCCCCGGGGCCTGCGCTAAGGTCCGAGCCCGGACGGTTCCGGCTCCTGCGGGGGAGCCCCGCCCGGCCCTACGCCGGGCGGCGCGCCAAGGCTCGGCGGCCCGTTCCCGCCGCCCCCGCACCAGGGCCCACCGCCACACCGACAGGGGGGCTCCATGAAGACCGCCACGGCCGTCGCGATCTGGGCGACGCTTTGTCTTGCTTTCCTGGCCCTTGGCTACGCCACGGCCCGGCCGCGCGCGCTGCCGCCCGCGGCGCCGGCGCTCGCCCGCGTCGATGCGCCGCCGAAAAGCCTCACGAACCGCCCCATGCCGACGCCTGCCCAGCGCACAGCGGGACGCGCGCCGGTCCAAAACGTGCGGGCGCGCGCCGCCGCGCCCGAATTCGATCCGCAGGGGCTCGCCGAACTCGGCCGGGCGTACGTGCCGCCGAGCCGCGGCCCCGAAGCGGCCAAGGTCACCATTCTCGAAGTGTCCGACTTCGAGTGCCCGTTTTCCGCCAAGACGGCATCGACGCTCGATCGGCTCATCAAGGAGCACCCGGGCGAACTGCGCCACGTGTACCTGCACAACCCGCTGGGCTTCCACGCCGAAGCGCGACCGGCCGCGTTGGCCTCGCTCGCGGCCGCGCGCCAAGGGCGCTTCTGGGAGTTTCGCGACCGGCTGTTCCAGAACCAGAACTACTTGCGCGACGACTTGTACGAGCGCTTCGCCGAGGACTTGGGCCTCGACATGGGCCGCTTCAAGCGCGATCGCGCCGACCCCGGCCTTGCGGCCCAACTCGATGCTGAGCAGCGTGCGCTCCTCTGGCTCGGGGCCCAGGGTACGCCGGCCTTTTTCGTGAACGGCCAGCCCTTGCGCGGGGCGCTGCCCTACCCGCGGTTCGCCGAGGCCGTTGCCTTGGCGCTGCGCCAGGCCGACGAAGCCCTGGCGCGTGGCGTGGCGCCCGCCGAACTGCACGCCCACCTGGCGCGCTATCGGCACCCCGCCGGAGCGCGCTTCGTGGCTTTTCTCGAAGCCGCTCGGCTCGCTGCCGAGCCGTCGGGGGCCCGCGCCGCCGCCGCGGGCGCCGAGCCATGAGCGTCGACCGGCTCCCGGACCGAAAACCCCCCTGGCTCAAAGTGCCGCTCGCCGGCGGCGGCCCGGTCTACCTCTCCGTGCGCGGCGGTCTGCGCCGCGGCGGGCTCCACACCGTCTGCGAAGAAGCCCGCTGCCCGAACCGCCCGCAGTGCTGGGGGCAGGGCACGGCCACGTTCCTGTTGCTCGGCGACGTGTGCACGCGTCACTGCCGCTTCTGCGCCGTGACGAGCGGCCAGCCCGGCGGCTCACTCGACCTCGCCGAGCCCGAGCGCGTCCGCGCCATGGCTCGCGAACTGGGCCTGCGCTACGTCGTGCTCACGTCGGTCGATCGGGACGACCTGCCGGACGGCGGGGCTGCCGGGTTCGCGGCCACGGCCCGCGCCCTCGTCGACGATGCTCCGGACCGGGTCGTCGAGGCCCTCGTGCCAGACTTTGGCGGCCAGCGGCAGGCGCTGGCCACGGTCCTCGCCGCGCCGGTGGCCGTGCTCGGCCACAACCTCGAAACCGTCGAACGCCTGACGGGCCAGGTCCGTGACCGGCGCGCGAGCTATGCCGGTTCCCTGGCCGTGCTCGCGGCCGCAAAGGAACTGGCCCCCGAGCGGTTCACCAAGTCCTCCCTCATGCTCGGGCTCGGCGAGACGGCCGCCGACGTGCGGGCCACCCTGCGCGACCTCCGGGCGGTCGGCTGCGACTTGCTGACGCTCGGCCAATACTTGCGCCCCGCGCGTCACAACCTGCCGGTCGTCGAATACGTGCCGCCCGCGGTGTTCGCCGACCACGCCCGCGAAGCCGAGAGCATGGGGTTTCTCGGCGTCGCGGCGGGGCCGCTCGTGCGCTCGAGCTACGCGGCGGCCGAGCTCTACGCGAAGGCCCGGGCCCCCCGCGGCGCCGCCACCGCCGCGCCATAGGCGCAAACCGTCGGCACCGCGCCCCACGGGTGCCGCCGACAGCGCCCATTCGTCTCACACGTTGCGGGCCCCACTGCCGCCGGTCGAGCGTCGGCCCGGCCGGTCTGCACGGTCCAAACATCTGCCGCGGGGCTTGTGCTGGCGGGGAACTCAGAGGCTGTGAAAATATCGCAGTTCGTCGCGAGGCGTACCCCTGGCGGAATGGCTGCAAGGAACGGGGGTGCACGAAACCCGAGACGTATCGCGGCATACGTCGCAGGTTTTCGGGGGTCCCCGTGACGCCGCAGACGTCCGGCAGTAGTCGCCGCAGCAGAACGGAGATTTCTTCACTGCCTCTCAGCGCTTGCGGGGCTTCGGGGCCGGGGGTGGGGCTTTCGGAGGCGGGTTTTTCGGGGCCGGGGGCTCGCCCCGGTTGATGCGCAGGGCTTCTTCGACCGCGTTCGACGGGTCTTCGCCGCCCGGCCGCTTGATGTCGCTCAGGATGTCTTCGAAGTCGGCGACGTCGCCACCGTCCTTCGGCTTGCGCAGGGGGGCGACCTGGGCTTCGAGCGCGTTCGACACCCACACGAGCTTGTGGCACTGGAACTGCCGCATGCGGTCTTCGGCAACGAGCGTGAGCGCGTCGCCCGGGGTTTCCCAGACGGCCCGGTCGGCGCCCTGCGTCAGGCCGTAGTTGTCGACTTCGGCCAGTTCGTGGCGAGTGGGTTTGCCGAAGATGCCCGTGATGCGCTCGACCTGTTTGTCCCACTCGGCCGGCTCTTCGACCGAGAGGATGTACTTCCACAACTGCCCGTTGTGAAAGATGTAGTAGCGTTTGGTGGTGCCCTCTTGGAAGTCGAGCATGACCTGCCCGACGCCGGGCACGTATTCGTCGGCCAGCACCGTGACCGCATAGCCGGCCGCGTTGCGTTCGAATTTCTTGAGTCCGTCCGAAAATGCCTTGATGCGGCGCTGCGTCTCCTGGCGGATTTCGTCCTTCCTGCGCAGGTCGATGGCGGCGAGCAGCCGCGGTTCGGCCTGGACTTGCGCGTAGGCCGCAAACAAGGCCTCGACGTGGGCCACGTCGCCGCCGAACGTGAGGCCCTTGGCCACCGGGTCGAGTTTGACGGGGTCGAACACACTGGCCGCCGGTGCGGTGGGTGCCGAGGCCGCACGGGCCGCGGCCGGCTCGGCGGCAGGCGCTGCCGGGGCCGCTGCGGCAGAAGCAACGGTCAACAACCCTGCGACCGTCCCGCACAGGGTCACCAGTCGAAGTCGAGCGTTCATCGAGTGCTCCTCGTGGACCAACGGGTCGAACGATTCTACAACACCCGAGCGTGTCTACACAATTCCGCGCCGCCGGACGGGGCGGGGGCGGATGACGGGCGAGGGGGGGGCGGGCTACCTGGGGTCGGCAACGCGCTTCGGCTTGACGCTGCCGGTGATGGCCGGGCGCACGCCGCCGCCCTTGTCGTTCGGCAGGAAGCGCACTTCCATACGCACCTCGAGGCTCAGAGCGGTCAGCGCCTTCTGGATTTCCTGGCCGAGATTGACGCGGTCGAGGAAGCCGCGCAGTTCGTCGGACACCATACGCAGCAACTCGCCCCGAATGGATTCGAGCTGCGTGGCCGCGTAGGTCAGGATTTCCTTCGGCACGAGATCGGAGAGCATGCCACGAATGCCCTCCTCGCTCGAGAACACCGAGCGAATGCCGGAGGCGACGGCCTTGCGCACGATTTCCGGCACGATGCCTTCGAGGCGGCGGAATTCCTGTCGTTCGTCGTTCACGCTGGCTCTCCTCGGGGACCGCGCGGTGCCCTCTCAGGGCATGGACAAGACGGCCGCGGGGTCCAGACGCGCGGCCCGATTGGCCGGGAAAAAGGCGCCCACCAGGCAGAAGAACAGGGCAAAGGCCACGGCCGCGGCGAGCATCCATGGGTCGAATACGAAGAAATCGTCGGGCTTGAACGGGATACCCTTCAGGAAGCGCTGACCGGCCCAGTTGACCGCGCGGCTCAGCCCGTAGGCGAGCCCGTTGCCGGCCATCCCGCCGAACAGCCCGATCAGCGCGGCCTCGCCCAGAATGAGCGCGCGGATGTCCATGCGGCTGGCCCCGATGGCGCGCATGATGCCGATCTCGCGTTTGCGCTCATAGATGATCATCAAGAAGGTATGGGTGATGTTGATGGCCGCGACGGCCATGATGACCGCGCTGATGAACGCGAAGACGAGCGTCAGCACGAACAGCATGGTGCCCGCCTTCTTCGCGTCGCGACTCTTGCTCGACAGCCCGAAACCGCGCAGTTCGGCCTGGCGCGTGACCTCGGCCACGTCTTCGTTGCCGCGCGTCTGCAAGATGACCGTGTCGTAGCGGCCGGCCGCCGGCGGCCCCTTGTAGTGCGCATTGACGCGCCGCACGTAGTCGAGCGGCCCCGTCACCCCGAGGTCGAGCGCCTTGCTCGAAAAGCCGACGACCCGGCACCGCTTGATGATGGTCTGTTCGGCCTTCATGTCGTAGGTGATCATCGATTCGCCGTGGCTTACGCGGAACTCGAGCCCGGCCAGCGCGTCTTCGCCGTAGATGCGCGGTGCCCCCATCTGCGGGCCGGCCACCGCGTTATACATCTCGAGCAAAAACGGCGACATGAGCACGGCGACGGGGTGTTCGCAGAACCCATCGGCGCGTGCCCGGCTGCGCGCGGCGCAGTAGCTGCCTTCGGGACAGGGCGGGCAATCGGTGAGTGCCGCGTCGGCGGCGCAGCGGGTCGGCACGTGGCCCTGGACGACGTCCCAGTCGTCGGTGTCCTGGTCCTTCGCGTCGGCGTGCTGGCACGGCAGCGGGCGACACGTGCGCGCGAAGGCGCACTGGCCTGCGACGCAGGGCCCGCCATCGCATTCGCGGTCGGTCGTGCAGCGCGTGGCGATGCACGCCTGGCCGGGCAGGCACGCGAGATCGTCGGCGCAGCCCAGGGCGCACACGCGCGTCATGCACTGGCCGTTTTCGCAGGGCAGCTCGGCCGCGCACGGCATGACCGACGAACACTTGGCGCCCGGGACGGCGACGCAGCGGCCGCCGGAGCCGCAGTCGGCGTCTCCCGCGCACGCGGTCTCGCAGCGCTCGCCCACGCAGATGCTGCCGGCGACGCACTGCTCGTCGGTCTTGCAGTCGAGCGACTGGCCGTAGTCGCGAAACTGGCGCCAGTACTCGATGAGGCGGCACGAGCCGTCGCCACATTCGTAGCCGGGTTTGCAGTCGCTCGTGCTCTCGCACGGGATCTTGCGCCGGCCTGCTTGGCGACGCCGCTTTTCGGCTACGTTTTCGGTGAGTTGTAGTTCGTCGCGCAGCAGTTCGGGGGCCAACCCGTCGAAGAACGCCTCGAAGTAGCGTTGGTGGCCCCAGATGGCCGTGCCTCCCTTGAACATGGAGGCCAGTTTCGTGCGCTGCTTCGGGTACACGTGCGTGACCCCGGCAAACCCCAGGAATTCGCGCGTGAGCGCATCGTTGAGCACCGACCGTTCGCGCACGTCGGACTGGAAGCCGGCGATGGAGACGCTCATCGGTTCCAGTTCGACCTGGTTGATGGGGTAGACCCGGTTCAGCACACCCTCGCGGATGCCCGCGGCGAGCGCCATGAAAAAGCCGAACAGCGTGACCCCGACGATGATGCCGATGCTCGAAAAGACGAAGTTCTTCTTGTTGCGCGCGATGCTGCGCAAGACCGCGAGCGCCCAGCGTCCAAGCGGCATGGGTCACACCTCCTCGACTTCGACGACGCGCCCATCGTCGACCCGGATGATGCGGTCGGCGCTGCGGGCGATGCGGTCTTCGTGCGTGACGAGCAGGACCGTGATGCGTTCCTGGCGGTGCAACTCCTGGAACAGCGCGATGACGTGGTCGCCGGTGCGTCGGTCGAGGCTGCCGGTGGGCTCATCGGCGAGCAGGATGGAGGGGCGCGCAAACAGCGCGCGCGCAATGGCCACCCGCTGGCGCTCGCCGCCCGAGAGGCGGTTCGGCAGCGCATCGGCCTTGTGCAGGATGGCGCAGCGGTCCATGGCTTCGCGGGCGCGGCTGTCGCTCTCGGCGCGCGTCAGCCGGCTGTTGAAGTCGGCCGGCAGCGCCACGTTGGCCTTGCAGGTGAGATGCGGCAGCAGATGGAACGTCTGGAACACGAACCCCACCGTGAGGTTGCGAAAACGGCTGAGGCGCCGGTCGCTCAGGCGCTTCAACTCCTGGCCGTCGACATGCGCTTCGCCGTCGAAATCGCGGTCGAGGCCCCCGATGATGTTGAGCAACGTCGACTTGCCCGAGCCCGAGGCCCCCATGAGCGACACGAATTCGCCGGCGTGCACGTCGAGGTCGATGCCCCGCAGCACCCAGGCGTCGTCGCGGTGCTTCTCGTAGCGTTTGCGCACGCCGCGCAGGGAGACAACGAGCCGTTCTTCGGCCGCGCTTGCGCTCACAGCGACACCTCCAGATCGATGCGGATGCCCTCGTCGTCGAGGCCGAGGGCGCCGCTCAGCGCGTCAGGGGAGCCCAGCACCTTGAGGAAGTGCGGCGGAAAGCCCTTGGCCTGGAGTTGCCGCAGCAACCGATCGAACGTGATGAAGAAGCCGAGCGGAGTCGCGCCCGTACCGACGACCGACTGCGCCAGTTCCCCGCGGGCGCGGGTGTGCAGGTTGGGTGAGCGGTCACCCAGCGCCCGAAGCACGCGGTCCTGCTCGCCGTCGCCCACCGTGACGATGAGCGTGTGGTCGGCGAGCGCCAGGCCGAGATTCGGCACGTCGCGGCTCGGCACGCGCAGCGCCGGCACCGCGGCGTCGGCGACGGGTTCGACCTTGCCGAGCGACGCTTGCAGCAGCGTGCTCCAGCGCCCGGCGAGCGCCGCGGGGTCTTTGATTTCGAGCAACAAGGCCAGGTGCAGGTTCTCGAACAGCGCTTTGCGGCTGGCGAACGCCCGACTGAGCCCGGCGAGCGAAGCACGGCTGTCGAGCCCCAAGACGGCGAAAGCGAAGCGCCCCGTGAGGTGCTGGAGCACGTCGGCGTCGAGGTCGGCGGCCTGCGCGGCCGGATGCACGAAGCCCAACGGGTTGGACTGGAACGCCAGGCGCCGCAGAAACGGTGGGATATTGGCGTACTGCTGCATGTTGAGGCTGCCGCGCACGAAGAGCGGCGTGCCGGTCGGCAGCAGCCGGCCGAAATCGACAGGCTGACCGGCCGGCGCAAGCCAGGCGAACAACGGGGGGGGCGGGCTGTCGCCGTGGCGCAGCCAGCGCGCGCGTACCCGCAGGCCCTGGCCGCCGACGTCGACGGTGGCGCCAAAGGCCCCGAAGGCTTCGAGCGACGGCCGCACGAAGCCGGCTCCGGCACCGAGCCACGACGCGAGCAGTGCACCGGCCTCGGGTCCGGCGAGCCACGGGCGCAGGTCGGCGTAGAGACGGAGCGCCTGCGGCCCGGCGCCCGCCATCGCCTGGTTGAACAGGGCGTTTTTCATCAGGGTTTCGCGGGCCGGGGCCAGGTTGGCAAGCACGCGGCCGGGGTCGGCCGTGCCGGCCGGCGGGACAGGCGGCGCGGCGGCCGCCGTCGGGGCCGCCACGGAGGCCGCTGCCGCCGGCGGCGCTGCCGTGTCGAGCCGCAGGGCCAGCCAGGCCGCGTTGTTGGTGAGCTTGCAGGCGACTCGCGTGGCCGTGCCGTTTGCCTCGTTTTCGGGACCGGGCGCGATGGCGACGACGCTGCCTTCGGGGAAGGCCGGGTCGGCGGCTACGAGCCCCAGGTTGAGCAACTTGGCGTTGAGCCGCTCCGCAAATGCCGCCCGGTCGCTGAGCCCGACCCCGAGCACCCAGATGCCGCCCTCCCGGAAGGCCACGAGGCGCGCGCGGGGATCGAGTCCGGCGAGCCGCAGGCCTTCGGGGTCGCGCAGGTCGACGCCGTAGCGTTCGCGCACGAGGTCGAGCAGGCCCTCGGCACCTTCGGCACCTTCGAGAAAGGCCACAACGGCCGGCCGGGCTTCGCCGAGCGGCGGCGTGACGAGTGCCACGTCGGCCGAGGCCGGAATGTAGGGCTCCGGCTCATACGGGGCGGGTGGACGGCAGCACGCGAGGCCCGCCACCACGGCCAAGACGCCCCACTGCAAAGGACGGCGATGTTCGCTCCGCACGCGCATGCCCTCTGGCCACCCGCTCGGAGGCGGGTGCCGGTCGAGCCAACCTGGCCAAGGCTCCAGACGTCCGGACCTCGGTCGTTTCCCGTCCTTAGAAGACCCGCCCGGCAATGTCAACCGGGCAGTGGCGGCCTCGGGCGACCACCCGGCGACCGTTCGTGGGCGCCGTTTTGCGCCGAAGCACTGGAAGGCAAGGCGTTCCTCTTGAGACGGGGCTTCGCTCCTGGAGGCTGCTCCGGTGCGCCCCCCGGGCGGGAGCGGCGCCTCGTTGACAGGCTCGCGAAGCCGCCCCTATGATCCGCGCCGAGGAAGCGGCGCAGCCGCAGCGGCCCAGCCGAACGACCCCGCGTCAAGCTGCGCGCGCAACGCGAGGCCTTGCCGCCGCGCGCGCGCCGCTGGAAGGACGGACGTCCATGGAAGACGACAAACGACGGGTGCCGCGGGTGCCCGTGGAAGTGTGGGTGCAGGAAGTCAGCGAAGACCGGGTCGTGTTGCACCCCGCAGCCAACCTGAGCACGGGCGGGGTGTTTCTGTACGCGAACCGCTTTGGCGGCGATGCTGAAAACCCGGTGTGGCTCGAGTTCTCGCTGCCCGGCGAGCAGCGCATCATTCGCGTGAGGGGCCGGGCGGCGTGGCGCCGCGGCAACGAGCCGCCCGAAGGCATCGGCATCGAGTTCGTCGAACTGCGTCCGGCCGACCGCGAAGCCATCGAAGCCTGGCTGCGCCGCACGCACCCTAGCTCGCCAACAGATACGCCCTCATAAACCCGTCGAGTTCGCCGTCCAGCACGGCGTCGGCATTGCCCATTTCGAAGCCCGTGCGGTGATCCTTGACGAGCCGGTAGGGCGCGAGCACGTACGAGCGGATCTGGCTGCCGAAGTCGATGCGCATTTTCGAGGATTCGAGCGCCAGGCGTTCCTGGTCGCGCTTCTGCCGTTCGAGGTCGCGTAGCCGGGCGGCCAGGATCTTGAGCGCAACGGAACGGTTCTTGTGCTGCGAGCGCTCGTTCTGGCACTGCACGACGATGCCGGTGGGCAGGTGCGTGATGCGCACGGCGGAATCGGTCTTGTTGACGTGTTGGCCGCCGGCCCCGCTCGAACGGTACGTGTCGACGCGCAGGTCTTTTTCAGCAATGTCGACGGCGACGTCGTCGGCGACGTCGGGGTAGATGAACACGCTCGCGAACGACGTCTGCCGGCGGCGCGCCGCGTCGAAGGGCGAGATGCGCACGAGCCGGTGAACCCCGGCTTCGGCCTTGAGGAAGCCGTACGCAAACGCCCCCTTGACGAGCATGGTGACGTTCTTGAAGCCGGCGGCCTCTCCGGGCAATTCGTCGACGATGGTGACCTTGTAGCGCTTCGTTTCGCACCAGCGCGCGTACATGCGCAGCAGCATCGCGGCCCAGTCCTGGGCTTCGGTGCCGCCGGCCCCCGAATTGATGGTCACGATGGCGTCGTCGCGGTCGTTTTCGCCCGACAGCATGCGTTCGAGTTCGGCGCGTTCGACGGCATCGGCGGCTTCGTGGACGGTCGTTTCGAGCTCGCCGCGCAGCGATTCGTCGCCGGCGTCATTGCCGAGCGCCACGAGCGTCTGCGCGTCTTCGACCTGCTGCGCAAGAGCCCCCCACTGGCGGACGACCTGATCGATCTGCGTACGTTCTTTGAGGACGGCCTGGGCGCGCTCGGGGTTGTTCCAGAGGTCGGGCGCAGCGGCCTCGCCGTTGAGTGCGCTCAGCCGTTCGCGCTTGCCGTCGACGTCAAAGATGACCTCGCAGCCGGGTGACGCGGGACTGGAGCTCGGTCAGGGTGACGCTCAGATCCTCGTACATGGGGGCCTCCCTGCGGCCGACGGCTGGACGGCCGGCGTTGGATGTGGGCATGAGCGCTGGACGGCGGCGCAAGCATGACGCGGGCGGCACCGCGAGGGCCGAGCAACGTGCACGCGCCGCGCGGACGCCGCCGGGCGGCGCGGCCTGCGGCTCACGCAGCCTGACCCGCAGGCTGGGGCGCGAAGACGCACGCCACACCGCCGGCGGGCGCTTGTGCCCGCTCGGGTCGCCTTGCCGTCGTGCGGACTGGCGCTGCCGAACGACCGCGCACGGCGGTCACGTCGGGGAATCGGCCTGGACGCACGGGGGGGTCAGGCGTTGGCTTCGCCGCTCTCAGCCGCCTTCTTCTTGCGGATGAGGTATTCCTTCATGCCCACCGGCTCTTCGGCCTTACGGATGGCGCGCCGGTCGTCGGCGGTGAGCGTGGCGTAGGTTTCGGCGAGCTTGCGGCGCGCGGCGCGCTTCACGCCCTTACGAACTTCCCGGGTCAGGTGCTTGGTATTGGCCATATCCGTGTTCTCCTCCACGGTCGCGGTGCACCCTTGTAATGACTTCGCCCTGCGCATGCAAGCAAAAAACGAGCGGCACCGGCCCGCACGCGGCGCGCGTGACATTCCCGGGGCCGTGGCTTAGGGTATAGCGGCTTCGGCGGGCCTCGCGCACGGCGGCGCCGCCCGCCCCGCGGCCCGCGACCGTCGCCTCTCGGCGGTCGGCCCGTCCGGCCGGCGCGGTGCCGCCCGCAGGCTATCCAGGGGGAGCAGCCCTTGTCGGCGCACATCCATCGTCGTGCCTTTCGCCCGGGTCGGCGGCCCTCCGACGACGTCGGCGTCCTGCCCGCGCGGCACTCGCGCGGCCTCGGCCGGGGCGTGCTCCTGGGCCTCTGGCTTCTGGGAGCCGCGTGCACGAGCCCGCCGCCCCAGCGCCCCGCGCCCGCCGGAAGCGCGGCGGCGGCCGAGCGGGCCGACGAGGCCACCGTCATCCGCCCGCGGGGCCTGCTGCCCGCCTACGCGCTGCCCTGGGAAACCGAGCGCGCAGCCAAGGCCGACGAGCCCGACAGCTACCGCAGTCTGCACCCCGACTGGTACGCGGTGACAATACCGCCCGAGGCCGGCACCTTCCGCGTGCACCGCGAATGGGAGGCCGTCCAGGCGCTGCTGCTCGCACCGGCCGACTACGCACCGGGCATCACCCAGACGCTCGTCGACATCGGCGTCGCCTGCCTCGACCCTCCGGGAGGCGGCGGGCCGGTCACGCGGCTCGTGCTCCTCGGCGGCAGCGAACTCGATCTGGCCTGGTATCTCGACCGGCTCGTCGGCGCCGGCCTGCCCCGAGCGCTCGTCGACGCCTACGTCCTCGTCGCGCCGCTCCCGACCGACTCTCTGTGGCTCGTCGACTATGGCCCGCTGCCGCTCGTGCGCCTCGGCGATGCGCCGAGCCTCGCGTTTCTCGACTTCCGCTACTACGTCGACCGGGCGCTCGACGACGCCGTGCCCACCCGGCTCGGCCAGTTTCTCGGTGCCACCACCTACCGGGCCGCGCACGCCGGCCATTTCGAGGGCGGCAACTTCCAGTCCGACGGCGCGGGCACGTGTTTCACGACCCAGCGCCAGCTCGACTACTCGGGGGGCACCAGCGCCGATTTCGAGGCCACGCTGGCCCCCTACACGGGCTGCGAGCGTTGGGTCTGGCTCTACGACATTCCGGCCGACGCGACGGGCCACGTCGACATGTTCTTCCGCCTCGTCGGCCCGCACACGGCCGTGCTCGGCGAGTTCACGGAGCGAAACGGCGACCCGGCCGCAACGGCGGCCATGGAACGCAACGCCGAGATCCTCGCCGGGGTCGTCATGCCCGACGGTTCCGACTTGGCCGTGCACCGCATGCCCCATCCCACGGCCGCCGCCGGCGACGCGGGTCCGGTGCCGCTGAGCTACCTCAATTCCACGCTCGTCAACGGCGGTTCGGCGGGGCGGCTGCACCTCTGGCCCACCTACGACCGCGACCCCGACCTGCACGCCGCCGCGGCCGACGTCTGGCAGGCGGTCTTGCCGGAATACACGCACGTGGCCATCCCGGCCGATGACATGGCGCTTTGGTCCGGTGCCATCCACTGCGTGACGCGCACCCTGCCGCTTGGCGATTGGCAGCCCTGGGTCCCCCAGGGGCATTGCACCGACCAGGTCTGCGCCGGCGTGGCCGACGGCTACGCCTTCGGGTGCCGCACCGACACCGACTGCGTGGGGCCGGCCTGGCTGTGCACGTGCAGCGACTGCGCCGAATGTCCGCTCGTGCCGTGCGGCAGCCTGCCGCCGTGTGCGCCCGGGCTGCGCTGCGAGGCGGGCCAGTGCGTGGAGCCGGGTTGCGGTGCCGGTCCGGCCTGCGCGGCCGACGAGTGGTGCGTGCAGGGGCGCTGCGTCACGAACCCGTGCGCGCCCCCGTGGTCGCTCGGGCTGCTCGGCTGCTGCGACGGCGATGCCGCGATCTGGTGCGACCCCACCGCCGATCCGCCGCTCCAGGTCGTCGACTGCGCGCTCTCGTATCGCAATACCTGCGGCTGGGATCCCGACGACCTCTACTACTACTGCACGGCCGCCCCGGAGGCCGACCCGTCCGGCGTTGCCCCGCGCGCGTGTCCGTGGCTCGGGTCCTGTGAGCCCGATTGCGCCGACCGAGTCTGCGGCTCCGACGGTTGCGGTGGGGTCTGTGGCAGCTGCCCCGCTGGCCAGGCGTGCCGCGTGGGGGCTTGTGCCGTATGCGGCTGCACCCCCGATCAGCAATGCGGCGACAACGGCTGCGGTAGCTCCTGCGGCGAATGCCTCGCGGGTCAGGTCTGCAGCGCCGGACGCTGCATCGCGCCGTTGCCCTTCGCCTGCCGAGGCTACGAGACCGCGTCGGCCCCGGGCTGTCCGTTCGCCCCGGGTTTCGAGGGTTGTTGCTACCCGACGGGCCAGGCGCTCTGGTGCGAGGACGGCCAGACGTTTTGCCTCGACTGCGCGGCGTCCGGGGCGCTGTGCGGCTGGGATGCCATCAACCGCTTCTACAACTGCGACAGCGCCGGCGCCGCCGATCCCGCGGGGCTCTTTCCGCGCGAATGCGGCGGCTGCACCCCCGACTGCGGCGCCCGCCGTTGTGGGCCCGACCCGCAGGGCTGCGGTTCGTCCTGCGGCCATTGCGCCACGGGGCAGCGCTGCCGGGACGGCGTCTGTGTTGCGGGCTGCGCGCCCGACTGCGCAGCGCGCGAATGCGGTGACGACGGCTGTGGCGGCTCCTGCGGGGCCTGTCCGGCCGGGCTCATCTGCGAGCAGCACCGTTGTGTCGCTGGCTGCCGGCCGGCCTGCGCCGGCCGGGCCTGCGGCGACGATGGCTGCGGCGGCTCCTGCGGCGAATGCCCGAGCGGAACCCACTGTCGCGGCGGTCAGTGCACGACCGAATGCGGTCACGAGTGCCTGCCGGGCAGCGTCGGCTGCGCCGCCGACGGTCTCAGCCGCTGGACCTGCGTGCTCGACGAGGCGGCCGGCTGCTACCAACAGGTCCACGCGCGCTGTTCGCCCGGCGCCCCCTGTGTCGACGGACAGTGCGCGGGCGGCCCGGGGGGCGACGCGCAGGGCGGCTCCGATGCGACGGCCACCGCCGATGTCGCCGACGCGCCGCGCCGCGGTTCCGGCTGCCAGGCCGGGGCCCCCCGTCAGGCCGCCACGGCCGGGCTGCTGGGCACCTTGCTGCTCCTGCTGTGTCTGCGGGGCGCCCGCCGGCCCGGGTACCGCACTCACGGGCGCGGCCCGGCTGGCCGCGTTCCGCGCGGCTGAGCACCGCTGCTTCGTTGCTGCGCGCCGCCCCGGCGCGCCGTCCAGGGGGCCGCGCCCTCGAGCGCGGCGCCTTTTCGGAGGAATGATGGATCTCCGTTTCGACTACTCGGGTCTCATGGCCGCCAACATCGGTCCCGGGCAGGGCCTCTCCGACGCCGAACTCGCGGCCTTGGCCGCGCGCGGCGAACCGCTGCTCACCCGGCTGCGCGCCGAGCGGCAGCGCGGCGGGCTGGCCTTCTGGGCGCTGCCGGCCGAGCGCGGCCCGGCGCAAGAAGTCGCGCGCGTGGCCGCCGCGGCCCGCGAACGCTTCAGCGACGCGGTCATCCTCGGCATCGGCGGCTCCTCGCTCGGCCCGCGCGCGGTCGTCGATGCGTTGAGCGTGCCCGGCGCCCCGGGCCAGCTCTTCGATGGCGGCCGTGGCCTGCGCCTGCACTTCCCCGACAACGTCGACGCCGAAACCTTCGGCGCGCTGCTCGACCGGCTCGACCTCGAAAAGACGCTCTTCAACGTCATCACGAAGTCGGGCGGCACGGTCGAAACCATGGCGCAGTTCCTGATCGTTCGCGACCTGCTGATGCGCCGCTTCGGACCCGCCGGCTACCGCGACCGCGTCGTGGCCACCACCGACCCCCAGAAGGGCTTGCTGCGCCGCATCGCGCACGACGACGGCCTCACGACGCTCGCCATCCCGCCGGCCGTGGGCGGCCGTTTCAGCGTCCTGACGCCCGTCGGACTGCTGCCGGCGGCCCTTGCCGGCGTCTCGCCGATGGCGCTCCTTGACGGCGCCGCCGCGGCGTTTGCGGCCTGCGAGCGGCCTTTTGCCGAGAACCCGGCGGCGCTGCTCGCGGCCACCCTCTACGCCGCCGACACGGCCAAGGCCAAACCCATCCTCATCGTGTGGCCTTACGGCGATGCGCTGCGCACGTTTGCCGACTGGTTTCTGCAACTGTGGGCCGAAAGCCTCGGCAAGGCGCACGCCACCGACGGTCGGCTCGTCCACTGCGGCCCCACGCCCGTGCGCGCCGTGGGCGCCACCGACCAGCACTCGCAGCTGCAGCTCTACATCGAGGGCCCCTTCGACAAGACCGTGCTGTTTCTCACCGTCGACCGCGCGCGGCGCGAGCTGCGCATCCCGGCGGGCGCCTCCCCGTGGGACGAAGCCGCCTACCTCTGCGGCCACGATCTCGGCGCCATTCTGCGTGCCGAGCAGGACGCCACCGAAGCCGCGCTCCAGGCGGCCGGGCGGCCCACGGCGGCGTTGCGCTTCCCCACGCTCGACGCCGCGCGGCTCGGCCAGGCCTTCTTGCTCTGCGAAGTGGCCACGGCGCTTGCCGGGGCGTTCTACGACGTCGACCCCTTCGACCAACCGGGTGTCGAGGGCGGCAAGCAGCGCGCCTACGCCTTGCTCGGCCGGCCCGGCTTCGCTGAAGTGCGCCAACGGTTCGAGGCCGAACGCGCCGCGCGCCGCCCGTATGTGTGCGCCGACTGAGCCTCCGAACTCCCGCGGCGCCGGGCGCCGCCATGGAAGCATCCCATGAAACGCAAAGACTTTCTGTCGCTTGAAGACGTCTCTCAGGACGAGTTTCTGCACCTCATGGATCTCACGCGGCGCGTCAAAGCGCAGCCGCAGAACTACCGTCAGGCCTTGGCCGGCCAGACCCTCGGCATGATCTTCGAGAAGTCCTCCACGCGTACGCGCGTGTCCTTTGAAGTCGGCATGTACCAACTCGGTGGCCACGCGTTGTTCCTGAGCCGCGACGACATCCAACTCGGGCGCGGCGAGACCATCGAAGACACGGCAAGGGTGTTGAGCCGCTACGTGCAGGCCCTCATGTGCCGGACGTTCGGCCAGGAACGCGTGGCGGCGCTCGCGCGCCATGCCACGGTGCCGGTCATCAACGGCCTCAGCGACTTCGCCCACCCGTGCCAGGCACTGGCCGACTACTTCACCGTGCTCGAACGATTCCATAGACTTTCCGGCGTTCGCCTGACCTACGTGGGCGACGGCAACAACGTGGCCCACTCCCTGATCGAGGGAGCGGCCATCGTCGGCGCCCATATCACGCTCTGCTGCCCGCCGGGCCGCGAGCCCAACGCCGCGCTCTGCGCACGCGCGTCCGGCGTCGCCAAGTCCACTGGCGGCTCGGTGCGGCTCGAAGCGAATCCGGCCGCGGCGGTGGCGGGCGCCGACGCGGTGTACACCGACGTGTGGGTGTCCATGGGCCAGGAAAAGGACGGCGCCAAGGACCTCGTGCGCCAGACGTTCGGGCCCTACCAGGTCAACCGCGCGCTGTTCGAACGCGCGAGCGAGCAGGCCATCTTCCTGCACTGCCTGCCGGCGCACCGCGGCGAAGAAGTGACCGACGACGTGGCCGACCACGTCCGTTCGGCCATCTTCGACCAGGCCGAAAACCGCATGCACACGGAGAAAGCCCTGCTCCTGCACCTGCTTGCCGGATAGCGGGTGGCCCGCGCGACCGCCGCTGACCCGCCTGCCCGGCGGCCCGGGGTCGTTCGCGCCGGTGCCCCTGCGAGGCCGGCCATGAGGTTGCCATGCCCCTCTTTCGCTGGCTCGACCACGCGGCCGACGTGGTCGTCGAGGTCCACGCTCCGACGCTGCCGGCCCTGTTCGCCACGGCGGCGCGGGCGCTCGTGCAACAGCTCGCGGGCCCCGTGCGCCTCTGCGACCGGGCTGCGCCCCCCGTCCTCTTGCAGCGCGCGGCCGCCGACCTGCCGGCGTTGCTCGTCGGCTGGCTTTCCGATGTCCTCTTCCTGGCCATGACGCAGTCGGCGTTTCTCGCGGTGCGTCCAGCCGATATCGCCGTGCACGCCGATGCCGCCACCGGCAGCGCGCGGCTCTGCGCCCGCTGCGGCGTCCAGCGCTTGCCCGCGGGCAGTCCGTTTGCGGCCGAGGTCAAGGCCGTCACGTACCATGGCCTCGCCGTGACGCGTCTGCCTCCGGGGGGCTTCGCGGCGCGGGTCCTGTTCGACGTGTAGGCCGGGCGCGGCACCGCGCCGGCCCTCAGGAGCACTCCATGCATTCGACGCAGCCGCACTGCGAGCGCCTCGATGCCTGCCGCGTGCGCATCCCGCGCCACGGTGCCATGCGCACCGACGGCATCGTCTACGCGAGCGAACGGCTCCTCTCCCTCGTCGCCGACGACCCGTGCCTGCAGCAGGTGGCCAACGTAGCGGCGCTGCCGGGCATCGTCGGGCCGGCGCTCGCCATGCCCGACATCCACTGGGGCTACGGCTTCCCGATCGGCGGGGTGGCGGCCTTCGACCCCGAAGAGGGCGTCGTTTCGCCGGGCGGGGTCGGCTACGACATCAACTGCGGGGTGCGTCTGCTCAGCAGCCGGCTCACCGAGACCGACGTGCGTCCGGTGCTCGCCGCGCTCGTCGATGCCCTGTTTGCCCACATCCCGAGCGGCGTCGGCTCGCACCAGCATTGGCTGCGTCTCGACCGGCCGGCCTGCGCGCGCGTCTGCCGCGACGGCGCGGCCTGGGCGGTGGCCCAGGGGCTGGGCGGCCGCGCCGACCTCGATCACATCGAAGACCGCGGGGCGCTGCCGGGTGCCGACTTCGACGCCGCGAGCGAGCGGGCCTTCGAGCGCGGTCGCGACCAGATCGGCACCCTCGGATCCGGCAATCATTTCGTAGAGGTCCAGGTCGTCGACGAACTGTTCGAGCCCGCTCTGGCGGCGCGGCTCGGGCTACAACTCGGCGGCATCGCGGTCGCCATCCACACGGGGTCGCGCGGCTTCGGCTACCAGGTCTGCGACGACACCATCCAGCAACTCGACGGCGCCGCGCGCCGCTATGGCATCGCGCTCGCCGATCGGCAACTCGCCTGCGCACCCATCCCCGCGCCGGAGGCCCAGCACTACCTCGCCGCCATGGCGGCCGCCGCCAACTTTGCGTTCGCCAACCGCCAGGTCATCACGCACCGTATCCGCGAGGCGTTCGAGGCCGTGCTGCGGCGGGGCCCGGCCGACCTCGGCCTCGCCGTCGTCTACGACGTCGCCCACAACATCGCCAAGTTCGAGACGCACACCGTGGCCGGTCGCGCGCGGCGCGTGCTCGTGCACCGCAAGGGGGCCACGCGCGCTCTGCCCGCCGGTCATCCCGACGTCCCCGCGAGCTACCGCGACATCGGCCAGCCCGTGCTCATCCCGGGCGACATGGGGCGTGCGAGCTACGTGCTCGTCGGTGCGCCCGCAGCGTTGACCGAGAGTTTCGGCTCCGCCTGCCACGGCGCCGGCCGCGTGCTCTCGCGCCACGCCGCGCAGAAGCACACCCGCGGCCGGGCCCTCGCCCGCGAACTCGGCGACCGCGGCATCGTCGTGCGCGCCGCCGGCAAACACACCCTTGGCGAGGAGGCGCCCGAGGCGTACAAGGACGTCAGCGACGTCGTCGACGTGGTCCACGCCGCCGGGCTGGCCCGCCGCGTCGCGCGCCTGCGGCCTCTGGGGGTCATCAAGGGCTAGGGACGCATCGCTCCATGAACGACGAGTTTTTCGAACTTCCGTCCGCCGCGCCGCCCACTCTTCCGTCCGCCGCCGGGCCGCCATCGCCCGATGAGCGTCGGCCAGCGGGGCCGCTCCTGGCGCGCATCGCGCTCATCGCCGCCGCCGCCGGCCTGCTCGACGGTCTCCTGCAAGGCGCGTTCGCGGCGCTCCTGACCCCCGAACGACGTTCTGCCTGGCTCCTTCTGGCGCAGGCCGGCGTTGCGCTGCTGCCGCCGTTGCTCGTCACGCTCGCGCTCTGGGGCGCGCTGGCGGCCTGGCGGCGCCTTTTCCCGGCGCGTGCCGTTCGGCCGCCCCGCCCCGCGTTTCCTGCCCGGCTCACGGCGGCGCTGCTTGCGGCGCTGCCGGCCCTGCTCGTGGCCTTTGCGTTGAGCCGGGGGCTCCACGGCCCGCTCGGCCGCGTCACGGTCGAGAGTGCGGGGCGGGTGGCCCTCGGCGTCTCCGTGTTGGCGCTCGGCGGCCTCGTGCTCGGCCTCTTCGTCGGCGGCTACGTGCTGCTGCGCGGCGCGCTGCGGCGCTGGCCCCGGCTTGCGGCCAACGTGGCGACCCTGCGCGACGCGGCGTTGGTGCTCTGGGCGCTGGCCGGGCTCGCCCTCGTGCTGCACGTGCTGCGCACGTTCGGCAACACGCCGCTCCTCACCCTCGGCGGCGACGTGGTCATCTACGCGGCGCTGGCCGTCCTCGTCGTCGCGGGGGCGCGGCTCGCTTTGCCCCGGCGGCGCGCGTGGCGGCCGCGGGTCTATGCGCTCGCCGCGGGCGGGCTCTTTGCGGCCGGGGCGCTCTGCGCCTTGCTGGCTTTCGGGCTGCATCCGCCGACGCGCGGCCTCGTCGCGAGCCAGTCGACGCTCGCGGCCCGGCTGCTGCGACCGCTGCTCGTGGCCACCGAGCCTGGCCCGCCGGCGGCCGCCGACCCCCAGGCGGCTGCCGACGTCCTGCCCCGCGAAACCTACTTCGGGCCCGTCCCCGGAGCGCCCGCGCGGCCCAACATCCTGTTTGTGGTGGTCGACGCCTTCCGGGCGCGCAACGCTTCGTTTCTCGGCTACAAACGCGCGGTGACGCCCGATCTCGAACGGCTGGCGGCCGAGGCTCTGGTGTTCGAGCGGGCCCGCAGCCAGGCCCCCGGCACGCGCCCCTCGTTCCCGAGTTTCCTCACGGGGCGCTATGCCACCCACCTGCGCTGGCGGCGCAACGGCGACACGAGCACGCTGCTGCCCGAAAATGTCACCCTCGCCGAGCTGCTCAAGGCCAACGGCTACGCCACGGGCGCGCTCGTCAACGCGTGGTTCGTGCGCAACCTGCCGGGCCTCGACCAGGGCTACGACGACTTCCGCGCGCTCTACCCCTACGAGCGCTGGGCCGATTTCACGAACCGTTCCGCTCCGCTAGCGACCGCCTCAGCCATCGAGTACATCGTTCGGCACCAGGCCGGCCCGCATTCCAACCGCCCGTTTTTCCTCACGGTCTACTACGAAGACCCGCATCACAAATACGCCAAGCACCCGCTGCCCGACCGCAGTTTCGGCAACCGGCCCGTCGACCTCTACGACGGCGAACTGGCCTTCGTCGACCGGCACCTCGGCTTCCTCATCGACTTCATCCGCCAGCGACCGGAACTCTGGAACAACACGGTCATCATCGTCGCCGCCGACCACGGCGAGGAATTCGGCGAACACGGCGGGCAGTTCCACGACACGCGGCTCTACGAGGAGAGCCTGCACGTCGTCCTGCTCGCGCGCGTGCCCGGGCTGAAACCGGCCCGCATCCGCACGCCGGTCGGCCTCGTGAGCCTGTTCGCCACCGTGGCCGACTTGGCCGGCGTGCGCGAGGCGCTGCCCAGGGTGCAGGGCCGCAGCCTGTTCTTCCCGGTGCTGCGGGGCGAAGATTGGACCGACCGGCCGCTTTTCGCCGAGGTCGTGCATCTCGGCGGCCCCAGCCACAAGCCGCTCCAGGCCGTCTATCGCGGAAAGTACAAACTCATCCGCGATCTCACGGCCGGCACCGACGAACTGTACGATCTCAGTGCGGACCCGGGCGAGAAGCAGAACCGGGCGGCAACCGACCCGCAGCAGGTGCGTGCGTTGCGCCGGCTGCTCCAGGCTTGGCAAGCGGGGGCGCTTTTGCGGGAGTGAGCGCCCCGGTGGGCGCCGGCGCGTTCAGCGGGGTCGCAGGCGCCGAGCGCCAGGGCGGCTCGGCGAGCGGGGGAGCGGCGCCGTCGCGTCTCGCCGGTACGGCCCCCGGGGGCGGTGCTTTCACCGGCGGCGCCCCGGCGCTCTTTGCCGCGGGGGTTGGGGCGCCGGCGTTGGCCGGCGGTTTCGACCCGGGCGCGCTCCCGGGCTTCTGGGCGGGGGCCGCGGCCGCATCCGGGTACGGATTGAGGCGCGCGCGCTCGTTTTCCATGCGCCACACCCAGCCCTCCAACTGGTTGCGCAGCGAGGCCGCGAGCTCGGGCTGTTCGTCGTAGATGTCGTTCGTTTCTTCGGGATCGCTCTGGAAATCGTAGAGCGCCACGACCCCGTCCTTGCGGTTGAGGATGAGGTTGTAGCGGTCGGTGCGCACCGCGGCGTGCCACATCGGATCTTGGCTTTTCTTCACGTATTCCGGCAAGTAGAACGTGTGGAAGGTCATGCGATCGAGCTCTTCCTTGCCGAGCAGCAAGGGCGGCACGAGGCTCGTGCCCTCGAAGCTGTACTTGCCTTTGATGCGCGCCAGATTCACGAACGTGGGGAGCAGATCCATGAGGCTCGCGGCCTGGCGCACCTTGCCCGGCGGGACCCAGGCGGCCTGGAAGAAGAGGGGCACCCGCAGGACGAACGTGTGGAGGTCGTAGCCGTGGTGCTTGCTCGGGTGGCGCGCGTCGAACGTTTCGCCGTGGTCGCCCGTGAGCACGATGAGCCGGCCGTTCTGCGGCATGTTGCTGTCGATCCACGAGATCAGGCGGCCCAGATGGCGATCGGTGAACTGCAATTCGGCGTCGTAGCGGTCGACCTCGGCCGACCCGTACGTGGGGGCGCCTTTGGGCTGCTTGAACGGGTGATGGGGGTCGTAGTAGTGCACCCAGAGGAATACGGGGCGTTTGTCTTTCTTGGCCTCTTCGAGCTGCTTGATGGCCGCGTCGGTCACGAACTGCGACGAATGGACGTCCTTGCGGCCCTCGAACGCCGAACGATCGACGCGGTCGAAGCCCTGCATGAGCCCACGCCAACCTTTGAAGTAGCCCGTGGGCAGCACGCCCACCGTGCGGTAGCCGCCGCCGCGGAGAATTTCGGCCATCATCTGGTTGTCGGGCAGGAGTTCGAGCGGAATGGCGCCGAGCGGCGCCCGCCGCACCTGCGGGTCGTAGCGCGACGTGAGCAGCGCCGGCAGCGAGAGCCGCGTGCTCGGGCCCTGGGCGCAGGCGTTGACAAAGGACCGGCTGCGGCGCGCGAGCGCATCGATGTTGGGCGTGAGCGGTCGCCGATAGCCCGAACCGCTCAGGTGGCGCGGGTTGAACGAGTCGACGGTGATGAACACGATCGCGGGCCGCTGCGGAACCGTGTCGGGCACCGGATGGTCCCAGCGCGGCGTGAACGTCGGCTTGTCGAAGCGCAGGTCGGCCCCCGAGCAATCCTCGTCGATGCCGTTGTAGGGTACGTCGAGGGCCCCGGGGTAGACCTTCGGGTTGCCCGGTTCGCAGTCGCCGCCGGCAAAGAACGCGCTGTGTCCGTCGCCGTCGAAGTCCGTGAAACTTGTAAGGAGTTTCTGCCCGTGACGGGCGAACGTGGTGTGCGTGAGCAGCAGCGAACGCGCCTGGCGCCCGTAGTCGAGCCCGACCATGCTCACGACCGCGAGCAGCAGGGCGGCGCCGAGCAGCCCAAAGGTGCTGTAGCGCCGGGCCTGCGGGCCGAGCGGCAACCGGGTGCGCCCCCAGGTCAGCCCCAGCGCCAGTGCCAAGGCGGCGGCGAGCATCCACACCGGGCGCAGGTCGAGCGCCGACAGCACGGCGGCCTTGCGCAAGGCGAAAAGCGTCGCCGCCGCCGCCGCTCCGGCGAGGATCACCGCCAGCGTCACCCACGGGCGGCTCACCCAGAGCGCCAAGGGCCGCGCGCGCCCCGCAAGCGTCAGCAGCGCGCGCAGGGCCGCGCGCAGCACGAACCAGCCCACGACGACCACGACCAGGATGGCGCCTTGCAGCACGATGGCGGCGAGCCCGGCGTTTTCGGCCCGCACGACCGCGTCGTGCGCCCACACGCCGGCCTTGGCGGTGGCGAGCGCCCAGGCGCCGAGCATGAGCGGCGTTGCGAGCAGGGCGGCCTGGATACCGGCGCGGGCGGCGACGGGCCCTGCCCGCAGGCCGTCGATGACCGCGCGCCAGGCACGCCGCAGGAGGTCGCCGGCGGTGCGCTCGCCGCAGAGCAGGGCGATGGCCGGGGCGACGACGAGCGCGAGCGTGAGCGCGCAGAGCAGCATCACCCCGGCGCCGGCGAAGACGGCGCGCAGCACCTCGGCCGTGGCGGCCCCGCCGCGTGCGGAAACCATTTGAATGCCGTCGAGTAGCGCGAGGAGGGCAGCGAAAGCAAACAGGAACCACAGGGCGTGCAAGAGGTTGCGGCGAAACGCGCTGGGCACGGTGGGCCTCCAGTCCACGGGGGACGCCCCGGGATTGGGGCGAAATGGTAGCCGTCGGCCCACGCAAAGCAAGCCCGGATTGTCGGGACAGAAGCACGCTTGCCTTGCGGGCCGCGGCGTGCCTGGACTATACTTGCTCAGCCGCGCACATCGACGTGCGCCACGGCGGTCCTATCCGGACCATGGGAGAACGACGCGATGCGTGCGACATGGGCCACGTTGGCGGGACTGATCGCAGCGACCGTGGGTTTCACCTGCAACAACCCGCCGAGCCGCGACCTGCAGGAATCGCTCAGCGTGCAGGTCAAACAGAGCCAGGAAGAACGCGAGCCGGTGCGGCTCGACTTCCTTTGGATCGTCGACAACTCGGCCTCGATGTGCCAGGAGCAGAACCAGCTGGCCATCTCGTTCGAGCAGTTTGCCGACGTCATCCAGCAGTACCTCAAAGCCGACATCCGCGTCGCCGTCACCACCACCGACGTGTTGAACGACAACCGCCAGGGGAAGTTCAACCGCGAGTTCGCTGAAGCCTTTCCCATGCCGTGCGCCGAACGGCGCATGGCCATGTGTCAGTACGACTTCCAGTGCCAAGACGCGCCGCTCGATCTCGGGCCGCGTTGGGTGTGCGAAGAAGCCCCGTCGGCCTCGGGCTACAGCGCGGCGCTCAACTGCAACGGCTCGCTCAACACGGCGTGCCGCTACCAGTGCAACGGCAACGAAGACTGCGTCCGCGACTGGGGTTCCGACTGGACGTGCCTCATGCACGGCGCCAGCGTCGACGAGTACGGCTGCGTCAAGAAGCCGGCCACCGAAGATTGCCCCGCCAACCTGCCGCCCGTGCTCAAGTATTCGGCGACGCTCACGGCGGAGCAGGTCGAGCTGCTCGTCACCCCGCTCACGTCGGGCGGCACGGCCGACATCGTCGAAGGGCTGTCCACGGCCGAAGGTGCTTGCGCCACGTACACCTACGCGTGCTCCAAGTGCGACCGCATCAAAGACCTGCTCGACGCCACCACCAACCCCAACACGCGGGCCGAGCTTCAGGAAGAATACGATACCTGCCTACGCGACGGGCGTTGCACTGAGCTCAAGGGCCGCGCCTGCTCCGTCATCGTGCCCGACGACGCTCAGGGCCGGCAGCTCTGCGCGCTCGAATGCGTGTTCCAGGACTTCAAACGCAAGTTCCGCTGCATCGCCACGGTCGGCGCCGACCAGAGCAAGAAGGCCAACCTCGAGGCGGGCATGAAGGCCGCCTGGATGGCCATCGACCCCGCGGGCTCGAACGCCCAGCAGCTCTGCCAGCCCAAGCCCGAGCTCATGAGCGCCGAGGCCTTCGCCGCGGCGTCGGCCGAGCAGAAAGCGCTCGAACTCGAACGCCGCCAGCTCCTCGAAACCTGTTTCCGCTGCACCAACCCCGACCGCTACGGCGTCCCGGTCGACAAGTGCCTCGGCGGCTACGCCGACGAATGCGATGCGCTCAACCCGGCCTGCCGGCGCTTCCTGCGCGAAGACAGCTATCTCGTCATCGTGTTCGTGGGCGACGAAGACGACTGCTCCGTCGACGAAGGCAAAGACATCAAAGCCGAAGACTACCCCATCTGCGCGGTCATGGGCGACTCCGACCAGGACCCCAGCACGGTGCCCCGCGACATCCGCAACAAGTCCACCGGTTGGTTCACCGGCGAAGCCAAGTACCGCGTGCCGCTCGCCCCGGTGTCCAAGTACTACAACCGCTTCAAGACCGTGCTGCCCGATCCGGCGCGCGTGCTCGTCGCCGCCATCTCCGGCGACGCCTACGAATGCTTCACGCACGAAGACGAGGCCGCCGCCTGCTTCTCGGGCAAGTTCGATGTCGAGTACTGGTGCCACGACCGCTTCACCGACCCGACCGACCTCAATCAGTGCATGGCCGAGTTCCAGTGCTACCGGCAGCACCACAACGACCACGACGCTGCGGTGGCATGCCTCGAAGGCGCCTCCGAAGACGCGCTCCTCGACTGCTACAAAGAGGCCACCACCGAGGCCGTAGCCCAGGAGGCGGTGGCCACCTGCATCGCGGCCTACAAGCCCGACGCCGACTTCCAGAATCTGTTCGCCACCCAGCCGAACGTCGTCGACCAGCTGCGCGCGCCGGTTTGCGAGCCCGGCGAAGCCCTTTCGGGCGACCAGGTGGCCGTCTACCGCGAGCGATATCGCTACGCCAAAATGGACCCGCAGAACGCGCTGTCGGTCAACGCCTACGTCTGCACGAGCGATCTCGGCAAAGCCGACTACGGCGGCCGTTTCATTCAACTCGTCAACAGCTTCGGCCCGAACGGCTTCTTCCAGAACATCTGTTCGCGCGAAGGCATCGGCCCGGCCCTCGAATCCATCGCGCTCGACATCGTCCCGCGCATTCTCAAGGTCTGCCTGCCGCAGCCGGTCGAAAACCGCGAACAGGTGCGCGTCGTGAAGGTTTCCCCGCTGCGCGACGGCGGCGAAATCAAGGTGCCGCTGATCTACGGCGCCGACTTCACGATCGAGCCGGCGCTCGAGTGCGACACCAACGAAGCCATCTTCTTCAACGGCATCGACAAGTTGCCCGACCCGAAAGACCGCCTGGAAATCTACTATCAGGTCGACCAGGGTTCGCTCTCGGGCGCGACGACGACGGGCGGTGGCATCTAACCTGCCACGGCGGGCGCCGCGGGCGTTCGCCCATCCCTCCCTTGCGAGGCCGCTTCGCGACACGGCGCTCGGGGAGTGAGCCGTGCGCCCCATCCGTCTGTGCATCCTCTGGCATTTTCATCAGCCGAACTTCGGCGATCCGCTGACGGGTGAGGTGCTGCGGCCTGGGGTGTGGCTGCATGCGGCGCGCGACTACTACGACCTGCCGCGCCTCGTGCTCGACCACCCGGGGGTCCGCGTCACCTTCAACGTCACCCCCAGCCTGCTGCGCGCCATCGACGACTACGCGCAGGGGGGCGCGCGCGACACGCGGCTCGATCTGGCCCGCCGGCCGGCCGAGGCGCTCAGCCCCGAAGACCGGCGCTTCGTGATCGACCGTTTCTTCCCGGAGCCGGCCGAAACGCTCATCGAGCCCATCCGGCGCTACCGCGAACTGCTCGCGAAGCGCACGAGCTGGCGGCTCGCCGGGAGCCCCGATGGCGCCTTCTCGCTGCGCGATCTGCGCGACTTGCAGGTGCTGTACTACCTCGCCTACTGCGGCACCGCGCTGCGCGCCGATCCCGCTGTCCGGGCGCTGTTCGAGAAGGGCCGCGACTACACCGAAGCCGACAAGAGCACGCTGTTCGAGCGTCAGCGCGCGCTGCTGAGCCAGATCGTCCCGCTCTGGCGCAGCCTGGTCGTCGGCGGCGCCTGCGAAGTGTCCTGCTCACCCAAGTACCACCCCATTCTGCCGCTCATCGTCACGACCGACGTCGCGCAACAGGCCGAGCCAGGCATTGCGCTGCCCACGGCCTCGTTCGAAGCGCCCGACGACGCCAGTCTGCAGGTGCGCGCAGCCCTCGACGACGTCGAACAGGGGCTCGGCCGCCGTCCGGTAGGCCTCTGGCCGCCCGACGCAGCGCTGTCCGACGCCGTGCTCGACCTGCTCGGCCCCCAGGGCCTCTGCTGGGTGGCCACCGACGAGGTGCTGCTCGAACGCTCGTTGCGGCGCGGGCCGCTGCCGTCCAGCTTGCGGCATCGGCCGCACCGCTGCCACGGCATGACGGTGCTCTTCCGCGACCGCGCCTTGTCCGACCGCATCAGTTTCGTCTACTCGCGCTGGCCGACCGAACAGGCGGTCGACGACCTCGTCCAGCGCATCGAGGCCTCCGGCGCCGAGACCGACGACCCCAACACCCTCATCCTGCTCGCCATCGATGGCCAGAGCCCGTGGGACTTCTACGTCGAGGGCGGCTACCGTTTCCTCGAAGCCCTCTACGGCCGGTTGCAGCACCATTCGCGCATTCGCACGCTGACGGTGTCCGAGGCGCTGGCCGAATGCGGCGAGCCGCTCCCGCTCGACACGCTCGCGCCGGGCTCCTGGGGCGAACGGCCGTTCTCCGCGTGGATCGGCCATCCCGTGAAGAACCAGGCGTGGCAACTGCTGCGCAGCGCCCGGGCAGCGTTTGGCCGGTGGCGACACGAAACGCAAGCCAAGGGCCGCTCCGAGACCGTCGAGGCGGCCGTGCGCGACCTCATTCTGCGGTCCGAATCGTCCGACTGGTTTTCGTGGCTCGGCGGGCCCGGGGCCCCGCGCGACGAGGTCTTCGACGTGCTGTTCCGCCAGCACCTGAAGGCGTGCTACGGCCTCATGGAAGAGCCGGTGCCGGGCGCGCTCGACTTGCCGCTCGAACGCGCGCCGGAGCAGCCCGACGTCATCAAGCCGCAGCACACCATCCATCCGCTGATCACCGGCGAGCGCGACAACTACTTCGAGTGGCTCGCAGCCGGGCGCTGCAAGCATCGGCGTGGGGTGCTACACCGCATCGAGCGCGCCCTCGAGACCGTCTTTTTCGGCTTCGATGAGCGGCAGCTCTTCATCCGTGCCGACCTCACGCGTCGTGCCGACGAGTGGCTGGCAGAAGGGTATCGGTTGGTGCTCGTCTTCCGGCTGCCGCGGGTCCTCAACGTCACCATCGGGCAGTCCGGCGGGGCTTTCGTCGTCGATTGGCAGCCGCGCGATCCGGCCGCGGCCGACGCCGAGCCTTTCTTCCGCGCCGGGCGCATCCTCGAACTGTCCTTGCCGCTCACGATGTTCGACCTGCGCGGCCCCGCCGGCATCCGGACCCAGGTCGAGTTTCATTTGCGCGTGCGCCACGGCGATCGTGAAGTCGAACGCTTCCCGGTCGAGAAGGACATCTCTTTCCTTTTGAACACGGTCGATTTCAACGACCTGAATTGGTTTGTCTGACGACCTGGCGGCTGCCGGCGCGAGGCCCGCTGGGTCCGCCGGGCTGGGCCGCCCATGGACCTGTCGCCTGAGCGGCGGTCGGACCGCGACCGCCCCCTTTCCGGGGAGCCTCCGATGCGCGAGTTGCGACACGATCCCTTCCAGCGGCGTTGGGTCATCATCGCCACCGACCGCGGCCGCCGGCCGAGCGACTTCGAATACGGCACGGTCCAGCCGGAACCCGCCTCGCCGCACTGCCCGTTTTGTCCCGGCAACGAAGAGAAGACGCCGGTGCCCATCTTCACGTACGGCGGCAACGGTTCCTCTTCGGGTGCCGGCTGGCAGGTGCGGGTCGTGCCCAACAAATTCCCGGCGCTGCGCGTCGAGGGCGACCTCGAACGCCAGGGGCACGGGCCCTACGACCGCATCGCCGGCATCGGCGCCCACGAGGTCATCGTTGAGACCCCTAATCATTTCGAAGACATGACCGTCATGCCCGTCGGCCACCTCGAACTCGTCTTGCGCACCTATCGCGCGCGGCTGGCCGACCTCATGAACGACGAGCGGCTGCGCTACATCCTCATCTTCAAGAATCACGGCCCCACGGCCGGTGCTTCGCTTGCCCATCCGCACTCGCAGATCATGGCGACGCCGGTCACCCCGCGCACGCTGGCGGGCGAGTTGTACGCCTGTCGTGAGCACTACCGCATCAAGGACCGCTGCCTGTTCTGCGACGTCATCGCCCATGAACTCGCCGAACATAGCCGCATCGTGGCCCTCGACGAGCGTTTCGTGACGTGGTGTCCGTACGCTTCCCGTTTCCCCTTCGAACTCACGCTGGCCCCGCGCTTTCACGCGCACGATTTCGCCACCATCTCCGACGATGACGTGCGCTTGCTCGCCCACCACCTCAAGGACGTGCTGCGCCGCGTGGGCCTCGGCCTGCGCAACCCGGCCTACAATTTCCTGTTGCACACGGCCCCCAACACGCAGCGCCAGCGGGGGCGAGCCGACAAGTGGCAGACGCTGCAAGCCGATTGGCACTGGCATTTCGAGATTCTGCCGCGGCTCACCAAGGTCGCCGGGTTCGAATGGGGCACGGGCTTCTACATCAACCCCACGGCCCCTGAAGATGCGGCAGCGCACCTGCGCGAAGTCGATCCCAACCGCCAGGATTCGTGACCCTCAGATCTCGATGGGCGGCACGGCCGCGATGCGCGTGAACGCCTCGGCCACCCGCGGCAGCGCCCCGCCACCGGCGGCCTCGACGACCACGGAGGCTGCCGCTGCGCCGAGCCGCGCCGCTTCGCGCGGGCGCTGCCCGTGCACGAGGCCCCAGAGCAGGCCCGCGGCGAACGTGTCGCCCGCGCCGGTCGGGTCGACTTCCCGGGTCGCGTAGACGCCGATGCGATCGGAGCGTCCGGCCCCGAACAACTCGGCGCCCGCCGCGCCGTGGGTGAGGGCCACGAGCGGCACGTGGGCCCGCAGGCGGTCGAGCAGATCGCCCTGGCCGGCGAGGTCCTCGGCGCTCAGCACGGCCACCTGCACGCGCCGCAGCGTTGCAGCATCGACCCCCCAACGCCATGCCACGACTTCGCGCGCTCCGGGCCGGCCCGCCACGGCCCGCCCGACGAAGCGCACGAACCCCTGGACGCCCACGGCCACGATGCGCGGGCGGAGCCACGCGAGCCAGTGCGCCAGATCGATTTCGCCGATGACGGGGGCGAGGAACAGTACGTCCGGGCGCCGCGCCGCGGCCGGAACGAGGCCGGGCGTGATGGGCGGCGCCTGCGCGGTCACCCACTGCACGCGCCGGCCGCCGGGGGGGTAGTGGTTGACGAAGACGGTGGTGCAACCGCGCCGACTCGCGTGCACGGCGAGGCCCTCAAACGCGTGCGCGGCCACGGCGAAATCGCGTCCGACCGCCGTTGCGACGTGCGGTTCGACGCCGAACCGGCGCCAGGTCTGGGCGGCGTAGTAGGCGCTGCCTCCGGCAACGTAGCCGCCCTCGACGGAGTCGTGCGTCACGTGACCGACGGCAAGGAGAAGCGGGGACGGCGGTGGGCTTGGCATGCTCGGCTCCCCGCGTAGAGCCGGGTGCCCGCGGGGAGGGCGCCGTGGCGCCGCGGGGGCACGGGCTACTTCTTCTTGCCCTTCTTGTCGGACTTCTTCTCTTCTTTGGGCTCGTCTTTCGGTTCTTCGGCGGGGGCCGCTTCGGGGGCCGCGGTTTCGGGCTCGGCCGCAACCGGGGCGGGCGCTTCGAGCGGCTCGGGCGCGGCCTCCACGGGGAGGTCGACCGGCGCCGCGGCGGGAGCCGGGGCGGCGGTGGCGAGGCGGGCTTTCAGGGCGTCGATGACGCCTTCCATGCGATCGGCGACCCCGCCAAGCACGTCGACCAGACGCGCAACGGCAGCGTCGTCATAGGGTGACTGGGGAGTGAGCCCAGCCCGTGCGATGGCATCTTTGGCGATGACGCGTGCGGAGTAGTAGTCGAAGCGCTTCGCCAACAGCGCAAGCAGTTCGTCGTGTTCCAGCATGAGCGATCTCCTGCCACGTTCGTTCGCAAGGGAGCGAGTCGACCCCGATTCCAAGTCGCCGGGAATCGCGGTCGAGTATAGCAACTTCGTCTCTTGACGCAAGTTCGGGCGGCGCCGGCCGGTTCACAGGATGAGCGGCAGCACGGCTCGCAGATCGCGGCCTTCGACGACCACGTCGGCCACGGCCGCGAGCGCGTCGGATTTGCAGTTGAACGCGATGCCGAGCCCGGCCCGCCGCACGGCCTCGATGTCATTGAAATGATCGCCGACGAAGGCCGTTCTTTCGAGCGCAACACCGTGCTTCTCGGCCAAGTACTCGAGACCGCGCGCCTTGTCCTGCAAGTCGAAGGGGGTCGGGGTCCACGCGGCGAGCTGGCCGGCGGCATCGAACGCGATGCGGTTGATGAGCACGTCGTCGAAGGGCTCACGGCCAAAAACCTGGTCCAGCACGATATCGAGGCTGCCGGAGATGACGCCGACGACCAGGCCCGCCGCCCTGAGCGCCGCAAGCGTCTCGCGGCTGCCGGGCATGGCACGCATGCGGCGGACGACCGCCTCGAAGCCCGCCCGGTCGGCTCCGCGGGCGATGAGCGCGCGGATGTCGGTGTCGAACCACGTGTTGTAGTCGATGACGCCCGAGAAGTACTGGTCGGCGACCCGCTTGCGTTCGACGGGGTCGGTCTGGAAATGGTCGTGCAGCGTCTGCCAGATGAAAACCGTGTCGTCGACCAGGGTGCCGTCGACATCGAACGCCACGAGATCGAAGCGCTTTTCTTTCAACCAGGTCACTCCATCCACAGCACGTCGGGGTCGCCGCGGCCCACGCGCACAACCTCGGGCTCGGGCAGCGTGAAGTCTACGACCGTGGATGGCTCGGGCAGCAGCGGTCCGCCGTCGACAACCAGGTCGATGTCGCGGGCGTAGCGCGCCTCGATTTCCATGGGATCGTTGAGGATCGCGTCGTCGGGCTGGCGAATGCTGGTTGTGAGCAACGGGTTGCCGAGCGACTTGACGAGCGCCAGGGTGACGGGGTCGTCGGGGATGCGTACGCCGATCGTCCGGCGCTTACGCAGCATGATCTTGGGCACTTCGTTCGAGGCTTCGAGGATGAACGTGTACGGGCCGGGAAGCACCCGTTTCATGAGGCGAAACACGTTATTGGGCAGCGAACGCACGTAGCGTCCGGCCATGGCCTGGTCGCTGACGATGATGGAGAGCGGCTTCTTGGGGTCGATTTTCTTGATGCGATACACACGCTGGATGGCCGCCTCGGCGTAGATGTCGCATCCGAGCGCGTACACCGTGTCGGTGGGGAAGACGACGACGCCGCCCTTGCGCAACACGTCGACCACGCGGGCGAGCAGCCAGTGTTCGGGCTCGACTCGGTCGATGGCGAGAAGCACGGCGATGGCTCCCTCCGGCCCGCAGCCGGGCAGGCCGTTTGGCGGGCGCGAATGGTAGCACGGCGGGGGGGCCTGTCAAACGCCGCCGGCGGCGCGGTCGGCGCCGTCACAGGCGGTCGGCGCCGGGTCGCAGCAGCCCGAGCAAGAAGAATTTGAGCACCCGTGCGCGGTCGGAGGGGTCCTGTTTGTCGAGCAGCTTCATCTTGACGGGCACGCGGGCGTATTCGTCGCTCAGTACCGCGGCCAGGCCGTCGAGCCAGGCCTCCGCATCGTTCTGGTCGGGCGGCAGGCGGTAGTCGCGCGGAAACAGCCGCGGGATGCGTTCGCGGGCACGGCGGGCGAGGGTCGCCACCTCTTCGAGCAGGGGCGCATCGGGCCTGGGGCCGCGGCTGTCAAACGCTTCGGCGCGACCAAAGAGGCCGTCGCCGCGCCGGCTGACGCGCCGCACCCGCACCCGCGTGAGCCCCTGGAGGCGCACGGCGCCGAGCCCAGGAATGTCGGGCGGGGCCGCCGCCAGGCGCGCGAGCGTGCCGTACTCGAAGAAGTCCGCCGAGACCGGATCGTCGAGAAACGGCGACACCTGGGCCAGCGCCACCACCGGCTCGCCGGACGCCGTCGCCGCCGCCAGGGCTGCCAGCGCCACCGGCCGGGCGTCGTTCACGTCTTCGCACTGGCCGGGAAACAGCACGAGGTCGCGCAGCGGGTAGATGGGGCGCTCGGGGGCTTCCATGGGCTCCTCCACGCGCGGCCGCGGGCTTCAACCGGGCGGCCCGGCCGGCGCCGCTCGTTTGTCGGCCACGATGACCTGCGTGTCGTACACGATGCGGCAGCGCTCGTCGCGCACGACCGTCCACGGCACACCGCGGCGTTCTTCGCGGATGTCGTAGGCCAGGTGCGCCAGGTAGGGATGCCGGCCCGTGAGCGCGGCCACGAGAACGTCTTCGGGGGCCCGCACCGGACCGGCCAGCCGCGGGCTGCCGGCGAGCCAGCGCTCTTCGGGCGTGATGTGCGGCTGGTAGGCGTGCGGGCACGTGACGACGAGGCGCCCGCCCGGCTTCAACAGTGCGTCGGCTTGGCCGAGACAGAGCAGCGGGTCGCGCGCGTTGTCGAGCACGTTCAACAGCAGCACGATGTCGAAGGCCTCGGCGGGCAGCGGCGGCTCGCAGACGTCTGCGAGCACGGGGAAGATGCGGGCGGCGGCGGCCGGCGCCGGCGGCTCGAAGTCGACGAGCCGCACCGCGGCGCCCGAGAGCGGCACCGGCACCGCAAACGGCTGCGGGCGGCGCAGGGCCGCCACGAACGCGAGGGGCGCGTAGAGCAGATCGAGGGCCACGACGGTGCAGCCCGTCTGCGCGAGCACGTGGGCGCCCCGCCCGACGCCGACACCGAGATCGGCGCCCAGACGTGCGTTCGGCGGGATGCAGGCCGCGAGCCAAGCGTCGAAGGCCGCGCCGTTGAGCGGCCCGTCCGGCAGCGGGCGCTCCGCGGGCCGCAGCCGTTCGGCCCACGATGTGGCCACGGCCGCGCCGAGCGTCGCCTGGGCGAGTCGCAACGGGTGGTCGGGCGGCAGCCAGCCGCGCACCAGCAAGTCGGCGGGCCCCCACGCGAAGCGCGCCAGGATGACGGGGCCCTGGTGGCCGAACACGGCCTCGCAATCGCGCACGACGAGCGGGATGCCGCCGATCATCGGATAGCGCGCGCCGCAATCCGCGGCCGGGCAGCCGAGGATGGCGTCGCCGCGTTCATCCGGCTCTTCGACGACCTGAAGCGCGATGTGGCGCGGCGTGCGTGGGTCGGGCCGGCGACAGCGCGGGCAGATGAGGGCCAGCGGGGGCAGCAGGGTTCGCACGCTCATGAGGCCACCCGTGAGGCCTTGCCGGAGCCCTCGGGTCCGTTTGGGGCGTCGCCGGCGGCCGCGCCCGACAGGGCGGCTTCGCTCGGCGGGTACAGGACGACCAGTCCGCGGTCGCCGTCGACCGTGATGCGGTCACCCGTGCGGATGCGCCGGGTGGCACGGTGCACGCTCACGACGGCCGGGATGCCGTATTCTCGCGCAACGACACACGAGTGACTGAGCGGTCCCCCGAGGTCGGTGACCACCGCGGCGGCCACGAGGAAGAGCGGCGTCCAACCGACGTCGGTGTAGGGCGCGACGAGAATCTCGCCCGGCTGCAGCGCGGCTCCCTCGCGCGGGTCGCGGACGACCCGGGCCCGGCCCGTGGCGCGCCCATGGGCCCCCGCCGTGCCCCGCAATTCGCGCCCGCCGGCCTCGTCGAGGCCGTCGGAGACGACCATCTCGCCCGCATTGAGCAGGAAGTGGTCGGGGGGGTCGGGGGCCGTGCGATAGGTCTCGAACAGGGTGCGGCGCATCGTGATGCGCAGCGGCAGGTCGGCGTCGGCGCGGGCTTCGAGGAAAGCGCGGACCTCGTCGCGGGTCAGGAAGAACACGTCGTCGGCCGCGCGCGCCTGGCCGGCCGCAACGAGCCGGCTGCCGGCTTCGAGGAACAGCCGGCGGTACATCCCAAGGCTGTCGACCACCAGTCCGCGCATCTCTTCGCGCAGCCGCGAAGCGTCGTGCGCGAGACGCAGCAGCGGGCCGAACAGCCAGCGGGTGCCGCGGCGAAGACGTCGGCGCACGTCGTCGGTCGTCCGAGCGCGCAAGTCGGCCTGTGCGCGTTCGCGTTCGTCGGGGTCGGTCAGGTTGGGGGCTGCGAGATGCTGCTGGACCACGCCCAGGACGAAGGTGGGGTCTTCGTGCCAGCGCGGGGTTGACAGCTCGGCCTCGCGGGCCGCGCGCCGTCCGTGCTCGGCGAGGAAGCCCCGCAGCTGCTCCAAGAATGCGCGCCCGTCGGCATCGGCCGCGAGGAGAGGCATGAGCGCCGCGGGCGGATGGCCGCGAAACAGGCGTTCGAGGGCCGGCCGGGCGCGCACAAACTGTGCGAGCCGCACGAGGCCGAGTCCGGGCGCGGCGCTGGCCATGCCGGACAGGCCGGAGAAGAGCTTTTTCTGAGCCGCCGCGGCCACTTCCGGTCCGGCGAAGGTGTTGAGCCAGCCCAGCACGGCCACGTAGGACGAAAGCGCGTTGGAGGCGCACGCCAGCATGAGCGTGCCCGTGCGGTTGAAGAGCGATGTGACGAATTCGAGCTCGGCCGCGAGTTCGACGGGGCTGCGCTGCTCGATAGGGCTCCGGAGGAAGCGGTCGCGGCGGGCCGCGAACACGGGCACCCAGCGTCGTGCCCGCCACGGCGTCACGACCTGCGAAAACGCCATGCGCAGTAGAGTGAGCGGCAGGTGCAGCAGAAAGCGCGCGGCGCTGCGGCGTTCGTAGGCGTTCGGCAGGCTGAGCGCGAGTCCCGCCCCCCCACCGGCCAGGTTGAGCAGGCGCTCCGGGGGAAAAAACGGGATCTGAGACGCGATGGACATGAACTGCGTCAAGTTGAGGTACACGCGACCCCGAAACGAGCCCACCATGGCGTAGTCGCGCGGGACTTTGAGGCCGAGCGAACCGAACGCCTGTTCGAAGCCACGCCGCGAAAACGCCCGGATGAGCGACCAGGTGAGCGGGGTGCCGACTCCGGGCAACGCCTCGCCAACGTTGACGTTGGACCACAACTCGACGCGGCGTCGGTTGGCGGCGGCCACACCCCGGCCCGCCGTGATGGGCCGCGTCTGCAAGACGTAGAGGCGACCGCGTTCGAAGGCCCATTCGACGTCTTGGGGTGCGCCGAAATCGGTCTCGACGCGCCGCGCCGCGGCCGCGAGCTTGCGCAGTTCGGCCGCGTCGAGCGAGTCGCGCCGGGCCTTCTCGCGAGCCACGGCGACCCGCGAAGTGCCGTCGCCGCTCGCGGGGCGCAGCATGTCGGTTTTCGCCCCGAGCTCGCGCGTGACAACGGCCCCCGTGGCCTTGTCGAGCGTGTAGGTATCGCAGGCCCGGCCTCCCACGACGGTTTCACCGAGCCCGAAGGCCGACGAGACCACGAGCTGGCCCCGCTCACCGGTAACAGGATGCACGGTGAACAGGACCCCAGCCTTTTCGGCCGCCACCACGCGCTGCACGACCACCGCCATGCGCACGACGTCCTCGTCGAGCGCGGCCTGGCCGAGGTAGAGCAGGCTCTCGGTGCGAAAGAGCGAGGCCCAACACCGGCGTACATGCTCGACGAGCGATTCGAAGCCCACGACGTTGAGGTAGCTGCTCGTCTGGCCGGCCCACGAGTCGGTCTCGGAGTCTTCGGCCGTCGACGACGAACGCACGGCCAGCCTTTGGAAGCCGCGTCCCGCAAGTGCGGCGTGCGCGCGGCTGAGCGCCGTGGTCACCGGCCGGGGCAACGATGCGGCGAGGATGGCCTGCCGCACCGACTCGGCGTCCGCGTTGCCGACCTGGAGGGAGCGCAGGGTGGCCGCGAACGCCGCGGTCGTGAGGCAGAAGCCCTCCGGCACGTCGTAGCCCGCTCGGGCGAGCCGCATGAGGTTCATGGCCTTGGCGCCGACGAGCGAGCGCGCAGGCAGTTCGCGGCCGTGCAGGGGGTATATCCACGCTTCGGTCGGCATGCGCCTCTCGTGATTCAGGGAGGGGTGGCGGGCCTCAGCGGCGCGTCGCGGCGGAGGGCGGCCGGCGCCGGACGCGCAACCAACCGGCGCAGAGCAGCAGCGCCAGGCCGGGCAGAACGGTGCCGGCAGCCGGCAGCCCGGCCGTGGAGCAGCCTGCCCCATCGCCGTCGACCCGGAAATCGGCCTGGTTGCCCCCGGCGCGGACCCGCACGACGAAGGAGCCCGCCCGCTTCTTCGTGAACACCATCGCGTCGGGCGTGTAGGTCTCGATGCCGGCCCGGTTCGTGCCGTCGGGCAGGCTGAAGACGTAGTCCAGGCCGTAGACCGGCCAGCCGTCGGCCGTGCTCGCCTCGCCGTAGACGATGCGCTGGTTGCCCCGCTCGACGACCTGGACGGCGAGACTGAGTGGGTCGACGGCGGGGTCGACAACGCGCACGGTGAGCGTGGCCACGGTCTTGTCGAGCACCGCGAAGGCGATGTCGGTGGACCCGCTCCGACGGCCCTGGAGCACGCACCGGCCGGCGCTCGCGTCGCAGGAAACCGCCACGACGGTTTCGTCGGCGCTCGTGACGCCGAGCGCACTGGCCGCGTGCAACGCGCGACCGGCGCTGTCGCCCGCGCTCACCGCCAGGGGCAGTTCGCTGCCCACGCCGAGCGCCACCTGGTCGTCGAGGGCCTCTCCGGCGCGCGGTCCCACGGCCAGCGCCAGTTGCACCCCCGTGGCGCCGGCCACTTCGAGCGTGACGGCCTGGATCTCGGTGCCGTCGGCGCCAAGCACGCGCAACTCGGAACGGCCCGGTCCGGCGGCGTACAGCACGGCTTGCCCGCCCGATTCGTCGCCCTGCCACGCCTCGATGCGCAGGACGCTTTCGGCGCTGCTCACGAGCGTGTGGTCGCTGAGCGGCAAGCCGGCGCGCGCGGGTGCGTAGTTCAGCACGATGCGACTGCCCCAGGCGTAGGGGGTCGCCAAGCCTCCCGCCAGGCCATCGTCGAACACGATGGCCGCGGGCGCCGGGCTGCCGCCTTCGCTCTCGCAAGCCCCAAGGCCCACGAGCAGCAACGCCAGGCCGATGCGCGAAAACGTTCGCATGGTGACCTCTCCTGTCGCGCGGCGCGCCGCCGCGCGAGCAGAGGGAGCATAGCAGCGTTTCGAGACGTCGGCCACCGCCGCGAGGCAGGCCAACGCGTCCGCGGAGTGGACTTCCGCCGCCTTCCGTTGCACCATGACGCCGCTTGGCGGCCGGCCTTGGAGTTCGCGGTCCGGCGCGCATCGTGCTCCGCGATCCGCACTTGCCGCCCGCCCGTTGAGGGTCCCCGGTGCAGCGTCCCCAACATGTGCGCCCGACTCGCCGCTCACTTCGGCCCGCGGCGCGCCGCCGCGTCGGGGCTTCGGCGCTGCTCCTTTTCGTCGCTGGCCTTCTGCTGCTGCCCGCCCCGCTTCGCGCCGAGCCGCCCGCGCCCGGCGCCGGTGAGCCGTCCCCGCCGGCCGCGGCTGCCCCGCGCTGGTCGCTTGCCCAGTTCAGCGACGCCGTCCGCAGCCGCAGCCCGTTCGTGCGCATCGCGCGCGGCGAGCACGACATGCGCGAAGCCGACGCCGCGGCGGTGTTCTGGGAGTGGATGCCCACCCTCCAACTCGTCACCCTGATGTCGGTTTCCCCCGTGCAACGCGGCAATGCCGTCAGCGGCCCCGGGCGCGAACTCGATGCCTACGATTTCTTTGTGCATTTCCGAGTCACGGGCGGCATGCCGCTCTGCACCTTCGGCCGGCTCGGCGGACGCCGCACGAGCGCCCGGGCCGCCGCCGCCGAAAAGTGGCAAGGTGTCCGGGCCGCCGAACGCGAAAGCGAATACCAACTCTACCGGGCCTACTTTGGCTACGTGTTGGCGCGCCAGATCGACTCGGCCGTGGCTGAGGGCGAGCGCTACCTCGAACGCGCGCGGCGGCGCCTGCTGCGCCAGCGCGACGCCGATGCCGACACCTACGACCAGACCGACCTGCTGAAACTGCGTACCTACCAGGCCGACGTCACCGAACTCGCGCTCAGCACGCGCACGGGGCGGGCGCTCACTGCCAAGGCCCTGGCGGCGCTGGTCGGGCGTCCGGCCGCCGAGGGCCCGTTGCCCGAAGCTGACGACATCGTACCGCTGGCGCTTGCGCCACGCCCGGCTGCCGACTACGTCCGAGCCGCGCTCGTCTCCCAGCCCGCCGTGCTGGCCGCCGAGGCGCGCCTCGCCGCCGCCCGGGGCCGCGTGCGCGAGCACCGCGGCGCGCTGGTGCCGGAGCTCTTTCTCGGGGGTTGGTTCCAGATCGGCCATTCGGCGGCGAGCGACCTCCAACCGAGCCCGTTTGCCCATGACAGCGTCAACGGCTGGTTCGGCGGCCTCGGCGTCGGGCTGCGCATGACGCTCGACATCCCCGAGAAGGTGGCCCGGCTGCGCGCTGCCGCGGCCGAAGTTGCGCGAGAGGAATGGTCCGTCGCGGCCACGCGCCGCCAAGCCGGCGCCGATGTCGAACGCCGCGCCGAGACCGTGGCGTCGCTGCGGCGCGAACTGCCCGTGCACCACGCCGCCATGAAAGCCGCCCGAGCCTGGGTCATGGCGCGCGTCGACACCTTCGATGCCGGGCTCGAAACCTTCGACGAGGTGCTCGACGCGCTCGTCGAGTTCTACGGGCGGCAACTCGCCAACCTGCAAGCGATCTACGACTTCAACGTGGCGGTTGCGGCGTTGAGCCGCGCTGTGGGCTGCGACGTGACGAGCGAAGCCTGCCTCGGCGCCGCAGTTCCCTGACGAGCGCCCCCCGGCGCGCCCTTGTGTCGCAGGACGCCTAGCGTTCCTTCCAGAAGTCGGGGCGCGGGAAGTATTCGTTGTCGACCGAGGAGAACAGTCCGGCGAGCGCCTGGCGTTGGTCGCGCGTGGCGGGCAGCGCGGGGACGTTGTCGGAGCGCCGGATGACCTTGGGCACCTTGTCCCAGGGGTAGCCGAGGGTCATGAAGTGGCGCCACATCGTGCGATCGTCGAGCGTGCCGCCGGGTCGCAGTTGCACGGCCGCCCCAACCTCTTCGCCGAAGGCGCGATGGCGGAAGCCGACGGCGACGGCCCGCTCGATGGGCGGCAGTTTGATGAGGTCGACGTCGATCTCGGCCGCGGCGAACGATAGCCCACCGCGTTCGATGACGTCTTGATAGCGGTCGGCGAGATAGAAGAACGGCTGTTCGGAGCCGTCCTTGAGCTTGCGGATGCGGTAGTAGGCTTCTTCCCCGGTGCTCAATACCCCGTTCGCAAATGACTTTTCGTTCGTCGTGGCGTTGCGGAAGTAGCCCTTCATGATGCTCGGGCCGGCCACGACGAGCTCGCCGCGCTTGCCGGGGCCGAGCCACTTGCCCGTCTCGGGATCGACGACCGCCAGCCGTACGCCGCCCGTGGGGACGCCGACCGGCGGCGGGTCGGCCTGGAGCACCAACTTGCGGTATTCGTCAGCGGTGAGGTTCGGCGGCACCTGGGTGCCCCAGCCCGCGACCTCGTTCTGGCCCCAGCCCGGATTCACGCGGATGCCCACGGCCTTGTTGAATTCGCGCAACACCTCGGCATGGATGCGCCCGGGCACACACAGGACCGAGCGCAGGGTTTTCAGCACGGCGGGGTACTGTTTCTTGAGGTTGATGCGCTGGTCTTTCACGTGCCCGCTGAGCGCCGCCAGCATGGCCGGCACCAGGGTCGCCAGCGTGACCCCCTCGTCTTCGACGCGCTCGAAGAAGTTGGAGCGCACGAAGCGCCGGTTCAACACGAAGTGGCCGCCCGTGTAGGCCGCGGCCAGCATGGCGCACACGAGCGGCGCCATGTTGAAAAGCGGCAGCGACGTCATGAACACGTCGCTCTCGTCGCAGCGGTTGAACGTGACGAACGCGCGCACCGCGTACAGCAAGCGGTGGCTGAGCAGCACCCCGCGTGGATCGCCGCCGCCGCCGCACACGTAGGGCACGATCGCGTCGGTCTCGGTGAAGAAGATGTCGGGCGGGGCCGGCTCGACCTCTTCGACGGCCCGGTCGAGCCAGTGCGGCGCGCGCCGCTCGCCCCCGCCGAGCTGCACGACGTGCGCGATGCCCAGGTCGGCGGCGATGGCCGTGAGCCGCGTGAGGTAGTTTTCGCCGGATCCCGGGTCTTTGCGGTCGCGCGCAAAGAGCGCCTTGGCGCCGGCGTGCCGCAGCACGAAGTGGTGGCGCCGCCGGTCCTCGCGCATGTTGAGCGGCAGCACGGCCATGCCCGTGGCCCAGGCCGCGTAGTAGAGCGCCACGGTGTCGGCGTGGTTGTACAGGTCGCCGTGGGCGATGACGTCGCCCGGCCCAAGCCCCAGTTTTTGCGTCAGAAAGCGCGCAATGCGGCAGACCTGCTCGCCCACCGCGGCGTACGTGTACGCGACCCGCTGGCCGTATTCGTCGTCGTAGAAGATCAGGTAGGGATGGTCGGGGCGTTCGGCGACCCGCGAAAACAGCATGTCGGCGGCCGTCCAATACGGCGGCGGCTCGTGGTCCACGGGCCGTCCGAGCAAGCCGTCGCGGTCGGCGCGGTGCGCGCGGACGATGTTTCGGCGCGTTCCAGGCCCAATCGGCCCTGCGTTACTCATGGATCGCTTCCTCCGTCAAGGGGGCCCCGCCGGCCAGTGGCCCGGGGGTCCGACACGGCCTGCGCGCAGCCCGGAACGCAAGCGTCGGGCGCATCGCTCTGCCGTGTTCTCACTGCCCACCCCGCTACTCGTTTCTTTTCTCGAGCCGCCGCAGACGGGTGGACACGTCGGCGTTGGTCGGGTCGATGGTCAGCGCTTCGCGCAGGTGCGTCACACACTCGTCCCAGACTTTCTTGTTGCAGGCCTCGTCGGCTTCCAGCAGCAGCTTGGGCAACGTTTCGTTGCGCAACTCGGTCATGCGGGTCGTTGCGTCGGGCCGGTAGACCGACTTGCCCGGGATGGAATCGTAGATGCGAATCGCCTTGTCGTACTTGCGTTCGAGCAGCAGGGCGTCGGCTTCGACCATGCGACTCGCGAACCCGCGTTCGCGGGCGATCTGGTCGAGCAGTCGGAACGCATCCTCGTTGGCCGGGTCGAGTTGCAGGGCCTGGCGCAACGTCTCGTGGGCACTGTCCCAGCGTCGTTTGGAAATGAGTTCGCGCCCTTCGCGCAGCTTGTTCTCGGCGTCGAGTTCGCGCCGGCGCTTTTCGCGTTCTTCTTCGGCTTTTTTCTGCGCGGCGAGCGGGTCGGGGACCCCCGGTCCGCCAGCGGCGGCCGCAGGGCTGCCCGAGTCGGAGCGTGCGACGAGCACGAGCGTCACGACCAGACCGGCCACGAGCAGCAGCCCGAGGACGATGAGGAAGACCACCTTGCGGCCGGAATTGGTGACGATCTCGAAGTTCTCGTCGTCTTCGGCCACCGCGGCATAGCCGGCCTGGGCCGGAGCCACCATCATGACCGGCTGCGGCATCGGTGGCGCGGGCGCGTAAGCGGCCGGGGCGGCGTACGGAGCGACCGGGAGTACCGGGGGGGCCATCGGTGGAGGCATGGCCACGTAGGGAGCCGCGGCCGGGGCCGCCGTCTCGACGACGAACTCGATGTTGCCGAACCGCAGCCGGTCACCGTTGCGCAGCACGCGCTGCTCGATGCGTTCGTCGTTGACGAACGTGCCGTTGGAACTGCGGAGATCCTGGGCGACGAGCTCGCCGCTCGGGCCAACCGTGATGCGGGCATGCACGCGGCTGACCGATGCGTCGATGACCGTGATGGCCGTGTCTTTGCCGCGCCCGACGAGGTAGACGGGCTGGCTGATGTCGAACGTGAGCCCGCCGGCCAGCGCCGTACCAACGAGTCGGCCGTAGCGCTGACCGCCGGCCGCGGGCCCGCGTTCGTCGGGCTCCACGTGCAGGATGTAGTCGCCGATGCGAATGCGGTTGGCGCGGCCCACCTCGGCCACGTCGCGAATGCGCCGGCCGTCGACCTGCACGCCGTTGGCACTGCCGAGGTCCTGGACGAAGCAGCGCCCGCCGGACGTGTAGACCTTGGCATGGCGCCGCGAGACGTTGTCGGACGGCAGAACGATGTCGCATTTGTCGTGGCTACGGCCGATTACGAGCTCGCATTCTTCGAACCGGTGCTGGTGAGTGGTCCCTCCGTGGATGTCTTCGATGATGAGCGTGAACATCTGAGACCGCCGGTTGTGGTGCGGTGGGCGGCAGCTCGCCCCGGCGTGGGGCGCGCTACGCGGTCAGTTCCTCCAGCCGAAGCATGCCGCTCTGGTCGACGGTGAGCGATGCGACGCGGGTGACGCGAATGCCGTCGGGCACCCGTTGCACGTGCACCACGATGTCGAGCGCACCGGACACGAGCGCCGCGACCTGCGCTTCGGGGATGCCGGTTTCGGTGGCGCAGTAGAGCGCGATGAGCCGCGAGACCAGCGATTCGGGACTGCCTGCGTAGAGCGTGGCCAGCGTGGCCCCGGCGCTTTCGGAGGCGAACTCGAGGAAACCGGGGACCTCGTCGGCCCGCACGTCGCCGATGACGAGCCAGTCGGCGTGCACCCGATGCAGCAACGGGAGCGACGAGAACGAACCCTCGTCGGGGTTGCCCTTGGCCAGCCGCAGGAGGCCCGGGTGGTTGAGCACGAGCTCGGGCTGGTCTTCGATGAGCAACAGGTGCGCGTCTGGCGGCAGCAGTTGCGCGATGGCGTTGAGCACGGTCGTGCGCCCGCTGCGCGTCTGGCCGCAGACGACGATGCTGCGTCGTTCGTCGACCGCGCGCCGGATGGCCTCGAACTGCGCCTGCCCGAGGGCGCGGGCGTGGATGAGGTCGGCCGGCGTCGGGGTGGCGCGACGCGGCGCCCGCAGCAGGCAGAACGGCCCGCCAAGTGCGAGCGGCGAGCCGAAGATGCGCAGGAGCATGCCGTTTGGCAGCGTGCCCTCGATGAACGCGGGCAACTGGTCGCCCGCGTGGCCGAGCTGCACGGCCCCCGCCATGAGCGACTTCAGGAAGGCCTGCTCGTTGGCGAAACGCAGGCCCGCGGCCTGCCGGCGCCCCTGGCGCAGCACGTGGATGCGCGCGGGCCCAGCCACCACGAGTTCTTCGATGCCGTCGGCCGCGGCCGCGGCGAGCAGTTCTTCGATGCGTCGGATTTCGCGCAGCCCCTCGGCCGCGGCGACGGGCGCCGCCGGAGCGGGGGCCACAGGGGGCGCGGCCAGCGGCTGCGCGGGTTCGGGCTCGGGCTCGGGCGGAGCGGCCATGGGCGCCGCAGGCGGCTGCGGTTCGCGGGCCATGGGAGGGGGCGCAAC
>CAYRCM010000020.1:0-49459 GCA_964422715.1 uncultured Myxococcales bacterium | reverse complement strand
GGGCTCTCCTTGGTCAAGAATCCTTTCCTTGCCGGAGGAGATAGTAAAGAGTTCTTTACTAACGGGGAAGGCCCGGCCGGCCGCCGGGATACTCGGGGCGACGCCGGCGGACGCGAGCAGCCCGCCGAGCGCGCGAGGTTCGGACGCAAGCGCTCCTTGGGACACGACTCGTCTCGTGGTACGGTGCAGGCCGCACGATCGTCTTGGGCGGCCTGGGCGGCAGGGCTCGCCGACGGCCGCGGAGGAGGCGTCGATGAAGGTACGCAATCTCGGCTGGGTCCTGGTGTTCGGCTGGGTGGTTTGCGGCATGCCCGGGTGCGCCGGGGACGGCGGCGGGGGACGCCCCGATGGCGCCGGCGCGCAGGGCGACGCCGACGCGGGGACCGCGCCGGTCGACGGCCTGGCCGCACCCGACGACGGCCTGGCCGCACCCGACGACGGCCTGGCCCCGCCGGACGACGGCCTGGCCCCGCCCGACGACGGCGGCCTGCCGCCGCCGCCGATTGGGCTGCCGTGCAGCCAGTGGCAGGGACCCGTTGGCGACGATTGCGGCCCCGAGGCCGTGTGCGTTGAACGGGACGGCACGTGCCAACCGAGCGGCGGCTGGCCCGGCGTCCAGTGTGCGCTCGAAGGCCGCTTCAGCCCGTCGTTTGGGGGCGACACCCCCGTCCCGGAGGCGGGGGTCTACACGGGCACCGTCGTCGAGGTGGGGTCGGGGCGGCTGCGCCTCGAGACCGACGCCGGCACGCTGGTCTTCCCCTATGAGGTCGGCCCCCACGCGCTTCCCGTGGCGCCGGGCCAGGCCGTCATCGCCACGCACCGCAAGCAGACCGACTACGGACCGGCCGACGGCCTGCGGCTGCAGCACCCCGACGGCACGTTGCTGTTCGTCGGCGACGCCGGCGCGTTCGGCTCTGCGTGGACGCCCCTCGGCACGGAGACCGCCGAACTCATGGGGCTCGCCTTGAGCACGGAACTCGTCGGCTGCCCCGCGGTGCCGCTGCCGGTGGAGCCCGACTGTGCCCAACTCGTACCGCTCGGCCTGCGGGTCACGGCGCCTGGGGGCGAAACTGCGCTGGCCTGGCCCGGACAGACGGCGCTGCTCGCCCTGCAAATGCCGCTGCCGCACGAGCTCGGCACCGGCTACCGCATCGTCAACGCCGATGTGGCGACCCTGGCCGACCTCGAATGCGCCGACCTCTGGGAACCGTACAGCTATCTCATCATCCAGGACCCGCCGCTTGCGACCGCCGCCGCCGGCGGGCGGGGCGCGCCGTGCGCCACGGATGCCGACTGCACGAGCGGGGTGTGCCTACCGTGGCCAGGCGGCGCCGGGCAAGTCTGTAGCGTGGCCTGCACCGCGAGCTGCGAGCCGGGCTTCGCCTGCCGCGGCCGGTGGCAAGGGGCCGATCTGCGTACCGCCTGCCACCCGGCTTCCGGCGCGGCGGGCGCGGCCGGCTCGCGGCCGTTCGAAGAACCGTGCCAGGCCAACGCGGAATGCGCCTCCGGTTGGTGCCTGCCCGGGCCGGCCGACACCACGGTGTGCTCGCGCAACTGCGTGCCGGCCGAGCCGCCCGACGACGACGGTTGCCCGGACGGCTACCGCTGCGCGGCGCTCGCCAACACCTACCCCGACGTCGTGTTCGCGTGCGCGTTCGTGCCCCCGCCGCCCCCCGGCGAGTTTGGCGACCCCTGTACCGAGAACGCCGACTGCCGCTCGGGCCTCTGCATCGAAAGCCCGGCCGGACGCGTGTGCACCGAGACCTGCATCAGCGAATGCCCCGCCGGCTTCGAATGCCGCGCGTTCGGCGCCGGGCCCGACGTGCTCTTCGTCTGCCTGCCCGTCGAGTAGCGCGCCGCCGGGTGCGACGCGCCGCCGGCCACCGCTCCGGCCCGGGCCTTACTGCCGCTTGAAGACGAAGGGGTAGTTCACCACGCAGACCCCGCCCCCGGGGGGCTCGAAACGCCAGCGCCGGATCCACCGCAGGACGCAGTCTTCGAGGACCTGGCTGCCGACGGTGCTCCGTGCGATCTCGGCCTGCTCCACGGTTCCGCTGGTCGAGATGGTCCACCGCGCGGTGACGCTGCCCTGGAGGTCGGGCTGCAGCATCAGCTGCTTCTCGTAGCAGTACTGGACGCTGCCGAGGTGCCCCCGCACGACGCGCTGGATGTCGTCGCGCCGGCAGGTGCCGGATGCCGTCTCGGCCGTAGACGCCTGCGCATCGTCGGCGGATGCCGCGTTTCCGGACTTCGTGGCCGCACCGCAGCCCCCGGCCAGGAGGGCGCCCAGTGCCAGGCATGCCATCGTCGTGACGCGGGCCGTCTTCATGATGTTGCTCCAACGCCGCGGGCCGCCCGGGCCCGGCATTGCGACGGTCTCCTCCGAGGCGCGGGGTGTGCGCCGGCCACCCGCCCCGCCCTCACAGCAGAAACACGAGGAAGTGCAGGATCTGGTCATAGGTGGCCTGGTCGGCCTGCTCGTCGTTGTGGAAGGTGGTGTAGATGACGCGGCCGGCCCCGGGTGCTGGCGAAAACGACACGATGACGGGCTGATCTTCGTCGAGCTGCACGCAGTCGCACGGGTCGGGGAACCCCATGATGCTGCCGTCCTTCTGCTCGATGTGGGCCGTGGCGTGCACCGTCGTGTGGGCCTCGACGTCGGCCATGGAGATGAGCGGGCCGGGGCCGTAGTGCACGGTCAACTCGCTCGTGCCGACGAACGCGGCGAGGTCGGGGTCGGCGATGGTGACGGGGTGGTCGGTCTGACCGAGCACGATCTGCGGCCCGGCCTCGGACATACCGCCCTCGGTGTCGTTGCCATAGAAGTCGATGGCATCGGGCCAGGCGCGTTCGGTCACGATCCAGGCCAGATCGGTGCCGTAGAGCGAGCCGCCGGCGAGCACCCAGTCGCGCAGGTTGACGAACATCTCGGGGTAGCGGTCGGCCCACTGCTGGTAGGCCGAGCCGCAGTTGAGAAACAGGATGTCGTACTGGGCGAGCGCCGCGGGGTCGCGCAGCAGTTGCACGGCTTCGACGTCGTCCCAGGGCGGCGGGTCGCTGTAGAGCTCGTCGGAGAAGTAGTACCAGTCATAGGCAAAGCCCAGCCGTTCGAGCATGAGCTGCAACTCGTCCCACTGCCCCCAGAACGCGGCGATGCGGGTACCGCCGGACGAGAAGCACTGCTTGATGTCGGCGCCCGAGATGTCGGTGAGCCGGCCCGGGTCGATGTGCACCGTGTACTCGGTGCGAAACGAGCCCTTCTCGACGACGACGAGGTGGTCGCCGCAGGGCAGTTCGGGGAACTCGTAGGTGCCGTCGGGGCGCGAGTACGCGGTGAGGTGCACGGGCACGCCCGCGCAGTCGACGGCGTCGATCGTGACGAGCGCCTGGCTGACGAACACTTGCAGGCTCGGCGCGCAAACGGTGCCGCGCAGCGAGCCGTTGCCGCACGGCGTGCAGGGCGGCGCGGCGCCGCTGTCGGGCGGGGCCACGTCGGCGGGGCCGGCGGCGTCAGCGGGCGGCGGGGCGTCGAGCTCGGCGACCGCGTCGGCCGGCCCGGCGGCGTCGCCGGGCGCCGCGTCGGGGCCAGCGGGCCGCGCGGCACAGGCGACGAAGACCTGGCAGTCGGGGTCGGCGCAGTCGGTGAGCCCGTCGCCGTCCTGGTCGCGACCGTCCTGACAGGCGGCGAGCGTGTCTTCGGCGGCCGGCTCGCCGGCCCCGCTCCCCGAACCGGAACAGGCCGCGAGGCAGCCTGCGGTGATGCACAACCCGATGACCCATCCGCGGTTCAAGATGCCCTCCTCTGCGGCGTGGCGGCATGTCCGGGCGGCATTCTACAGGCGGCGCGGGCGCGGCTCAATCGGGGGTGACGCCGTGGCGGCCGTGGTCCGCGACGAAACGCCCCATCGCCCGGTCGAAACCGGCCCCGCGGTCCTGCAAAACCGACTATCTTGATGCCACGGAGAAACGCGCCGGCCGATGCCGTGGCGCAGGGCGGGCCCGGCGAACCCGCGGGGGAGGGGAAAATGGACAGACGAAGCGTTCGTTTTGGGGCCGCTCTCCTGCTGCTCGTCCTCTTCGCGGGCCGCGCGCGCGACGCGGCGGCCGACCCGCGCGTCCGCCCGGCCTTCCCGTTGTTCGCGAGCAGCCTGAGCATCGACGTGGGGGCCGACCCCTGGGCCGGCGCCATCGCCGACTTCAACCGCGATGGGGCCTTGGACATCGCCACGACGAACAACGGCGCCGGTTCGGTCTCGGTGTTGCTCGGCACCGGCGGCGGCAGTTTTGCCGCCCCGGTCTGCTACGACATCGGCGAGTCGCCGCGCTCGATTGCCGTGGCCGATTTCGACCGTGACGACAACCCGGATATCGCCACGGCAGTGAGCCGTACCGCCCTGGTCGCCGTCCTGCTCGGTCGCGGGGATGGCACCTTTCGCGGTCCGTTCTTCCATGGCGGCGAACCCGGTGGGGTGGCCGTCGCCGCCGGCGACTTGAACGGTGACGGAAACGCAGACTTGGCCGTCTCGGCGAGCAACTCGCTCCACATCCTGCTCGGCAACGGCGAAGGCACGTTCGCCGCCCCTGTACCGTGCGACGTAGGAGATACCGTTTTTTCGGTTGCGTTGGGCGATCTGGACAGCGATGGAGCCCCGGACGTCGTCACGGCTGACTACTACCGCCACGGCGTGTCCGTCCTGCTCGGCAACGGTGACGGCACGTTCCAGGGTGGCGTCCCGTACGGGACCGGGCGCAATCCGAAATCGGTTGCCGTTGCCGATCTGGACGCCGACGGGGTCCTCGACATCCTCGCCGCGAACTACTCGAGCGACGACGTGTCCGTTCTGCTCGGGCACGGCGACGGCACGTTCCCGGCCGCCGTCTCCTACGGCACGGCGGAGGGACCGTGGGCGGTCGGCACGGCCGATCTCGACGCCGACGGCACGTTGGACGTGACCGTGGCCGCGAGCAGGAGCGACCGGGTCTCCGTCCTGCTCGGCGTGGGCGCGGGTACGTTCGCCGACGCGGCGCACTATGCGGTGGGGGCGTGCCCCGGGTCGGTCTGCGCCGCCGACCTCGACGGGGACGGGCGGCTCGACCTCGCGACGACGGGCTTCTGCATCAGCGGCGAGGTCTCCATCCTGTTCGGGCGCGGCGACGGCACGCTGCTCGCGCCGGTCGCCTACGGGACGGGCCCCGCACCGGAAGACGTCGTGCTCGACGACTTCGATGGCGACGGGAACCTGGACATGGCCACGGCGAACCAGACGGGCGCCACGGTGACCGTACGGCTCGGCCGGGGCGACGCGACATTCCTGGAGGCCGGCGAATTCGCGGCCGGCCTGGCGCCGTCCGCCCTGGCCACGGCCGACTTCGACGGCGACGGGCGGACCGACATCGCCACGGCCAACCTCGTCAGCAACGATGTCTCCATCCTGCTCGGCAACGGCGACGGCAGCTTCCTGCCGGCACCTCCGTGCGAGACCGGGGAAGAGCCCTCGTTCGTGGCCGTGGCGGACCTGGATGCCGACGGGAGCCCGGACCTGGCGACGGCCGACAGCGGCAACGCCAGCCTCTCCGTCCTGCTCGGCAACGGCGACGGCACGTTTCGCGGCCGGGTGCCCTACACCGTTCAGGAGCGTCCGATGTCGCTGGCCAGCGCCGACTTCGACGGCGATGGCGCCCCGGACCTCGTCTCCGCCAACGCCGGGGCGAACACCGTCTCGGTTCTGCTCGGCCGCGGCGACGGCACGTTCGAGAGCGCCGTGCCCTACGCCGTGGGCCGGTGGCCCGATCAGGTTGCGGTCGCGGACTTGAACGCCGACGGGCACCCGGACTTGGCCACCACAAACCTCGACGGCGCGGACATCTCCATTCTGTTCGGCAACGGCGCGGGCACGTTCGCTGCGGCCGTTGCCTACGGGGTCTCGGAGGCGCCCCGCTCGCTCGCGATCGCCGACTTCGACGGCGACGGGCTCCTCGACCTCGCCGCCGCGAGTTCGTGGGACGAGGCCGCGTGCGTGCTGCTCAGCAACGGCGCCGGCAGCTTCGCGGCGCCAGCGTGCTTCGGCGCGGCGTCTCACCCCCACGCGCTCTTCGCGGGCGACCTCGACGGCGACCAGGACCCGGACCTGGTGGTGGCGGGCCAGGGGGACGATGCCGTGTCCGTCTTGGTCAACTGGAACGCCTGCCTCCACACGGGAGACGTGAACGGCGACGACGGGCTCTCCGCGCTGGACGTGCAGTGGGCGTTCGGCGTCGTGCTCGGGCAGCACCGTCCAGGCTGGCGCGCCCGCTGCGCCGCCGACTGCAACGCCGATGGTCGGGTCACGGCCGCCGACGCCCAGGCCATCTTCGCGGCCGTTCTGGGCCTGGGAAGCTGCGCCGATTCGGCGCCGCCGGCCGCTGTGCCGGAGTTAAGGCGGGGGCGTGACGCATCCAGCCGGGGCGAGCAGGGACGGTTTCAGCTGCAGAACGGCTTGAAGAAGTCGTCGGACATGGCCTTCGGCTTCAGCCAGTCGGCCACGGTCAGCTCGGCGAAGGTGGCCCCGACGAGCGTGATGTCGGGCGCGCCGAAGCCGGCATTGCGCGCCATGACCAGGGCCTTGACGTCGTCGTCGGCAAAGGCCTCGGTGACGATGGGTTGCAGCTTGGACGGACCCACGCAGTAGTCGGGGTTGGCGTCGGCCACCCCCTCTTCGTCACAGCCCCCCTCGGCCGGCTTCACATGGTGGATGTCGTAGCGCCGGGCGACTCTGGAGCCGAGGCCCTGGTCCTCTTCGAAGAGGATGCGCATGTCCAGGAAGTCCTGCTTCGTCGGCTCGGGATGGTCGACCCACAGCTCTGCCGCAATGGTGCCGTAGGCCGCGACGCGCGCGATGCTGGAAACACTCTCCTCAATCGGGTGGTAGGTGTCGTCGTCGCTGATGCAGACGGGCCAGGTGTCGACGCCCGGCGCCCGCGGCTGATAGTCGTCGGCCGGCTGCGCGCAGCCGCTCAGGTCCTCCGTGTACGGAGGTGCCGGCGCGCACGGTGAGCCGGCGATGGGAGCGCCGGCTTCCGGGTTCACGGGAGTGTCTTGCGGATCGCTCTCGCAACCGATGAACAGGGCAGCGACGGCAACGAGGAACAGGGCACTGACTGGGCTCGCGCGCACGGGGCTCCTCCTGCGAAAGAGATGGACGTCGGACGCTGAGGGCCATGTAGGGCCCCGAGACGCCCTTGCCTATGAGGCGATATCCTCGTTTTTCTCGTAGGGGCTTTCCCCCAGCGGGAGCCCTTGGCGCGAGCTTTACAAACGCCGAGGCTTCGTCTAGAAGGGCGCAACTTTCCGGGCGGCGGTCGGCCTGGGCCGCCGCAGACCCGATACGAGGTGAGGGACATCATGAAGCTGCATGTGCGTGAAGTGGTGGGGGCGATTCTGGCCGTGGGGCTCGTGACGGCGGTGGTGGCGCTGGCCATTCCCCCGGCGCGGGCGCAGGTGGGCGTCCAGGGCGGCGTCTGCGAGGCCGGCAAGCCGTGCGTGTGCACGGGCTACGGCGCCTGTTCGAAGACCTGCAAGGGGCCGGGTTGCGCGTTCGAGTGCAAGGCCACCGGCAGCTGCTCGTTCTCGTGCCCCGCCGGCAAGTGCACGGCGACGGCCAGCGGGCTCGGCTCGGCCGTGCTCGACTGCCCGGGCAACGGCTGCAACCTGACGTGCACGGGCAACGGCAGCTGCTCGCTGACCGGCTGCACGAAAGACTGCAAGGTCGACTGCAAGGGCCTCGGTTCCTGCCAGAACAGCTGCACCGACCCGAGCTGCAAGTAGCCCGACCCCGCGACAAATTCCCAACCCGCGCTCCGAACGTTCGCACCCACTGCCGCATGACCCGGCGCCCGCCCGCGGGCCTTTGGCCTCGTGAACACGACGGTCAGGCAGACGCGCCACCCGCTGACGCCCGACGCCCGCCGCGGGATACCCGGATACCCGGCCGCCCGGCCGCCCGTGGCGAAGTGGGCTTGACACTTGCTATTCGCTGTGGCGCGTCGTCCGGCCCGGCTCAGGGATCGTGGCGGGACTCGGCGAGAGCGGCTTCGATGAGGTGCAGCAGGAGTCTGTCCTTCGGGCGCGACGAGCCCCGCTTGAGCTCGGCCAACTTCGCAAGGCGCAGGCACAGAATTCTGCGTCCGCGGACGGCGATCGGGACGACCGCGTCGAGGAGATCGTCGTAGGTCAGGCCGCCTTCGATGGCGCCCAGAACGTCGAGGGCGCCGTACTTGGTCTGCAGGAGTTGGTGGCCCGGGCCCATGAGCGCGGCGGCTCCCGGGACGAGCAGCGGGAGCGGGGGACGGCCGCGGGCGCGTGCCTCGACCTGGCCGAGGACATCCATCAGCCGCGCGACGTTCTCGGCGGTGCGCTTGTGGACGATGTCGACGTCGAAGGTCGTGGCCGGAACGCCTTGCGCCACGGCAGCGAGTCCTCCCACGACGACGAACTCGACGCCCGCGTCGCGGAGTACGACGAGGATTGTCGTCAGGTCACTCGGCGGCGAGACCACGACGCAGCTCCTCGATGAGGCGCACCATGGCATCATTCCACGAGAGCCGTTGCTCGGGCGTCAAGGCGAGCATCTCGCGGATGAGCGTGAGGTCGATGCCCGAATCGGCCGGGGCAAGCGAATCCTCTTCTGCGTCCGCCGCCGGCCCATCGGGGTGGATTTGGCGCCCGGGTTCTTCCACGTCGCACTCCGATTCACGGGATGCGTTCCCGTGCGCGCTCCGGACGAGAGCCTACCACGCCTGACGGAGCGTTCCCAAGCGGTTCGGCGGGAACGGTCCGGGTTGCGGCCGACGGCGCCCCACGCGTCGTCCCCGCGTCGTCGCGCTCGGCCGCGTCCTGGAGCGCCAGGTAGTTCGCCTCGATGCGCCGACGAAACTCGGGCGACACGGCGTGCCAGTCGACGACGTCGACGAGGAACGGCAAGTCGGAGCTGGAGAAGGCGTCGCGCAGCGCTTCGAGCCGCCGCCAGTCGAGCGCGGTCGGCCCCACGACGGCGAGGTCGAGGTCGGAGTGGCGCCGGGCCGTGCCGGTGACGCGCGAGCCGAAAACACGAACTTCGCACTCGGGTACGAACAGGCGAACGATGCGCCGCACGGTGCGGAGTTGGTCGGGGGCGAGGTCGATCATTCGGCCGGCTCGAGGGCGCGCACCAGGGAGCGCGCCGCGCCCGCGAAACGGGCGGCTTCGGCCAGCACGGTGGCGGCAGTCTGCGCGTCGTAGGTGTGCGAAGACAGGTTGCGGGCATCGCCGAAGCCGAACCACACGACGGGGTCGTCGATGAGACCGTGGCGCGCCGCCTGGCGAAAGAGGTCTTTCCGCGTGCGGGGGAACTCGGCTTCTTCGGGCACGCCATTTTCGCGGAGCCAGCGCTGGATGAGCTTCCACGATTGCTCGTAGGCGACCTCGAAGGTCTGGATGACCCCGGCGCGCACGGTGTCTTGGAGCGCGAGGTCGACCGCGGGCGCGGCGGCGAGGCGCCGCTCGACGGCGAGCGCGGTGTCGAGCGCGGCGAGCGCCCGAGAGAGCGAGGCGACACTCAGAGCCACTGGAGACCTCCCGGCAAATGACCCGGTTGCAGACTACTCCAGGGGCCGCACTGGGGTCCAGCGCGCTGCCGATTCGGGCGCCATGGTGGCAGCGCCCCGTCGGGCACCCCATCGGCGCGGCCGACAGCGCAGGGGGGCCCCGGATCCGCTCGCGAATCCCGGAGTGGGTGACGGATGCTGGGTCGGTCAGGGCGTGCCGCGCCGCGCCGGCGGCGGATTGGGGTCGGGGCCATCGGACAGTTCCGGCAGGCCCGCGGGCGGGACGGCCGGGCCGGGCGCCGGGCCGGGTGCCGGCGGCTGCATGCGGGCGCGCAGCGTCTGCACACGGGCGGCCTCTTCGGGAACCTTTTCGGCGAACTCGAGGTACTTCCGGTAGGCCGAGACGGCGTCTGCGGGGCGGTTCAGGGCTTCGTACGACTGCCCGATGCGGTAGTGGGCCGTGTAGAGACTGCTGTCCTGCTGCAGCGCCTGGCCGAAGTCGCCGAGCGCCCGCTCGTGCTGCCCGAGGCCCTGGTGGGCCGTGCCGAGGCTCAGCAGCGCGGCCGGCGTACGTTCGAGGTCGATGCTCCGCTGCAAGGCCTCGGCGGCCTCGGCGTACCGGCCCGCGAGCAGCAACACATCGCCGAGCCGGCGCCGCACTTCCGCCGAACGCGGGGCGAGTTCGGCCGCGCGCCGCAGGTGTTCGATGGCCTCGGGCCGCCGGTCGCGCGCAAAGAGCGCCTCGGCCAAGTTGAGCCGGCTCGGGGCGTTGTCGTGGACGACGAGGGCGCGTTCGAAGAGCGCGATGGCGTCGTCGGGCCGTTCGAGGTCGAGGTAGTAGACCCCGAGGTTGTTGAGCACGGTGAGGTTTTGCGGCGCCGCGCCGAGCGCCGCCTCGAAGGCCGCGAGCGCGTCGGTGCGCTGCCCGAGGGCCTCGTGCGCCGTGGCGGCCCCGAGATGCGACCCGACGGCGGTCGGGTTGCGCGCGACCGCGGCCGTGAAGCGCTGGAGTGCGGTTCTGGGCTCGCCGCGGCGCAGCGCCACCTGGCCGGCGGCCACGAGCGGCGAGACGTCGTCCGCGGCGTCGGGCCGGGCCGCAAGCACGTCGATGGCGTAGTCGAGGGTCGGCAACGCCTCGTCGGTGAGCGTCGCGGGCTCTGCGGCGGCCCGGCGCACGAGCAGGCGCAAGGCGTCTTCGGCCAGTGCGGGGTCGTCGGGGCAGAGCCGGCGCGCGACCTGCAAGGCGGCCTCGGCCCGCGCGAAGTCGCTGCGCTGCAGCGCCGCCTCGGCGTTCTGGCGATGCAGCGCACACGCGGCGAGCTGCGCCCGCTCGCGCTGCCACTCGCCGAAATGGCGCAACGCCCCGGGCACGAGCAGCCCGAGCACGAGCGTGCCGAAAACAAAAACCGGCCAGTGGCCGCGACACGCACCGTGCGCCGGTGGCGCGGCAGACCCGGGAGCCTGGGCGTCGGACATGGGCAAGCCTCCCTCCGGAAAGCGGCCGCGGGGCCGCGGCTCGGCCGGGGTCGGGAGCCCCCGACGAGCGCAAGACGCGAAGTGCGCGCACGGCTGCCCGCCGGCGGGCGTGCAGCGCGGCGGACCGCGCGCGTCAGCGCGCCGGGGCTTCGGTCACGACGAGCAGGTAGTCGCCCGTCGTCGGCCCGCGGCCGCGCACCTGCAACGTGAACAGCCCCGAGTTCGCCACCGAGAAGCCCAGGACCGCTGCGAACGGCCCCGGACCGGAGTCGTCGTCGGCGGCGAGCGCGGCGCCGTCCGCGTCGAGCACGGCGAGCAGCGTGTCGGTCGTGGAGCCGCAGTACGGCCCGGTCGTGACGTCATAGCGACCGGGCCCGAGAAAGAGCGCGAACGTGTCGGCATCGTAGGGGACGTCGAGCCGGCCGTGCTGGCGGAGCTCGAGCGTGAGCCCCACGGGCTCGGCGCCTTCCTGCATGGGCACGCGTGGCTCGCACCGGCCGGGGGCCGCGGCAGCGCGCAGGCAGCGCGCGTCGCCGCAGGCGCAGTCGTCGTCGACGAGGCAGCGTTGGTCGCCGACGGCAAGGACGTAGCGGCCCGGCTCGAGACCGGCATTGTCGACCAGCACGAGGTAGCGGCCGGCGGCCGGCGGGTCGAAGCGCCCGATGCGGCCGTAGCCGGCGTTCGAACGGCCGTCGTCGTAGGCGTAGGACGTGCGGCCGTCGGCCGAAAACACGGACACGGCCGTGAACGCCTCGGCGGCGCAAAACGGGCCCGTTGCAAACGACACCGAAGCATCGGCGGCGAGCTCGAGCGCGAACCAGTCGCGGTCGCCGAACCCGGCGAACGTGGCGTAGACCCGCTCCCCGACGGCCACGAGCGTGGCCGCGCCGGGCGCATCGTTCGGCTCCTGCTCGCGCGGCAGGGCGGGCACGCAGCGGCCCGCCTCGGGGCCGCTCGTGGCGCATTCGAGGTCGGCGCAACCGCATTCGGCCGAATCGGTGCACGGCACGGGTGCGTGCACCGCGATGTCGACGAGGTAGCCGCCACGGGCGAGGTCGGTGTTGGCCGCGAGGCCCACGACGTAGGCGCCGGCGGTCGGGATGGCGAGATCGCTCACGGCCGCGAAGCCCGCGCCGGCCCCGCCCGCCTCGGCCACGAGCGTCAGTTCCGGGAAGCGGTACACGCCGATGAGCGTGTCGAGCACGCTGCCGCAATGCGCCGCCGTGACGACCGAGAGCTGCACGCCGGCCGGCAGCTCGAGCCCGAACCAGTCGACGTCGCCGGGCGGGTCGATGAAGCCCACGAGGCGCACGCCGCCCTCGGCCAGCGCAAGCGGCCAGGCGGCGCCGGGGTCGTCGTTCGGGGCCGCGGGCTCGCAGCCGGCGACCGTGGCCCCGCAGAGTGCGATGGCCGTGCCGACGCAGCGGCCCGCAAGGCAGGCGTCGCCGCCCGTGCAGGCGTCGCCGTCGTCGCAGGGGCCGCCGTCGGGGTGCGGCACGGCGGCGCAGGCGCCGCTGCTGGGCTCGCAGACCCCCACGTTGCAGGCGTCGCCGCTCGGGGCGCAGTCGGTGGGCAAGCCCTGGCAGGCGAGATAGGGCGCCACCCCCACGCACTGCTCGTCCGTCGTGCAGGGGTCGCCATCGGCGCACGGGTCGCCGGCCCTCGCCGCGGCACACGGCGCACAGGCGTCGCCGGTGCCGCCACAGGCCCCGGCCGTGCACGTGTCGCTCGTGGTACACGGGTCGCCGTCGTCGCACGGCGTGCCGTCGGGCACGGGCTCGGCCGTGCACGTGCCGCTCGCCGCCGCGCAGCGGCCGACGTTGCACGCGTCGCGGAACGCCGTGCAGTCGGCCGGCGTGCCGCCGCAGCGGCCCGCCCAGCATTCGTCGCCGCTCGTGCAGAGGTCGGTATCGTCGCAGGGCGTGCCCTGCGGCGAGAACGCCGCGACGCACTCGCCGCTCGTGGGCTCGCAGCGGCCGTCCGTGCAGTTGCCAGAAAACGCCGTGCAGTCGACGGGTTGCCCGGCACAGACGTCGCCGAGGCAGACGTCGTCGGCCGTGCAGCGGTCGCCGTCGTCGCAGGCCGTGCCCGCCGGCTCGGCGCGGCAGAAACACGTGTCGGGCCCGGACATGCAGGTGCCGGCAAGGCACGCATCGCCCTGCGAGCACGGGTCGCCGTCGTCGCAGGCCGTGCCGTCGGGGGCGGCGACGTCGATGCACGCCCCGGTCGTGGGCAGGCAGGCCGCCACGCGGCAGGCAAAGCCGGGGTCGGGGCAGGGAAACGGCGTGCCCGCGCACACGGCGGCACTGCAACGGTCGCCGTCGGTGCAGGCGTTGCGGTCGTCGCAGGGGCTGCCGTCGGCCGCCGCGCGGCAGCTGCACGTCTCGGCGCCGCCGCCGCAGACCCCGGCCGTGCAGGTCTCGCCGGCCGTGCAGGGGTCGCCGTCGTCGCAGGCCGTGCCCGCGGCGAGCGGCGGGCCCGCGCAGGCCCCGCTCGTGGGGTCGCACGTGGCCGGGCCCTGACAGGCCACGGCCGGGCAGACGAGCGGCGTGCCGCGGCACACGCCGGTCGTGCACGCGTCGTCGGTGGTGCACGGATTGCCGTCGACGCAGGCCGTGCCGTCGGGCAGCGGTGCCGCCGCGCACTGGCCGGTCTGCTCGTCGCAGGCGTTCGTCTCACAGGGCCCGGCGGGCGCCGGGCACGGGCGCTCGGCGCCGACGCACTGACCGGCCGCACATTCCCCGGCCGGAATGCAACCGCCGCGGCCGATGCACGCCGTGCCGTCGGGCAGCGCCGGGCCGCCGCAGACCCCGGCCGTGCAGCGGTCGTTCGCGGTGCAGGGGTTGCCGTCGTTGCACGCGGTGCCGTCGGGGGCGGCGGCGCAACTCGCGACGGGCCCGACCGGGCGCTCGGCGCCGCCGCACGCCGCCACCCCGAGCGCCAGGCTGAGGGCGAACGCCCATAGCGGCGCCGCGCCGCCGGCCGGGCGCCCGACGCGGCTACTCCATGCGGAGGGTGTACAGCGCAATGATGTCGTTCGAACCATACTCGCTCACCCTGACGAAATACGTGCCGGCCGGCAGCGACCGCTCAATGCGCGAGAAGTAGCCCGGTCCGCTGTCGTCGTCAAAGGCGAGCTGCACGAGGTTGCGGTCGTAGAGTCCCATGCGCGTGTCGCCGGCGGGACCGGCGGTCTCGATGGCGACCGAGCGCGCGGCCAGAAGCGTGAAGGTCCACCAATCGTCGTCGCCAATGGGACAGAGGGCGTGGGCCTCGGTGACGCCGAACGCGAGCGCCGTGGCGTCGGCCGCGCCGTTGTCGGGCTCGTAGAGGTCGACGCAGGCCTGGCAGGCGGGGTCGGCGGTGCAATCGGCGTCGGCGCAGTCGACGAGCCCGTCGCCGTCGTCGTCGGCGCCGTTGCCGCACAGTTCGCCCTGCTCGGCGAAGTCGACTTGCAGGGTGTAGGCCGCAATGACCGCGTTGTCGCCCCACGCGTTGACGCGCACGAAGTGGACGCCCGGCGAGACGGCGGCGGCGAGCCACGAGAAGTCGCCGACCCCGCTGTCGTCGTCGGCCGCGACGAGCCGCAACGCGGCGTCGTAGAGCGCGATTTCGGTGTCGCCGGCCGGGCCGTTCGTCTGCACCGTGAGCGTGCCGGCGGCCGGCACGACGAAGGTCGCCCAGTCGACGTCGCCCGTCGGGCAGATGGCGTGCGGCAGGGCCACCGCAAACGCGATGTCGGCGGCCGCGGCCGCGCTCTCGTCGGGCTCGAACGCGTCGACGCAAACGAGACAGGCCGGGTCGGCCGCGCAGTCGCCGTCGCCGCAGTCGACGAGCCCGTCGCCGTCGTTGTCGAAGCCGTCGGCGCACGACGCCTCGCCGCCGTACTCGCAGCCGGCGAGGCCATCGCAGTCAGCATCGGCGCAGTCGGCCGCACCGTCGCCGTCGTCGTCGGTGCCGTTCGTGCAGACTTCGGCCGGCGGCGGGCAGGCGAGCGTGAGCGTGAAGTCGCCGGCCGCGCCGCCGTAGCCGTCGACGACGACGAAGTACGGGACGCCGGCCTCGGCCTCGAACGCGGCCGTGGCGTCGCCGAAGGCGAACGCCGCGTCGTCCTGGCAGACCGAGGCGAGCACGAACACGTCGAGGTCGGCCGTGAGGTCGGCGAGCGTGACGGCGAAGAGCCCGCTCGTCGGCGCCGTGAACGTGAAGACGGCCTCGGGCCCGGACTCGTCCCACGCGACGATGCCGTAGTCGGCGATGGCCTCGGGGCCGCCGCTCGTCGAGCCGGCAACCGACACGCCGCAAAGGAGCGGGGCGGCCTCACCCGCGCACACCGCGGGGCAGTCGAGGATGCCCGCGCAGTCGGGGTCGGCGCAGTCGGTGAGCCCGTCGCCGTCGTCGTCGCTGCCGTCGGCGCAGCGCTCGGGCAGCACGTCGAGCGCCAGGCTGTAGTCGCCGACGGTGCCGTCGGGTGGCGCCGCGGCGATCTGCACGAAGTAGCTGCCGGCCGGCAAGCCCATGCGCAGCCGCGGGAAAGCGTCGGCGCCGCCGTCGTTGTTGGTGCCGATCGCGTTCAACGCGGCGTCGTACAGGGTCAATTGCGGGTCGCCCGCGGCCCCGCTCGCTTCGAGCTGCACCGACTCGGCGGCGGCGAGCGTGAACGTGAACCAGTCGGCGTCGCCCGCGGGGCAGAGGCTGCGCCCCGCGGCCGGCGTGCCGGGGACGAGCGGGCGGGCCGCGGCCGCCGAATCGTCGGGCTCGAAGGCGTCGACCGCGCAGTCGGGCAGGCAGACCGGGTCGGCCGCGCAGTCGGGGTCGGCGCAGTCGGTGAGCCCGTCGCCGTCGTCGTCGCCGGCGTCGGCGCAGGCGAGCTCGGGCACGCAGCGCGGGTCGAGCGAGCAGCCCAGATCGGCGCAGTCGATGGCGCCGTCGCCGTCGTCGTCGCGGCCGTTGCCGCAGTCTTCGGGCGGGTCGAGTTCGAGCACGATGGTGTAGGCGGCCACGATGGCGTCGGCGCCGAATTCGCCGACCCACACGCTGTAGGAGCCGGCGGGCAGGCTCGCGACGATGCGCGCGAAGGCGCCCGCCCCGCCGTCGTCGTCGGCCGCGAGGGCGGCGCCCGTGGCGTCGTAGAGCACCATGCGGGTGTCACCGGCGAGCCCGGCGGTTTCGATGGCCACGCGGGCCGCCGTGAAGAGGTCGAACTGCCACCAGTCCTCGTCGCCGAGCGGGCACAGCGAATGCGCCTGCGGCGCCCCGGCCGCGAGTTCGTGGCCCTCGGCGGCGCTGCCGTCGGGTTCGTACGCGTCGACGACACAGGTCTCGGGGCAGGCCGGGACGCCCGTGCAGTCGGGGTCGCCGCAGTCGGCGAGGCCATCGCCGTCGTTGTCGAAGCCGTCGGTGCACGTCGCTTCGACCGACTCGCAGGGGGCGCCGGCGGCACAGTCGGCGTCGGCGCAGTCGACGGCGCCGTCGCCATCGTTGTCGAACCCGTCGGCGCAGCGCGACTCGACGGGCTGGCAGAGCGGGGCCGCGGCGCAGTCGGGGTCGAGGCAGTCGCCGAGCCCGTCGCCGTCGTTGTCGAAGAGATCGGCGCAGGCCGCCTCGGTGCCGAATTCGCAACCGCTGCGGCCGTGGCAGTGCGGGTCGAGGCAGTCGACGAGCCCGTCGCCGTCGTTGTCGAAGCCGTCGTGGCACGACCGTTCGGCGGCTTCGCACCACCAGGCGCCGGCACAGTCGGCGTCGGCGCAGTCGGCGGTACCGTCGCCGTCGTTGTCGAAGCCGTCCTGGCAGTTCGCCTCGGGTTGCTCGCAGCCGCTCGCCGCCGCGCAGTCGGCGTCGGCGCAGTCGCGGGTGCCATCGCCGTCGTTGTCGAAGCCGTCTTGGCAACTCGCCTCGGGCCGTTCGCAGCCGGCGGCACTCGGGCAGTCGGCGTCGGCGCAGTCGCGGGCCCCGTCGCCATCGTTGTCGAAGCCGTCTCGGCAGCGCGTTTCCGGGTACTCGCAGCCGCCCGCAGCGGCGCAGTCGGCGTCGGCGCAGTCGAGCGCAGCGTCGGCGTCGTTGTCGAAGCCGTCGCCGCAGTGGCTTTCGGTGCCGTACTCGCAGCCGGCGAGCGCGTCGCAATCGGGGTCGCCGCAGTCGCTCTGCCCGTCGGCGTCGTTGTCGAAACCGTCGCCGCAGCGCGTCTCGACGGCCTCGCAGAACGATTGGGCGGCGCAGTCGGCGTCGGCGCAGTCGGCGACGCCGTCGGCGTCGTTGTCGAAGCCGTCGCCGCACGTGACTTCGACCCCCAACTCGCAGCCGAGGACACCGTCGCAGTCGGCGTCGTGGCAGTCGACGAGCCCGTTGCCGTTGTCGTCGAGCCCGTTGTCGCAGACTTCGAGGCAATCGACGCGCAGCCGGTAGCGCCCCTGGGCACCGCGGAAGCCGTCGACCACGAGGTAGTAGGTCTCGTCGGCCGCGGCGACGAACGTCGTCGTGCCCGCGCCGCGCGCAACGCAGGCACCGTCGCGGCATTCGGCGTGCAGCACGAAGAGGTCGAGGCTGGCCGTCTCGTCGGCGAGTTGCAGGCGCACGCGCGTCGTGGCCGCGGGCGTGAACGCGTAGACCTGTTCGGGCCCGCTTTCATCCCATGTCGGGGCGCAGTCGTAGGCGCCGATCGCGTTCGCACCGCCTTCGTTGCTGCCCGTGACTTCGCTCGCGCAGTCGAGCGTGAGCCCGCTCGGCGTACAGAAGCCCTCGGTGCACAGCGGCTGGCCGAGGCAGTCGTCGTCCTGACAGTCGGTGAGCGCGTCGCCGTCGTTGTCGAAGGCGTCGCCGCATTGCGTTTCGCTGAGTTCGCAGTCGGGGGCCGGCAGGCAGTCGTCGTCGGCGCAGTCGCGGAGCCCGTCGCCATCGTTGTCGAAGTCGTCGCCGCAGCGGCTCTCGGCGGTCTCGCACGCCGTGGCCCCGGCGCAATCGGGGTCGGCACAGTCGGCTGCGCCGTCGCCGTCGTTGTCGTGCAGGTCGGTGCAGGCGGTCTCAGGCCACTGGCAGGCGTCGGCCTCGCCGCAGTCGGGATCGGCGCAGTCCTGCAACCCGTCGACGTCGTTGTCGCGGCCGTCGGCGCAGCCCCGTTCGGTGCCGAACTCGCAGGCGTCGCCCCCGCCGTCGCACTCGGGGTCGGCGCAGTCGGCCCGCCCGTCCTGGTTGTTGTCGTAGCCGTCGTCGCAGACTTCGCTCTGCTCGCACACGACCGCCAGCAACTCGCTGCACGGCAGGTCGAGCCAGGCGCCGCCGAACTCGGCGGCGGCCCCGAAGAGAGCGCAGTCGTAGCGGCCGTCGGGGTCGGGCTGCAGCGGCCGGCCGGGAGCCCACGCCACGAACCGGGCGGCCTGGGCGCTCAGCCAGCGCCACTGGCCCTCATCGGTGGCGTCGCTGAGCCCGTGCCAGACGGCGCTGCCGCCAAGCAGCGTTTGGGACGTGGCGGCAAGCCACGCCTGCTCGGCCGCGTCGTCGACGCTGACGAGGCCGAGGCCAAACGACGCGCACAGCGCCCGGGCGCCCACCTGGTCGACGGGCCCCGGACAGAAGAGGTAGGGCCGGCCGCCGTACGCAGCCCGAAGGCAGCCGCTGCAGGCCGTGGCCCCGGAGCAATCGCTGTCGAGGCAGTCGGACGCCCCGTCGCCGTCGTTGTCGAACCCGTCGCCGCAGTTCTCGGTTTGCTCGCAGACGAAGCGCCGCACATTGTCGCAGGGCGCGTCGTTCCAGGCGCCGTCGCCCGGATTGCGGTGGAAGGCGCCGCAGTCTTCGCCGGTCCCGGCGTCGTTCGGCTCCCCGGGATACCACCACGCGAAGTCGACGGGCTGGCCGGACACCCAGGTCCACTGGCCTTCGACGGCGCTATCGCTGAGCCCGTGCCAGGGCCGGGCGCCGGGCCAGAGCGCTTCGATGCGCCCGGCGAGCCAGGCCTGCTCGGCCTCGTCGTTGATGGTGACGAGCGAGAAGCCGCGCGACGCGCAGAAGTCCTGGGCCCCCGTCCACGAGCCGCCCATGCCGCAGAACAGGTAGGCATGCTCGGCGCCGGCCGACTCGTGGTGTTCGCCGATGCACGCACCGCACGACATGGTGCCGCTGCAGTCGAGGTCGGCGCAGTCGACGAAGCCGTCGCCATCGTTGTCGAAGGCGTCGCCACAGGTCAGTTCGACGCCGAAGTCGCAGCCGCTCTGCTGGTCGCAGTCGACGTCGAGACAGTCGGCGACACCGTCGGCGTCGTTGTCGCGGCCGTCGGCGCACTGGAGTTCCTGGCCGTAGTCGCAGCCGGCGCGACCCGCGCAGTCGGGGTCGAGGCAGTCGCTGAGGCCGTCGCTGTCGTTGTCGAAGCCGTCGCCGCACGTGCGCTCGGCCCCGTACTCGCAGGGGACACCGCCGCCCTGGCAACGCGCGTCGCCGCAGTCGGTGAGCCCGTCGCCGTCTTCGTCGCCGGCCACGTTGCACCATTCGGTGCGCTCGCAGACGTAGGCATGGAGTTCGGCGCAGTCGCGGTCGTCGGAGCGCCGGTCGAAGGTGGCCCCGAACGCCGCGCAGTCGCTCGCGCGCGAGTCGCTGCTCGGCTGCCCGGTGCCCCAGATCGTGACGTCGGCCGTCTGGCCGCTCGCGGCCCGCCAGACGCCTTCGGTCGCGGTGTCGCTGAGGCCGTGCCAGACGTCCTGGGCCCCGAGGTGCACGACGATGACGTCCCACAGCCACTCGTTCTCGTCGGCATCGCCGAGGGTGGCGAGGGTGAAGCCGTGGGCCTCGCAGGCCGCGAGCGCATCGGCCCAGCTCAGCGTTTCCGGACAGAGCAGATAGGGCGTCGTGGCGCGGTACACGATGGCGCAGCCGTCGCATTCGGGCGCCCCCGAGCAGTCGAGGTCGAGGCAGTCGAGCGCGCCGTCTCCGTCGTTGTCGAACCCGTCGCCGCAGCTCGCTTCGCCCGCGGGCTCGCAGGCCAGAATCCCGACGCAGTCGAAATCGGCGCAGTCGGGGCGGCCATCGGCGTCGTTGTCGACGCCGTCGGCGCAGGCCGTTTCGGGTGCCGCCGCGCAGACCCCTTGGGGGCCCTGGCAGCGCGCGTCGGCGCAGTCGGTGAGCCCGTCGCCGTCGTCGTCGAGCCCGTTGCCGCAACGCTCGTCGAGTTCGCAGACGAAGCGTTTCTGCTCGTCGCAGTTGCGGTCGTCCCACAAGCCGTACGGCGTCCAACGGGTCGAGACGGCGGCGCAGTTCTCGGCGCTGTCGCCGTCGGGCACCCCGGCGCCCCAGGCCAAGACCGTGACGGCCTGGCCGCTCGCCCAGCGCCACATGCCCTCGACGGCCTCGTCGCTGAGCCCGATCCAGGTGCCGTGGACCCCGAGGTGGAAAACGATGCGTTCGACGAGCCACCCCAGTTCAGCCGGCTCGTCGACGGTGACGAGCGCGAAACCGTGGCCCGCGCAGACCTGCTCGGCTTCGGCGTGCGTGCGTAGGGCCGGACAGAAGAGATAGGGCGTGCCGGCGCGGTGCTCGGCGATGCAGCCGCCGCAGCTCGCCGTGGCCGAGCAATCGAGGTCGGCGCAATCGCTGAAGCCGTCGGCATCGTTGTCACGGCCGTCGTTGCATTGCGCCTCGGCGCCGTACTCGCAGCCCGCGACCCCGGCGCAGTCGAGGTCGAGACAGTCGAAAACGCCGTCGCTGTCGTTGTCGGCCCCGTCGCCACACGTGCGTTCGACGCCGAACTCGCAGCCCGAGCCGCCGTCGCAGGCCGCGTCGGCGCAATCGACGAGCCCGTCGCCGTCGTTGTCGACCCCGTCGCCGCAGCGTTCGCGGTACTCGCAGACGTAGGCGTGGGTGGTGGTTTCGCTCTCGTCCTGCCAGGTGGCCTCGGCCGGCCGCAGCGCGGTGGCGTCCTGACCGGCGCCGGCGTCGTCGGGCTCGCCCGCGGCCCACGCCACGAAGCTGGACGGCATGCCGCTCACCCAGCCCCACTGGCCTTCGACCGGCGCGTCGTTGAGCCCGAGCCACACGGGTTCGGGCCCGAGCCGGCTCGCCGCCTCGGCGCCGAGCCAGCGGTTTTCGGCGGCATCGGAGACCGTGACGAGCGTGAAGCCCAGCGCCTGGCACGCGAGGCGAGCCCCGGCCCAGCTGCGCTCGTCGGCGCAGAACAGGTAGTCGCCCGTGGTGCCGGCGACGACCTCGCAACCGGCACAGGCGAGACTCGTCGAGCAATCGGCGTCGCGACAATCGGCGCGCCCGTCGGCGTCGTTGTCGGCCCCGTCGCCGCAGGTCTCGCTGCGCTCGCACACGAAAGCGCGGCTGCCGTAGCAGTCGACATCGTCCCATTCGCCGGTTCCCGCCGCGGCCCCGAGGGCGGCGCAGTTCTCGGCGTCGGCCCCGTCGGGCGCCCCCTCCCCCCACGCGACGTAGGTGGGGGCCTGGCCGCTCACCCAGCGCCAGTCGCCGGCGCCGGCCCCGTCGCTGAAGCCGATCCAGGGGCTTTCGCCGCCCCAGATGGCAAAGGCCCGCGCCCACACGAACGCCTGTTCGGTGGCATCGTTGACGGTCACGAGATCGAAGCCGAGCGACTGGCAGGCGATGCGCGCCCCCACCCACGAGAGCGGCGCGCCGCAGAACAGATAGGGCGTGTCGCCCGGTCCGGTGACGACCGTGCAGCCGAGACAGGCGGGGCTCGCCGAGCAGTCGCTGTCGACGCAGTCGCTCTGGCCGTCGACGTCGTTGTCGGTGCCGTCGCCGCACACCTCCGTCAGGCTGCACACGTAGGGCCGCGCCGTGCTGCACGCGGCATCTTGCCAGGCCGCCGGGGCGGCGGCCGCGAAGCCGGCGCAGTCTTCGCCGCCGTCGGCGTCGTCGGGCTGCCCGGCCGCCCAGGCCGTGAACGCGGCGGGCTCGCCGTTTGGCCACGGCGCGCGCTGGTTGCTGACCCAACGCCAGACGCCTTCCTCGGCGCCGTCGGAGAAGCCGTGCCAGGCCCCGAGCGCCGGGAACGCCGCCTCCACGCGCCCGGCGAGCCAGGCGTTTTCGGCCTCGGACGTGACGGTGGCGAGCGAGAAGCCGAGCGCCGCACAAGCGTCGCGCGCCTCGTCCCAGGAACGCGGCGTGGCGCACAGCAGGAAGGAGCGGCCGTTGCGTTCGGCCACCGCACAGCCGGCACAGGCCGGCGCCTCGGAGCAGTCGGGGTCGGCGCAGTCGCCGAACCCGTCGCCGTCGTCGTCGGTCCCGTTGCCGCACACCTCGCCGCGCTCGCAGATGGCGGCGTGTGCCGCGCCCGCCTCGGCGCACGGCAGCGCCACCCAGGTGCCGCCCGTGGCGGCGCCGAACGCCACGCAGTCGCTACCCGTGCCGCCCGCCGGGGGCTCGCCGCCGGGCCAGCCCACGGCACTCGCACGCTGCCCGTTGTCGTTGACGAAGCCGTCGGCGCCGGCGTAGTGCAGGCCGTGCCACGCGGTCGTCGGCCCCCAGAGCGCCTGGACGCGGTCCCAGAGCGCCGCCTGCTCGGCCACGTCGCCGATGGCCGCGAGCGCGAGGCCGTGGGTCCGGCACAGCGTCTGCGCTTCCTGCCAGGTGCGCGGCGTTTCGCAGAGGAGGTAGGCCGCCTCCCCGACCGTTTCGAGCACGCAGCCCGCGCAGCTCGGGGCCGCGGAGCAGTCGGGGTCGACGCAGTCGCCGAACCCGTCGCCGTCGTTGTCGCTGCCGTCGCCGCATACCTCGCTCTGTTCGCACACGAAGGCGCGCAGGTAGCCGCAGGGGAAATCGTTCCAGCGGGGGTGACTGACGGCCGAAAACGCCGCGCAATCCTGGGCATCCCCACTGACGAGGTCGGGGACGCCGGGCTCCCAGGCGGTGAACGACGCGGCCTGGCCGCTTTCCCAGGCCCAGACGCCCTCGGTGGCCGCGTCGGTGAACCCGAGCCAGGCCTGGCCGACGCCGAGCTGCGCCGTAACGCGGTCGCGCAGCCAGGCGTTTTCGGCGCCGTCGGCGACGCTCGCGAGGGTGAACCCGAGGGCCCGGCACGTGGTCTGCGCGTCGGCCCACGCGCGCGGCGTCGGGCAGAACAGGTAGGCCGTGGTACCCCGATGGTCGACGCGGCAGCCGAGGCACGCGGGATCCGCCGCGCAGTCCGGGTCGGCGCAGTCGCCCGAGCCGTCTCCGTCGTTGTCGAACGCGTCGGCGCAACGCGTCTCGGCCCCGAACTCGCACGCGCTCAGCCCGTCGCAGTCGCCGTCGAGGCAGTCGACGAGGCCGTCGCCGTCGTCGTCGAGGCGGTCGGCGCACCCGATTTCGATGGGCTCGCAGGCGGCTTCGCCCGCGCAGTCGCCGTCGAGGCAGTCGACCGCCCCGTCGGCGTCGTTGTCGAGGCCGTCGCCACAGGCCCCCTCGGTGCCGTACTGGCAGCCCGCCTGCCCGTCGCAGTCGGGGTCGAGGCAGTCGCTCAGTGTGTCGCCGTCGTTGTCTTGGCGGTCGCGGCAGGCGTCCTCGGGCGCCGGGCGCAGCCAGCGGAGGCTGTAGGCGAGCACCGGAGGCTGGCCGGCGAGCCCGCGCACGAGCGTGTAGTAGCGGCCGGCGGGGAGATGCCGCGCGATGCGGCCGGTGTGCCCCGCGGCGCCGTCGGCCACGTCGAGACCGAGCGTCGAAAACTCGGCGTCGAACAGCATCACGGCCGCAACCCCGGCCACCAGTTCCGCTTCGAGGGCCACGTTGCCCGCGCTCTGGACATCGAAGGTGAGCCAGTCGTGGTCGCCGGTCGGGCAGAGCGAATGCTCCTGCCAGGTCGCGGCGGGCAAGGGCTGCGCACGCGCCGCGATGTCGTCGGGCTCGTAGACGTCGCCGCCGCAACCGCCCACACAGCGGTCGAGCGACATGGCGGTGTAGAACACGCGCTGCGCGTCGCCGGCCGAGACGACGCCGTCGCCGTTGCAGTCGGCCGAACAGCGCTGCCGGTGCGTGTACGGGATGCTCTGCAGCGCGATCTGGAGCGCGAGGAGCGCATCGCCGGCCGTGACGAAGCCGTCCGCCGACACGTCGCCGTCGAAGGCGCACAGGGTCTCGTCGTCGGCCCGGGCCGGCCCGGCCGTGAGCCCCAGGCACATGGCGCAACCGATGAGCAACCGGGCCGCACGGTGCGCGCGCCCGCAGCGTTCGCCTCTCATCGTTCAACCTCGCGGGGTCGGGGTCTGCCGACCCGTGGTCCCAGAGGCTCAGACAACATCGCCGTTCGGCAGGGGACGCCGCAGCAGAACGGAGATGAAATCGCAGCCTCCTAGTACTCCGCCACCGGCCGGGTGCGGTAGCGCATGAACATCACGATGTCCTCGATGATGGGCCGCTCGGCGTCGCTCTGCCCCGCGCCGGCGATCCAGGCGTTGTCGGTGGCCGCGCCGTCGACCATCAGCGGAACGACGATCTTCCAGTCGGGGGCCGCGAGACTGCGGTCGCGCGCAAAGAAACGCCAGCAGTCGCCGCCGACGAGCTGCCCGCCGTATTCCTCGTAGTTGAGGCAGGCCGCAAACGGGCCCGAGCGCGTGACGAAACTCTGCGGCGCGTCTTTTTGGCCTTCGGTGCTCTGCGGCGCGTAGCCGATGACGTGCGTGCGGATGGGATACTGGAGGATGGGCAGCGTGCCGAATTCTTCCTGGACCGACTCGGCCTGGCAGGCGCGGATGTAGTCGGTGGCCCCGCGGATGAGTTCGTAGCGCAGCGCGTGGCGTTCTTCGCCGAGGTTCTGCCCGATGACGTTGAGCGCGATGTTGCCCGTGCTCCAGGTGGGGTCGCCGGGGATGAGCGGCTCGCGCGCGTCGAGGTGGTGGTTGCACGTCAACGGGTCGATGAGCCAGCGCGGGATGCCGTCGGCCGTGTTCTCCTTGACCGTGAGCGGCAGGTTCAGCGTGAGTTCGATCTGGTCGGCGAGCGCCGTGCCGCGCACGCGGCGCTTGAGGTAGGGCGGCTGCGTGATGAGGTTGTGGAACTGCTCGCCGGCCGTGACGACCCGCCCCGTCTGCCCGTCGACCACGTCGCGCAGCTGCGGGAAGAGGTACTCGCGCAGCGACAGCCGCAGCGTCTCGACGTTGGTGGCGCTGTCGCAGTCGATGGCTTCGAGGCCGCAGTAGTCGCGCCGCCTCTGTTCGAGTCGGGTGACGAAGGCCTCGGCGTCGTCGAGCGTCACGAGCGCCAGCGCCGCATTGACGAGGTTCGTCGCGTCGCCGGGCGCCACGTTGTAGTGGTGGACGAAAGCCACGGTGAGCCTGTAGATGTACTGGAGCAGTTCCCGGTACTGGTCGGACGCTTCCATGACCAGGTAGTCACCGAGCAGTTGGTTGCCCGTCTCGCGGCCGACGAGGTGTTCGGCGACGAAGGTGACCTGCGCCGCGTAGCGGTCGGCAGCGGCCTGCGCCTGGTAGCGCAGGTCGGCGATCTTCGCGGTCAGGTTGAACGATTCCTGGGTCAGCGCATAGAACTCGTCGATAAGACTGTCGATCTCGCGTTCGAGCATCTGCAGTTCGAGGCCAGCTTCGAGCAGCGCGATGTCGCGCTCGTACATGGCCGACAGTTCGGACGACACGAGTTCGAGGGCCTGCTTGACGCTGTCGACGACCGCCTGGATGCCGCCGAACACCGTCGTGTTCGTGGTGCCGACGAGCGACGCCACGATCTTCATCGGGCAGTCGGTGCCGCCGGCGAGGCCGACGATGATGATGCACTCGGTGCCCTTCGTGATGTGCTCGACCGTGTCCTTCCAGATGCCGATGGTGCGCATGACGATGTCGGCTGCCGCGATGGCCGAGGCGATGGTGGCCCGCTGGGCGGTGTCGGCGTTGACCTTCTCGGCCTTGTCTTCGAGCATGTCGCAGGTGGACACGATCTTGCGCATGAGGGTCTCGACGCTGGCGATGACCGTGCGGCGGCGCAGGTTGACGAGCGCCTGCTCCTGGAGCAGTTCGCCCATGCTGCCGCCGACGCAGGGCCGCCGCTCGCCGTGGACTTCGATGGACACGAGTTCCTGGTCGAGGAAGCAGTTCGGGCCCTGGTAGATGGGATCGCTCGAAGCGCCCGTGGCGCCAAAGGCCATGTCGCTATAGGCGGTGAAACTGTCACGCACCTGCTCGCAGTCGTTTTCGTCGTCGATGGCGTTTTCGTAGTCGCTGCATTCGTACGAGAACGTGCCCTCGCGCTCGCAGTAGTCCTTGGAGTACACGGCACACGGCGCCCCGACGCCGTCGGCGTCGGCGTCTTCCTGGCCCGGATTGAAGTGGAAGGGGCAGTTGTCGACGCCGTCGGCCACGCCGTCGTTGTCGTCGTCGGCATCGTCGACGTTCTGGACACCGTCCTCGTCGCGGTCGTCGGTGCCCTCGGAGCGGGCGATGTCGGCATCCGAGACCTCGGAGGGGAAGAGTTTGCACTTGCGGATGGCCAGCAGTTCGTCCTGGCCCTGGAACTGGTCGAGCAGGAATTGGCAGTAGTCGCCCGGTCCGGCGTCGGCGGCGTCGAAGGCCGGGTCGTAGCCGCCGCAGTACTCGTTGAGTTTGTCCTGGAGCTCGAACCGACTCGCCTGGAGTTTCTCTTCGAGGGTGTCGAGGTCGGCGATGGCCGCCTTGAGGTTGTCGACGCCGTCGGCCACGCTGTCGCGCACCTCGGCCAGCATGCCGGCCGAGTCCTCGTCGCCCATGATGAGATCGTAGTAGTTCTCCCAGTTCGTCCGGCCGGCATTGCTGTTTTCGAAGAACACGCGGCTCGCCGTGACGCCCAACGCGTTCTTGGCCGGGTTGAGTTGGGCCAGCACCGCCTGCCCCTTCTCGAAGACCTGCGCCGCCTCGCCGCGGTAGGCAAACGTCTCGCGCTGCCAGCGCTGCTGCAGCGCCATGAGGTAGACCTGCACGAGGTACTCGTGCTGCATGAGGTGTTGCGCGAAGACGAAGTCGGTCTCGCCCGTGTTGAGGAAGACGCGCCGGTTGAGGTCGACGAGGTCGGCGATGGCGCTCATGCGGTCGGCGACGATGGTCTGCATGAGTTTCAGCCAGTCGTTGCCCGATTGCTTGAACGCGCGCGCCGGCCAGGGGAAGAGCACCTTGCCGGCCGCCGGGCCCACGATGAGGCCGAGCAGTTGGTCGTAGCGGTCGACGGCGTGGCGCAGCCGCTCGGCCTTGTAGCTCAGCGCCGCGCCCTGCACGAAGGGGTTGACCTCGTTTCGGAAGAGCACGAGGAAGGCGTCGGAGCGCGCCCGATCGCCGTCGAACTTCAGGATCTGGCCCAGATCCTGGAAGAACCGGTTGTGTTCCTGCAGCGCGAAGAGATCGGGCGCGTCGGCCGCCCGGCGCGGACAGCCCGCGAGCGGCAACGTGGCGGGACAGAACAGATCGTATTCGCCCTCGGTCGCGTCGAGCGGCGCGAAGGTTTCGCCGGTCTCGGGGTTGACGTAGCGCCCCGTTTCGGGGTCCCACGTGACGGGGCCCCACGCCGGGTCGACGTAGAAGCCCGTGTCGGGGTCGTACTGCGCGTCGGCCCATTCGTCGGCACTCATGCCGCGCACGTTGTCGGTGTGGATCCAGCCTTTGAGGTAGGCCTTCTCGTAGAGCGCCAGGCCGCAGCGCACGGCCGCCTCGTCGATGCAGATGGGCGACGGCGAGGCGTTGGAGGCGTCGCAGGGCAGCAGCCGGCTCGCGAGGAAGTCGTAGACGTTGAGGTGCGCCTGTTCGCCCCGGGCATCGCTGCCGAGCGCCTGCAAGGCACCCGAGATGAGGTCGCTGAACTGCCGCAGTTCGGGCAGCACCGTCGTGCGGCCGAATTCGCCGGCGCAGCCATCGGTCGTGCTGCAACCGCGCACACACGCCTCGGCGAGGTAGTCTTCGAACGCGCCGCGGCTCGCGAACTGCGCCCGCGCCCAGGCGCTGCTCGTGCAGGCCGCGCTCGCGCTGCTCGGGCCGCAGTAGGTGGCGATGTCGGCTTCGAGGCTTTGCAGCACGGCACTGTCTTGCGGATAGGCCACGGCCCCGGCGCCATCGGCGATGAGCGGTGCCGGAAGTTCGATAGGCGTCTCGTCGACGTAGCGCTGGTCGAGGATGAACCCGCCTTCGAGGGTGACGGCGTAGTCGGCGGCGAGGCCCGAGATCTTCTCGCGGTACATGCCGTGGTAGCGCCCGATCGTCTCGTCGAAGGGCCCGAGCAGTTCGATCTGGCGGCGGATGGTGCGGCCAAACGGGTTGCACACGCGCAGGGTTTCGCTGTCGCTTTCGAGCGGAACGGCGCAGTCGCAGTCGGCGCCGTCGTCCTGCACGCAGAAGTCGGCGGGTATCTCGATGATGCCGATGAGCCGCAGGCGACCGAGATCGGGCGAATAGAGGCCCACGAACGGGATCTCGTCGGCGCTCGTCGACGTGGCCCCGCCCATGGTGAACGCGAGGGCGCTCGTGCCGTGCAGCAGCCCGTTCACGCGGAAGCCCGACGTGATGTCTTCGAAGAAGTCTTCGCCGGCCGCATCGAGGTTCTGCTCGGCGAGCAGATCGTTCCAGCGTTCGACCGTGTCGCCGACCGCGAGCCGCATGGCGAACTGCAACGGGCGCGTGCCGTTCAGCAGGTTGGTCGCGGCCCCCATGTACACGGTGAGGGTGCCGTCGTATTCGCCGGACGGCGAGGTCTTCGTGAGCGTCACGGGCAGGCTGTCGCTGCTGCCGTTGTCGAAGATGGCGCGCAGCGTGGCCGTGTAGACGCCGGGGGAGAGCCGCTCGGCCACGGCCGGCTCGAGCGCCACGTCGAGACCGGCCCGGGTGAGCGCGCTGACCGTGCCGAAGGGTGACAGGAGCCGAATCCACTGTTCGCGGTCGTCGATGTAGCAGTCGTCCTGGCGCGCCGCGCAGGCGGCCTGACGGTCTTCGTAGGTGCCGTCGCTCTCGCCGGGCAGCCGTTCGAGCTGCCCGCAGTCGACGAACGGTTCGAGGCACTGCGCGTCCTGCTTCAGGTTGTACGTGATTTCGAGGCGGTAGCCGAAACTGACGGCCGGGTTGTCGAGCACCTGGCGCTTCGTCTGGAGGTCCATGACGACGATGCCGGAGCGGTCGGTCGTCTGCACGGCGTTGAGCGCGAGCCCGTCGCGCGCGAAGCGCACGGCGTAGTTCTCGGGCACGAACGTGAAGCCCTCCGCGGCCGCCGGACTCGGGCGTGCGCGGCACTTGTTGTTGAGCGCACAGTACCAATCGGCCGACGGGCATTCGGTGGACTGGTAGCAGCGCGGCGCGCAGCGCCCGACGAGGCAGTAGGCACCGGCCGCGCAGTCGCTGTCGACCTGGCACGTGGAGAGACTGACGTCGACGGCGACGCAGCGCCCGCGGCTGTAGTCGCACACCTTGCTCGCGCCGCTGCACTCGCGGTCGAGCGTGTTGATGGCCTCTTCGCGCGAAGCGATGATGCCGCAATCGCGCTGGCACACGTGGCGCAGCGGCTCGCAGTAGAGCCCGCTGCCGCAGTCGGCGTCGTCGCTGCACGGCACGAGGTCGTCGGCCGCGCACGCGATGGTCTCGGGCGGCTCGGGGCCGAGGTCGCAGCCCGGTTGTTCGAGAAACGCCAGGACGCACAGGTCGACGTCGAAGATGTCGAAGCGCGTGTCGCCGTTCTGGTCGAGCAGTTGGTTCAGGTTGGCTTCGAGCGAGCACTGGTTGCCGCTGAACACCGGGCTCAGGCCCTCGACGAAGTACGCGATGCACTGGTCGAGCAGGTTGAGATCCATGCGAAAGCGCGCCGGCTGGCAGTAGTACGAGCCGCCGCTCGGGGCCTCGACGCACGTCTCGCCGACGGCGCATTCTTCGGGCGCGGGCAGGACGAGCACGCCGCTGCCGCTGAAGCACGGGATCTCGCACCGGCGGCTCCCGATGACCCCGGGCGTGTGCTCCACGCACAACTTGGCGTAGCCGTTGCCCGTGCAGTCGCTGCTCGTGACACAGTTCTCGCCCTGCCCACCCACGCCGGAACAGGGGTTGTCGAAGTGCCCCTGCGGCTCGCTCGCGTGTCCGGGCGCCGCGAGAACGCTCACGCTGAGGGCCAATGCCACCCGGGCGGTACGGCCGAAGGACCCGTGGCGGTTCATGCTATCGACCTCCGAAGGTGAGCGGGGCTTGCAGCCGGAGCCCTTCGTTGGCCTCGGCCGGGGCGAAGACGGGCGGCTCGGCCCGCAGCCCCAGGGTGGCCGGACCGGAGCCCTTGCGCGTGAAGCGCAGCCGGGCGAGGGGTCCGGAGTCGAGCCGCGCGACGTTCGTGGTGGCGAACGCGATGAGCCGCAGGGCGCCCGCGCGGTCTTGCACCACGAGTTCCTTGCCGGCCGCCTGCAGGGCCGCAAGCGCGCTGCTGCCGGCGAAGGCCAGCCGCTCGGCGTCGTAATCGACGAACAGTTCCATCGTGCGCGGACCCGCCTGGCCTTCGCGGCGCGTGTAGGTCAAGTCGAGCACGAGTACCGCGGGGGTTTCTTCGACCACCGTCAGCGCCAGCGAATCGGTCGCCTCGTCGATGGCGCCCGCGGCCGGCGGCGGTGCAGGCGGCGCACTTTTGTCGCCCGCCGGCTCGCACCCGGCGAGTGCGAGGAGCCCCCCGAACAGCGCGAACCGACCGAGCGCCCGCCGCCACGCCTGAGTCCCGCATCGTTCCGACAGCCGCACCATGTTCAGCCTCCGATGCCAGCCATCCGCCGGCCCATGACCGCCGCCCGTGCCTAGGGAGACACAAACCAGTCGTCGTTGGTCCGGCTCGAGATGCCCTTGCGGAAGCACACCACCCCGATCTGCACCGTCTCGTTGTCGTTGTGGGTGCGGAAGTTGGCGCGGACGCACCAGCGGCTGCCGCCGGCCTCCGGGTACGTGTAGGCTTCGAGGATGTCGCCGTCGCCGCCCTCGTCGATGTCGCCGTCGAGCATGCGCAGGCCGCCGACCATACAGTCCCAATCGGCGACCGGGAGCGAGCCGAAGCACCAGCCGCTGCCGCCGTCGAACTCGCGCAGCGCAAAGGTGACGAGTTTGGGATCGGTCGTGACCGTGCCGTTGACCGTGAGGTTGGCGTTGGCCGTGATGGTCGAGCCGCTCACGTTGTCGAGGGTGTTCGTGTACGTGGTGCCGTAGACGCGCAGGCTCTTGGCGCTCGAGCCCGACCCGATATCGAGGGCATCGGCCGAGACGATGGTGCCGCCCGCCGGGTGAACGAGTTGCGGGGTCGCCAGAAAGGCGCCCGTGCCGCCGAGCGTGATGGACTTGCCGCTCGCAAAGGCCGCGCTGCTCGCGACCTGGATGGTGTCGCTGTCGGCGCGAGCCGAGAGGTACGGCGTGCGCACGGTTTTTCCGGCCGCGAGCACGAGCGTGTCCTGCACGGTGATGTCGGAACCGCCGGCGCTCGAATAGCCCAGTTTGGGCGTGTAGACGGCGGCCCCGCTGCCGCCCAGCGTCAGGGTCTTGCCGCCCGCGAAGGCCACGCTGCTCTGGACGTTGAGCGTGTCGCTGTCGGCACGTGCAGCGAGATACGGCGTGCGCACGTACTTGCCGCCGGCGAGCCGCAGGTCGCTCGAGACTTCGAGGGTTTCGCCGTCGCTGCGGGCCGCGAGATACGGGGTGCGCAACGACTTGCTCGCGGCGAGCAGCAGGCTGTCGTTGACGTCGATGGTGCTGCCCGAACTCGGGTGTGCGAGGCGCGGGGCGGCCAGCGTGGCGCCCGTGCCCGACAGCGTGATGCTCTTGCCCGATTGCAGGGCCAAACTGCTCTGCACGTTGAGGGTCTCGGCGTCGCTGCGCGCAGCCAGAATGGGCGTGCGCACGTATTTGCCAGCGGCGACGAGCAGATGGTCGGCCAGAGCGATGGAGCCGCCGGCAGGCGCCGCGGCGAGATTGGGCGTGCGCACGGTCGCACTGCCGCCGGAGAGGCTCAGGTTTCGGTCGGCCGCGAGCGTCAGGTGGCCGCCCAGCGTGATGTCGGCCGTCTCGTCGCTGACGTTGACGTAGGTCTGGTCGAGGCGCGTGAAGTCGTCGTCGCCGAGTACCGGACCGCCGGAGAACACGCTGCCGGTGACGCGCAGGTCGCCGTTGACCTGGGTGGTCTGGCCGGCCCCGGCGACGCCGAGGGTGGCCGCACCGTCGACGCGCAGTGGGCCGGCCACGACGAGCGGGCCGCCCGCCGGACCGTTCATGCCGGCGGCGAACGTGGCGAGCCCGGCGGCGCTGAGCGTGCTGCTCAGGGTCGTGGCGCCCGTGACCGCGAGCGCGGCCCCGAGGTCGGTCGCGCCGCTGACCTGGAGGCCGCCCGCGACGTTGGAATCGCCCGTGACGTGGATGCCGCCGGCCGCGACCGTGGTGGCCTCGGACACGCCGAGCGTTCCGGTGATGGTGGACGTGCCGACGACGTTCATGCCGTCGGCCTGCACGGAGAGCCCGCCCGCGACGACGGTGGCCCCGCCGGCGTTGACCGTGAGCCCGCCCGACTGCACGACCGTGTGGTCGGCCACTTCGAGCGTGCCGTCGATGTCGGAGGCGCCCGTCACGTGGATGCCGCCCTGTTCGACCGTGATGCCGAGGTCGGCGCCGACCGGCACGCCGGCGACGCGCAAGGCGCCGCTCATGACGGTGAGTTGGCTGCGCAGCACGAGTTCGTAGAGGTCGGTGAGGGCCTCGGGGTTCTGCCGTTTGCCGCCGATGTGCAGGTTGAGCGCCTCGGCGTCGCGCACGGGCGTCCAGGCGATGAAGCCGCCGTCCGCGTACGGTTCGTAGGCATCGGCGTCGCTGTACCAGTTCGAGGGCACGGCGTTGCCGTAGGCGTGCGTATAGAAGTCGAAGTAGCCCGTGCCGAGCGAGCGCCGCAGGTGCAGGTCGCGGTCGGCCGTGACGCGCACCGCGTAGTTGGCGACGGCCGCCTCGTTGGCTTCGCCGGCCTGCTGCGCGATGCTCGCGAAACTCGCCTTGACGGCGTAGGGCGTGGAGCCGAGCTCGATGGGCTTCAAGCAGTTGTCGATGCTGCCGAGGCAGATCTGGAAGGCCAAGTTGGTGTTCTCGGCGATGACCTCGTCGAGTTCGCAACTCATGTTGCGCCCGATTTCGAGGTTCAAGACGCTATCGCGCACTTCGACCGGCGAGTCGAACTGCTCGATGCACAACACGTCGGTGCCGCGCAGCAACTTGACGAACACCCGGTTGAACGTGCCCTCGCCGATGGGCAACTTGGCCTGCGACACGCGCGCCTGGAACTTGAAGACCGGCGGCACTTTCTGCAGCGCGACGTCGCGCAGTTGGTAGCCGCAGGGGAACTGGCCGACGTTGTCGCAGCTCTGTTCGGGGCTATCCTGGGCCCGCAGACTCACGGGGCAGAGCAGGAGCACCAGGATCGCGGCGCCGAGCTGCCGGAGCCAGGACGAGGCGTTGGAGCGGGTGGTGTGCATGGGTTCACTCCTGAATGCGCAGCCGCAGAGCGGTTTGGTTTGGCTGGTCATGGCTCTTGCCCCCCGGAGGCGACGCGCAGCGAGACCGTGGTGGGGCCGTAGCTCGGCTCGAGGTCGTTTTCGGAGCCGTAGAAGTCGCCGGAACCGTAGTGCCCGTTGCCGTCGCTGTCGACCCAGCAGGTGAGCGCGTAGACGGCGTCGGGCGGCAGGCCCGGTACGAAGACGAACTCGTCTTCGCCCGCGGGCAGAGCGGGCACGGCGAACGGGGTGAGGCACGAGCCGCCGGCCGGGCACGCCCCGCTGACCGCCGCGAGGACGGGGGCATCGGCCGCCTCGGCCTGCTGGATGCCCTCGTCGCCGAACGGCCCGTTGGACGCGACGGACCACCAGCAGTGCACCGTGGAGCCGCCGGGCAATGGGTCGAGGCCGGGCGCCACCGTGAGCCGAGCCGAACGCAACGGCGCAAAGTCGCTGGCATTGAACTGAACGGTGGGCGGCGCGCCGGCGCTGACCTCGACGGTGCGCGTGGCCCCGACATCGAACAGCGCGTCGAACTGCGGCCGGCCGGCGTCGTCGAAGCTGTTGTTGTGGTTGATGAATACGAAGAGTTCGTAGCTGCCGGGCGGTACCGCGGCCTGGCCGCTGCCCGTCGGGTCGCGCAGCACGAACGAGGGCTCGAACGGGTCGACGGGGCGCCCGGCCGGCGCCCGGGCGACGAGCCGCGCCCCCGAGCCGGTGGAGTAGAGCAGCGCCTCGACGAGCGAGCCTTCCGAGACGTGGCGGTTGACCTCGACCGTGACGCGAGCGCCGGCGACGCAGTTGACCTGCACCGTCGTGACGTTGCTGCCGAGCAACGTGCCGGACCCGTTCGTGACGCTGCACGACTGCACGGGGCTCGACGGCTGGCGGTCGACGCTGACCGAGTAGTCGCTGTCGTTCGCCACGGCATCGGCGAACACGAAGGACGTGGCGCCCTCGGGCACATCGACGCGCTGCGAGCCGTAGTTGAGTTTGAGCCGCAGGCCGCTCCCTTCGAGGCCCGACACGGTGCCGCCGATGGTGTAGGTGACCGTGTCGGGCACGCTGCTGCAGACGACCACGAAGTAGGGCGGTTCGGTTTCGGCGATGTTCTGCACGAGACCCGTCCCGTTGATGACGACGCACTGTTGCGGCGGGCTGACAGGGGTTGTGGCGACGGAGATGGCGTAGGCGTCGCCCTCGTACAGCTGGCTGGCAAACGTCACCGTGACCGGTTGGCCGAGCGGGTTGGGCGGGACGACGTCGAGCGCCTCGGTGTCGCTGCGCCCGTCGACGGCCAGCACGAGCCGCAAGCCGGCGCCGAGCAGCCCGACGACCTGGCCGCCGGCCTCGACGGCCGGCCGGTCGGTGCACGTCAGGGTGGCGCCGACGTACGACGTGCCGGGGCCGCTCGCCGCCGGCAGGCTCCCCGTGCCGCCCGAACTGAGCGTGCACGTTTGCCCCGTCGGCTGCGTGCCGATGGCGATCTCGAAGGCGTCACCCTCGATCCAGGTGGCGCCGAAGCTCACCGATACGGCGCCGCCGCCCGGGGCCGGGCTCGCGGCCACGTTCTGCCCGCTGCGCCGCTCGACGAGGCGCAGCCCGTCGTTGTGCAGTCCGGTGACCGTGGCGACGAGCGCCTGGTTGACGACGTCGCGGCAGCGTACCTGGAGGTTCGACACGCTGGCCGCGGCGATGACCCCGCTCGGAGCCGGCAGCGCCTGGACCTCGCAACGCTGGTCGGAGGGACTCGCGACGACGCTGACGGCGTACGAATGGCCTTCCTGCAATGCCGTCGGGAACGTGAAGGGGGCGTTCGGCGCGGCAAGGGCCACCTGGATGGTCTCGATGCGCAGCGTGCGCCAGCCGTCGGTGGCCGCCGCATCGGGTTCGCGAATCTCGTTTTGCAGGCGCGCGGAGCCGGCAACCGTCTCGGCCGAGACCGTGCCACCGACCGTGAAGGTCTGGTAACAGTCGACGTCGACCGCGGTGCCGCCCTCGGGCATGACGCCCGAGCCGTTTTCGCGCACCGCGCACTGCAACCGCGGTGTCGTGGGCTGGCTCGCCACGCTGACGGCGAAGCCGTGGCCGAGCGGCACCGCGGGGAAGGCCACGGTGACGGGCTCGGGGGCGTGCGGATCGGCCGCCGCCGGCACGGCCACGACGATGCCGCCGTTTGCGAGTTGCAGCCCGCTGCCGCCGTAGTCGTGCACGACGGCGGTCAGCGCGTAGGCCGGCAACGGCACGGACACGAAGCCTTCGTCGTGGCCGAAGCTGTGGAACAGGCCCAATTCGAAGGTGCCGAGCGGCTCGGTGGGCCCGTTGAAGGGGTCGAGCGACGGGTCGGCGCCGGTCCACTCGTAGCAGGGTGTCACGCGCGCGGCGTCGAGCTCGACGGTGCACGTGTCGCCGTCGTCGAGCACGATGGGGCCGCTTTGCGCCGGCCACTGGCGCGTGATGACGATGTTCTGCAACAGGATGCGCGCGTGCTGGTCGGGCCCGGGCGCACTCGGGTCGTAGAGGTTGCAGTTCAGCAGCGCGTAGCCGTAGGTGGCGCGGTTGAACTCGATGAGACCGCTCGGCTCGTTGCAGACGTCGGGGTCGGCCGCGCAGAACGCGGCGCGTTCGTTCGACTGCTCGGTGCGGATGTCGCCGTAGAAGATTTTCTTTGCGGCCCCGCCGTCGACGGCCAGGTGCCGGCCCTCGTACGAGCAGATGGTGTCGGACGTGATGTTGTTCATGACGCTCGCGCCGTCGACCTCGATATCGAGCACGGCGACGGCCGGGCGGCCGCCGTAGAGGTAGTCGTGCTCGCCCTGGGCCACGGTGGGGCAGCCCGGGTGACGCTGCTCGCGGCAGGCGGCGATGGCCTCGTGCTCGGGCAGGCCGAGCCGGTAGCCGAGCGCGTAGAGGCTGCCCTGCGCGTTGCGGTAGCAGGGGGTGGGCGGCGCGTCGGGGGTGCCCGCGAGCTCGGCCAGCGCCTGGAAGTCGGCGAGGCAGAAATCTCGGTCGCCGTCCATGAGCCCGCTCGCGGCCCCCGTCTGGTTGTGGTACGGCGCCGTGATGAGTCGCAGGCGCAGGTCGTTGAAGGGGTGGGGCGACGTCAGCGTGTAGGGCTTGGCCTGGGCGCGGATGCGCGTGCGGTGGTGCACCATGAGCCGGCCGATGCGATGCCACGTGTCGCCGTAGAAGGGCCCGCCCTTCGCCTCGACGACGATCTCGGGCGCCTGGCCCCAGTCTTCGACCCCGTAGGCCGAGATGCGGATGGGCACGCGCTGGTCGACGGCCTGCGTGTAGCCGTTCCACGCGTTCAGCGGGTCGGGCGGTACCGCGGGGCGGAATTCGCCGCCGCCGGACAGCGTCGCCGGCGCGAGGTCCCACCAATCCCAGTCGAGCAGCACGCACTGGCCGCGGTCGCAGTATTCGGTTGCCGAATCGCAAAGATAGACGCTCTGGCCGTCTTCGTAGGCGTAGCACTCGGTCACACAGGCACCGGCGACGCAGCGGAAACTGCGCTCGTCGGGGCAGCCTTCGATGCCGGCCACCGTCAACTCGCCGAGCTGCTGCACGGTTTCGCGGCACTCGATGCACGTCAGCGTGAGCGGATCGCAGTAACGGCACGGGCCGTTGAGGCACTGCTGGCTGTAGCACTGCAAATCGACGTTGCAGTCGGCCGCGCACACCCAGTCGAAGGCGTCGCCGCCGCCTTCCTGTTCGACGGCGAGGGGGCGCAGCGTGCAGCGCCCGCCGTAGGCCGTGCACGCGTAGGGGTCGGCCGGATCGCACGGCACGAGGCGGCATTCGGACTCGAGGCAGAGATGGAACGGCGGGCACTCGGCGTGGCTGTTGCCGCAGCTCGGCAGCAGCGAGTCGACTTCGCCGCCGATGCCGTTTTGCACGACCGCCCGGGCGCCCCGTTCGGCCTCGGAGCGCATCGCGTCGGGGTCGCGCAACCCCGCGTAGAGTTTGAGTTCGTCGAGGGCGCCGCGGAAGCCGGCGATGACGGTCTTGGCTTGCAGGTGCAGGTGGCCGCCAACCCAGTTGCACGGGTAGTAGCGTTCCTGACGCACCCAGGTGAGGCCCGTGAGCCGCGTGGGCTGCACGAGGACGCGCTCGGCGCCGGCCGCGCTGATGGACGGGTCGGCGACAGAGAACGTCGCCGTGCGCAGCAGCACGGGGCGCGCCTGGCTCACGGCGGCGAGCATGAGGCGGTCGCCGTCCGGGCCCGCCGCGGCATCGTCGAGCTGCTCGAACAGGCCCGCCGGGTCGAGCGGGCGCGGCTCATCGAGGGTGCGCAGGTTCTTCACGAGCAGCTCGGATTCGGCTTCGCGCGCAAAGGGGTCGAGGTACGCGGGCGGGTCGGCGGGCGCGTCGGCAAGCCGCGCAAAGAACAGCGTGGCGATGCGCCCCGCCGTGAGCGGCGTCGCGTTCAAGGCGCTCAGCACCTCGACCTTGAGAAACGCCCGGCCTTGCGGGTACACCGCGCCGACGAGCAAACTCTTGCCCTGGGCTTCGAGCGCCGGTTCGAGGGTGGGCCCCGTCGGGCCGCCGGGCACCAAGACGGGGGAGAGCGCAAGCGGGTCGTATTCGACGTACAGGTTGCGCAGTTCGGCCGGATAGCAGTCGGCCACGGCGCAACCGCCCGCGCCGTCGCGATCTTCGTCGGGGTCGCAGATGCGGTTGCGGTTGAGGTCCCAGCAGTCGGCGAGCTGCCCGGCCGGCGCGAAGTGCAGTTCGTAGGCCACGAAGTCGGGCGCGGGCGTTCCCGCGAGCCGCGCGACGAGGAACTGCGGCTCGTCGACGTAGACGGCCCGGGCCCGCTCGTAGAGCAGCCATTCGTTGACGAGGGGTTCGGGATAGGCCGCGCGCTCACTGTGGTGGGCCGTGAGCAGGCGAATCTCGTGGTCGGGGCCGCCGAGCCCCGAAAGTTCGCTTGCGAGCGCGAGTTGCGGGATTTCGGGAATGGTGAGTTGCTCGATGCGCTGCCCGCGGTAGCCGGGAGTCGCCGTCTCGACGAGCAGCGCGCCGAGGGTGCCGTTGTCGGCGTCGACGCCCGTGAGCCAACGGGCGTTCTTGTGGTGCCGGTCGACGGCGCCGCCGGTCAACCGGAATTCGCCGAGGGTCTGGTCGGCGAGCCGTTCGGCGTAGTCGAGCTGCGTGAGCACGCGGCCGTCGCGTAGGGTCAGGGCCACCGCGTTGCTCTCGGGGTCGTAGGCCAGGTAGTAGAGGTGCGTCACGCGCGCATACGTGTTGTCGCGCTGCGTGACGTCGTAGGCGTTGGACTCGAAGACGATGCCGGAGCCGTCGGGCGCCCAGCGCGGCCGGCGTGCCTGGATGCCGCGGGCCGCGTCGCCAAAGCCCACCGTGAGTTGTTCGGCCGCCGAGCCGTCGCCGTGCGCGAGCCAGATTTCGGAAGCACCGCTCGCATCGGAACTGAACAGCAGGCGGTCGAGACCCGGGTGGTAGTCGGGATCGCGGTGGTTGTACTGCCCGTCGCCGAGGATGGTGACACTCTGGAGCCCGGCCGGATCCATGCGCTCGATGCGGTCGAGGCCGCTCTGGCGCACGGCCAGGTAGACGTATTCGGGCGCACGCCCGGCGAGCGCCACGTCGCCTTCCTGGTGCAGCACCACCTCGCGCCCGGCGTGGAACTGCGGACAGGCCACGTAGGGTGCCTGCTTCACGCGCGGGGGCGACGAGAAGCCGCTCACGGGAGCGCCATCGAAGTAGAGCGCCACGGCACCCGTGGCGGCGTCGAGGGTGAAGCCGGCGTGATGCCAGGTGCGCAGCCGGATGCCGCCCGCGAGCACCCATTCCTCGGGCGGGGGCCGCACCGACAGCAGATCGCCGCGGAAGAACGCGAGCCGCACGCCGCCCGCTTCGTCGTCGCCCTTGAGCCAGAGGCCGAACTGCGTGCGCTCGTCGTAGCCGTTGTGCGAGAACAGGACCTGGGGCGTCGTCTTCTCTTCGTTGGGGCTCACGCCCTCGGCGTAGAACCAGGTCGAGAACGAGAACGACTGGCTTTCGGCCGCGAGCGGCGATTCGAGCGCGAGCGGCAGGCGCAGGTGGTCGCTCGCCCCGTTCAGGTAGAGCGCTTCGGACGTGACCCCGGCGACCGTGTCGCGCGCCAGGATCTCGCCCGCCTGAAGCGTTTCGAGGCGCGTGAGCAGCTTGGCCTGCTCGACGGGGTCGGACTCGTTGGCGCAGTCGGGATGGACCAGGCAGAGGTCGGCGGCGCTCGGCACGGCGCTGTACTTGAGCGGCGCGCTGAGGGCGTCGAAGCCGTAGTAGAGACGCAACTGGGCTTCGGCCTCGGCCGGGTCGCCGAGTTCGATGGGCGCGCCCCAGAGCGCATCGTCGGTGAGCTCGTCCTGGATGTCGCCGCTGCCCTGGAGCGGCGCCAGGCTCGCGCGCTGCAAGGCGTCGTCGCCCGTGAAGCGTAGGGTGGTGGCGCCGGGGCCGGTACGCTGGAACACGAGTTCGATGATGGGTCCGAACGGGATGGGATGCGAGCCCTCGGGGCCGAGCACGACGAGGCGCAGCGTACCGTCGGCGAGGTGCGTGGCCGCCACGCGCTTGCCGAGCACGCTGAGCGGGGTGAGCGGCCGCGCGTCTTCGAGGGTGAGCGCCGCACGGTCGTATTCGAGGTAGAGGTCGAGGACGCGCGCCGGCACCGGTGAGTAGTCGTAGAACAGATGCACCACCGCCTGCACGTCGTCGAGCGCCACGAGTTCGAGGTGGAACGCGGTGCACGCGCCCGCGCATTCGCGCTCGGCGCACTGGCCGCCCGCGAGTTCGGCGCGGTAGCCGCAATGCTCGGCGAAACTGCACGGGGCCTCCGGCGCGCAGAGCGGGTTCGGGGCGCTGTCGCTGAAGCCGTCGCCGGCGAGCAACGTTTCGAGCCAGTACGGCAGCCCGTCGCGGTCGGTGTCGCGGCATTGCAGGGCATCGAAGTTCAACTTGGTGACGGCGCACACCGCGTCGAGGCAGAGCGGCGGTCGCGGTTGCTGAGGCCACCAGCAGAGCGGCTCCCCCTCGTTGTCGAGCGTACACTGGGGCTCGCGCGGCGCGGCACAGGCGCTCGGCGTGCAGAGCACGCGGCCGCTGAGCCCGTTGCACACCGCTCCGCCGCAGAGCGGCGCGGGGGCGACGACGGTCTCGGCTTCGTCGCGGTAGCAGATCTTGCGGTACATGGAACGCTGGTTCTCGAATTCGAGCAGCGCCAGTTCGAGATCGGTGCGGTCGATGGGCGGGGCACCACTCTTTTCCCAGGTGCGCGGCGGCTGCGGGCATGCCGCGAGGCAGGCCTCGAACGCCACGCGCTCGCCGGCCGTGGGGCGGTCGGGCAGCCGGCAGGGCTCCGCGCAGGCGCACTGGGCCTCGCAGATGGCGCGCGCCACCTGCTCGCTGTAGCCCGCCTCGGCCGGCAACGCCGGGCAGTCTTCGACGCACTGGACGTAGGTGTTCAGCCGGTAGATTTCGCTCATCGCGAGCGGCTTGGTCGCGCCGGCCCGGGGTACCGAAACGAGGCACCCGAGGGCGCAGAGCCCCGTCAGCAAGCGTTGCGTGTTCATGGGTTCACCTGCGGCCAGATGGCGACGGGCGTGCCGATGGGCGTGCCCCAGAGCGTGGCGTCGGCGGGCGGCGGGGCGAAGATCTCCTCTCGGGCGACGAGCGCGAACGTGGCCGGGCCGCTCGGTGCGGCGAAGGCGTCGCCCACGCGGAAGCGCAGGACGAGGAAACGGCCGGCCCCGATGGGCGTGGTGTTGGTGGTCGACAGCACCAGGAATTGGAGCGTGCCGTCGTCGAGTTCGTGGTAGGGCTGGCCCGTCGCGGAGTCGACGTGGAGCCCCTTGTCGGCGGCGATGAGCGCGCCGCCCGTGGCCACCTCGGTGAGCGTGGCACCCCCGGTGACGGCGAGCCGCACGTCGGCCATGCCGGGCAACGGCGCGCCTTCGGCCGGCGCGAAGTCGAGCGCCAGGGTGAGCAGGATGGGGCCGCCGGGCGTCTGTTCGCGGCCGATGACCGAGAGTTGCAGCGGACAGTCGGTACAGCTGCGCTCGTTCGGGCAGGCCGCGCACGTGCCGCCGCAGCCGTTCGGCTGTCCGCAGCGGTCGAGGCTGCAGGGCGTCGAGCAGACGCAGTGGCCGGCCTGGCACTGCTCGTTCGGGTGTGCGCAGGTGCCGCACGATTGGCCGCAGTGCTCGCCGCATTCGAGCCCGAGCGCCTCGCACGACTGCTCGCAGCCGGGGTCGACGGCGTCGCCGCCCGTGCCGTCGGGCGTGGCGGCCTCGGGGCTGCCGGACGGCTTCGAACAGCCGACCGGACCCGCGGAGCAGAGGGCTACGATTGCGAGGGCGGCGCACAGCGCACCGCGCGAGGAAAGCGCGCTCATCGACCACCTCACTTCGGAGCCCCCTCAGGATCGGGCCCCGCGAACCCTGGCCTCTCGGACCGGCCCGGGGCGGCGCTCGGCCCGCGCCGGTCGGGACGCCGGAAAACACAGCGGCCAACAGAACAGCCCTACGCCGCCAGGCGGCAATCGGCCGCTGGTCGGCCGACCGGGAACCCCTTCACTCCGTCGCGGTCGGAGTGTAGCACTTGGCGGGACGAGCGGAAAGATGGAAGTCAAACGAAGATCGCGAACCGCGCGAATTGCATGATGCTGTCAAGCGCACTCGATCTCGTGGAGAGCCGTGCCGACCTGCGACGCCGCGGCAGGGCGGCGCCGGACGCTCCAGGCGTCAGGCACGCCGCCGGTCGGTGCGCTCCGTGATGACCTTGTACGCGAGCAGCATCAGGAACGAGACGACGCCAATCGCCGCGAACACATACCAGAGGTAATGGGCCTGGTCGTAGACGGCCGGCAGCGGACCGCCCGTGGCAATGGCGTGCTGCCAGGCGGCCCGGGTCGCGGCCGGCAGGGTCTCGGGGTCGGGGCAGAACGCATCGAGCAAGTAGCCGGAGAGCACAAAGCCGAGAAACCACGCAAAAAACGTGTGCAGATGGCTGAAGCCCATGTAGAGGCCCTCCTCGCCGGGCGGGGCCTGACGGGAGGCGAATTCGAGGTAGCGCGGCGAGAGGAAGCACTCGGCGATGCCCTGGAGCGCGATGCCGACGATGAGCGTCACCGTGACGGGGTGGAAGGCCGCCCCGAACAGGACGATCTCGCTTCCGGCAACCTCGCGTAGCCAAGGCGCAAACGCCACGGTGAGCGCCGAAAACGGAATGAGCGCGAGGGCAATGGCCATGCTGGTGACGGGCTTGAGCCGGCGCGCGAGGTGCGTGATGGGCACGACGAGCAGCACGACCATGAGCGGGTTGACGTTCGCGAGCCACTCGGGCCGGGCCTCGGGGCCGACCGTGCGCAGCACGTACTTCGGCATGGCCGCATAGAGCTGCCCCTGGATGGTCCAGAAGCCGGCGACGATGAGGATGAGCCCGAGGAAGCGGCCGTTTTTCAGCACGCGGCCGAGCGCCTGGACGACTTCGAGGGTGGTCTTGCGCGTCGCCGGCGCCGGAACCCCGCGATAGAAGAGCAGCACCGTGAAAAGGCCGCCCAACGCCAGCGCGGCCGAGAAGAAGCTCACGTATTCGAGGCCCAGTTCCTGGCGCAGCGGCGCGGCGGCGGTCTTGCCGAGAAACGACCCGATGTTGACCACCTGATAGAAGATCGAGAAGGCGCGTGCCCGGGTGGCCTCGGTGGAACTCTTCGCCACCGTGCCCGAAATCACGGCCTTGACGAAGGCCCCGCCGAGGAGAATGACCGTCAGGCCGCCGACGGCTCCGGCCCGCACGCCGCCGCTGCCGAGGGCATCCATGGCGCCCGGCACCCCGAACCCGCCGAGCATGAGGTAGCCGGCAGCGAGCAGCCCGAACGCGAGCGCGAGCGCCCCGCGAAAGCCCATGCGGTCGGCCCAGGCGCCGCAGAACGTGGGCATGAGCGAGATGAACGACGAGAAGTAGGCGGCCACGTAGCCGGCCTCGACGTCGGTGAAGCCGTAGTTCTGCGAGAGATAGACCACGAGCCCGATGAAGACGCCGTAGTAGGCGGCGCGCTCGAAGAGCTCGGCGGCGTTGGCGCCCCAGAAGAAGCCCGGAAAGCGCCAACCCGAACGCGGGGGCGCGGCGGGGGCGGCGGCGGGCGGCCCGGAGGTGAACGCGGACATGGGACGTCCTTTCCGTGCGGGCGGGCCCAGGAATCGCGCGTCGGCGGGCCGGCCGGCGGGTTGCGGTGCAGGGTAGCGGAAGGGGCCGGCCGCGGGAAGGGCCGGGCGGGCGGATCGTGGATGGGCCGCGGGCTACTCGACGACGCCTTCGATGAGGGCGGGAATGCCGCTGAACGTCAGGCCGACCGAAATGCTGTCGTAGGCCCCGTCGCCGTCGGCGTCGACGTCGAGCACCATGGAGATGAACGGCATCATCATGGGGCAGTAGTAGTAGAGCTGCCCGCAGACCTCTTCTTCTTCGCTCGTGCACTGCTCGGGCGAGCCGTCGGAGGCGCAGGTGTGCGTCGCGTAGTCCATGAGGGGATCGTTGCCGAGCCCGAGGCAGGAGCAGCTCATCCAGACGTAGGCGTTGGCCGCGTCGAAGAGCATCTTCTCGTGGAAGTAGCCGCCGAGGCGCCCGTCCGCGAGGCTCACGTAGGGGCGCTCGGCCACAGCCGACACGCGGGCCTCGATGAGCGTACCCTGCATGACCGCGCGCACCGGCGCACCGCCGAGCAACGGCAGCTCGACGATGAAGTCGCCAGGGCCGGCCTCGACGAGCCCCGCCGAAATGGACGCTGCGGCGAAGTGCGAGAGCGGTCGGCCCTCTTCGTCGAACGCGCGGGGATCGAGGAGAAAACTGCCGCCGAACACGGGGTCGAGGTTGTCGGAGAAGTCGCCGTAGGCATCGAACCCCGTGTAGCTGTTGAGCGTGAAGGACGGGGTGTCGGCCCAGTCGGCAACCCCGATGAATTCGAGGAGGTCGACGAGGTTCCCGCTCTCGATGGCAAAGCGGATTTCCTCGTTGATGTCGCCGCCAATCATGCCACCGAGCATGGCGATGATGTTGGCCACCCCGTTGTCGATTTCGCCGTCGCCCGTGAAGTCGAAGCAGCAGGGCTCGTCACCCTCGTTGTAGGGCAGATACAGGCTGTTCACGAAGCTCGCCGGGCCCCACGTGAAGATGCACTGGTGGGTTTCGAGGTCGCACGTGCCGAGGCAGTCGGCGTCGCTCGTGCAGCATTCGCCCGCGGCACAGCAGTAGCCGTTCTGGCAGTGGCCGCTCGCGCAGTGCTGCGCGTTTTCGCAGCAACGGCCGTCGGCGAGCGCGTAGGGACAAGCCCCCTGGCCGAGCACCGTGGCGAAGATGCGCTGGGCGTCGGCGGCCGTGATCGCGCCGTTGCCCGTGCAATCGGCGCGGCAAAACTCGTCGGGGGTGGGGGTGAGCGCGCCGAGCGCGATGGCGAAGGCCAACTGCGAGTCGCCGGCCGTGTAGCGGCCGTCGGCGTTGACGTCGCCCGTGCCGTAGCACTCGCAGCTGCGGGCGGCGGCGCGCGCGGCCAGGGGGAGGGCCAGCGTCAGAGCGAGACCCAACGTGGCGGCCAGAAGACTCGGAAGACGGGAACGGATGGCGGTCATGGCGCAACTCCTTTGCGGCGGGCTCCGCATGCGATGCCCGGATCTGGCGACGAAGCGCCGGCATTGTACCGCGGCGCAGAGCGCGGGGAAACGCCACCCGCCGGCCGGTGGCGCCGGTCGCGTCAGAGCGGCAACTCGGGCAGCCGCGGGTCGCCGGCGGGGAGCGCGTCCGGCGCGGGCGGGGCAACGGGCGGCAGACCGGCGTCACGGAGCAGCCGGCCGAACAGTTCGGCATTGCGCGGCGCCTGACCGAACACATGGTTGTTGAAGAAGACCAGCGCCTCGTCGGCCTCGGCCAGCATGGGACGCACGACGCTGTCGAGGAAGGCTTGCAGCTCCGCTGCGCTGTAGTCGTAGTCGAACTTGCGGCGGGCATCGCCCGAACGCCAGCCGGCCGCGTTGCGGCCGTGCAGGCGCACGTAGACGAGCGCCGGGTTCGTGACCCGCGGCACCGTCGGGAAGAGGCCCGGCAGCGCCGGCTCGTCGACGGTGACCAGCGTCACGCGGCGCCGCGCGAGTTCGTCGTAGACCGTTTCGGTGGCCCACTCGGCGTTGCGGAATTCGACGGCGAGCGGCAAGTCGGCTAGCGCTTCGAGCAGCGCGGCCAGGTAGCGGCGCGCGCGCGGGTTGCGGCCAAACGCCGGGGGCAGTTGCACGAGCACCGCGACGAGGCGCCGTGCCGTGAGAAGCGGCAAGATGCCGGCGCGGTAGGCGGCGAGCGCCGTCGGAGCCGGCAGGCGGCCCGTCTCGTGGGTGAGCAGGCGCGTGAGTTTGGCCGTGAAACGCAGCGTGGGCGGGGTTTCGGCGAGCCGGCGGGCGAGCGCCTCGGCGCGCGGCAGACTGTAGAAAGTGTGGTTCAGTTCCACGATGGGGAAGCGCTCGGCGTAGCGCCGCAGCATGCGCGCGGGCCGTGTGCCGGGCGGATAGACCCCCGCCGTCACCCACTCGGGGTAGGCGTAGCCCGATGTGCCGACAGCGAGCCGACCGGGCGCGGCGCGCACGAGCGCGCGTTCGCCCGCGGGGGCGGCGGGCACGACGACGGCGGGCGCGCGTTCGGGGGCGGGCATCGGCAACGCTCCGGGCGGCGCGGGACAAGGCCGCAGGCGTCCAGGCGTAGCCGACGCCCCAGGCCGGGTCAAGCCTCATTGCGTGCCAGGCATGCAACGGGAGTATGATTCGGCCTTTGTGGAGGGAGCCGGGGGGGCCGCCCCCTGGAAACGGATGTCCCGATGAGTCAGAAGGCGGCAACGGCCTACGCGTGGCTGCGCGCGCACAGCATCGAAACGCGCACGCTCGGCTCGGCGGGCGATCTGCTCGGCTGGGACCAGCGCACCTACCTGCCGCCGGCCGGCCAGGCGCACCGCGCCGAGCAGTTCGCGGTGCTGGCGCGGCTGCTGCACCGGCGCGACACCGACCCGCGCATCGGCGAATGTCTGGCCGACCTCGAAGGCAGCGCGCTGCTGGCCGAGCCGACGAGCCCGGAGGCGGTCAACGCGCGCGAATGGCGTCGGGCGTACGAGCGCGCCGTCCGCATCCCCGAACGGCTCGCCGAGGAAATGGCCCGCGCCACCTCGCAGGGCGAGGCCGTGTGGGAGCGCGCGCGCCCCGACAACGACTGGGCGGCCTTTGCCCCGGTCCTCGAACGCATCCTCGGGCTGTTGCGCGAGAAGGCCGACTGCCTCGGCTACCCCGAAGAAGCCTACGACGCGCTGCTCGACGAATTCGAGCCGGGCGAGACCACGCGCTCGGTGGCGGCGCTCTTCGATGCGCTCGCGGGTCCGCTCACCGAGCTCGTGCAGCGCATCGCGGCCAGCCCGCGGCAGCCCGACCCGATGCTGCTCGTCGGCCACTTTCCGGCGGCCGACCAGGAACGCTTCGGGCGCACCGTGGCCGCGGCGCTCGGCTTCGACTTCGCGGCGGGCCGGCTCGACGTGTCGGCGCACCCGTTTACGGCCGGCATCGGCCCGGGCGACGTGCGGTTCACGACCCGCTACACCGAGGACGGGTTGACCGGGGCGCTGTTCGGCACCCTCCACGAGACGGGCCACGCGCTCTACGAACAGGGTCTGCCGGCGGCGCACTGGGGCACACCGCGCGGCCAGCCGGCCTCGCTCGGGGTGCACGAATCGCAGTCGCGACTCTACGAAAACCTCGTCGGCCGCTCGCCGGGGTTCTGGCGCTGGGCGTTGCCGCGCGCCATGCAGGCGTTCCCGACCTTGGCGGGCGTCGACCTCGCGGGCTTCCTGCGGGCCGTCAACGCCGTGAGCCCCTCGCTCATTCGCGTCGAAGCCGACGAGGTCACGTACAACCTGCACATTCTGCTGCGCTTCGAGCTCGAACGGGCGCTCTTGCGCGCCGACTTGCGGGCGGCCGACGTGCCCGCGGCCTGGAACGAACGCATGCACGCGCTCTGCGGCATCGAGCCGCCCGACGTGGGGCTCGGTGCGCTGCAGGACGTGCACTGGTCGGCCGGCCTCATCGGCTACTTCCCGACCTACACGCTCGGCAACGTCTACGCGGCCCAGCTCTTTGCCGCCGCCGAACGGGCCCTCGGGCCCCAGGAAGAAGCCTTTGCCCGCGGCGATTTCGCGCCGCTCACGGGCTGGCTGCGCACGCACGTCCACGCGCTCGGGGCCACGTACGCGCCGCGCACACTCGTGTGCGAGGTGACGGGGAGTGCGCCCGAGCCCCGCTGCCTGCTCCAGCACTTGACCAACAAATACAGCCTGTTGTACGCACTGTAGGCGCCAGGAAGTTTGGCCATGCCGCGCTATCGGGCGTTGCTCTTCGACCTCGACGGCACGCTGCTCGACACGCTCCACGACCTCGCGCAGTCGATGAACGCCGTGTTGCGGCGACGCGGCCTGCCGCAGCACGCGCCCGCGGCCTACCGCTATTTCGTCGGCGACGGTATCGCCGAACTCGCGCGCCGCGTGCTGCCCGAGGCCGAGCGCTCGGCCGACACCGTGGCCGCCGTCGTGGCCGAGATGCGCGCCGAGTACGCACTGCACTACGCCGATGCGACGGGCCCCTACCCCGGCGTCGCCGAGCTGCTCGCGGGACTCGCCGCGCGCGGCTTCACGCTGGCGGTGTTTTCGAACAAACCCGACGACTTCGTGCAGGCGACCGTCGCGCAGTTCCTGCCGCGCGAACGCTTCGCGGCGGTGCTCGGCATCCGGCCGGGGGTGCCGCCCAAGCCCGACCCGTACGGCGCCCTCTTCCTCGCCCAAACGCTCGCCATCCCGCCCGCCGCCTGGCTCTATCTCGGCGATACGGCCACCGACATGCGCACGGCGCACGCGGCCGGCATGCGGCCGCTCGGGGCGCTCTGGGGCTTTCGCGAAGCGGCCGAACTGCGCGCGGCCGGCGCGCACGCGTTGCTCGAACGCCCCCTGCAACTGCTCGAATTTGTGGACGCTCTGCCTGAATCCGACCGCTGAGAACGCCGCGCAAGCCAGCGAAATTGACGGCGCCCACCGGACGTGATACTGAACACCTGAACAGGTAGCCGGCCCGCGGCGCTCCCCCGCAGCGTCCGAGGCGCCCGAACGTCCACGGCCCGAGGCCGTTTTGGAGAGAGCCTTTCTATGTCCCGCGCGCTCGCGCCGTTTGCCGCCCTGCCCGTCCCCCCGGCGTTGCCGGCCCCGCCCGCCGGCCGCGCGGCGCCGCCGGTCGCGCCTGGCCCGCGCGCCGCCGCCGCGACGCTCGTGGCCGGGTTGCGCGCGCGTTTTCCCGAGCTCGTACGGCCGCTCGCCCCCGACGCGGTTCAGGTCACGGGCTTTCAGGCCCTCGACCGCCTGTTGCCCGACGGGGGCCTGCCGCGCGGCCGCCTGCTGCAACTTTCGGCCCCGCCCGGGGCCGGGGCCACGAGCGTGCTCGCCGCCCTCGTGCGGCACACGGTGGCCCGCGGCCACGCCGTGGCGCTGCTCGACGCCACGTGCACTCTGCGCGCCGGCGACTGGCTCACGGCCCATCCCGAACGGCTGCTCGTCGTGCGCCCGCGCGAACCCGCCGCAGCCCCGTATGCGGCCCATCTGCTCGTCAGCAGCGGGGTCTTCGCGCTCGTGGTGCTCGACGGTCTGCCGCCCCCGGCCCCACCGGTCCTGGCGCGGTTGCGCACGGCGGCCCGGCAACGCGGCACAGCCGTCGTGCTGGCCCCCGGTCCGTTGGGCGATTTCACAACCCTTTCGGGATGTTTGCGACTTCGCGTCGAAAGTCTGCCCGAATCCCCCGACACCCTGGCGGTGCACCTCGACAAGGGCGCCCGGCCCGCCACGGCCGTCGTTTCGCTGGCCGCGGCCGACGGCGCGCCGCCGGCCGCCCGCGGTGGCCTCTACCGCGAACCGACCGCGGCCGACCGGCGCGGCTCCCGCGCCCG